>NZ_JBFAYO010000009.1:16227-223083 GCF_040681325.1 Nocardia sp. NPDC051787
GGGCGGGCGACCTGGTCGGGCCTGTGGACGCCGGGCCCGCGGCGTTTGTTCTGCCCCAGCGCGGGCCATCCCACCCACCGGGCCGCCGCGCAGAAATTCTGCGCGGCGGCCCTGCCGTTTGTTTCCGGTGCGATACCGGGGGCTCAGACCTTCAGACGAAGACCGAGCTCGCGCCGGAGCACCTCTTGCGAGGGGAGGCGGTTGAGCACACGCAGCACCGCAGGCCGCAGCTCCCGTTGTTCCTCTTCGCTGAGCAGTCCGACAAGATCGCGCAGATCCATATCATCGAATGCCGTTGTCATGGATCTCAGATTAAGGCCAGGGGCGTGATTCGTGCTGCGATGCATCGCCACAGGTGGGAGCATATTTTTCAGACCGTACAACCGGTTTTTTCCACGCTGCTGTCGTAGCGCGCCCGCGCGGCGAGCACGTCATCCATCCGGGTCTCCGCCCAGGCTTTGACGGCGCTCATGACCGGCTGCAGGCTGTGCCCGAGCGGGGTGAGTTCGTAGTCGACGCGGACCGGAACCTCGGCGGTGACCCGCCGCTCCACCAAGCCGTCGCGTTCCAGGGCGCGCAGCGTCTGGGTGAGCATCTTCGGGCTCACGCCCGCGATGACCCGGTTCAATTCGGCGTAGCGCCGCGGGCCGTCGGCGAGCGCGGCCAGCACCAGGCTGACCCATTTGTCGCTGATCCGGTCCAGCAACTGCCGGGTAGGGCACTCGGCGACGTACGCATCGTAGTGCTGTTTGGCCAGGTCGCGGCGCTGCGCCGCAGTCATGGTCGCCATCGAAGTACCTCTATGACGCGTCGCTTCCCGATGCCGTGCGCGCCCTGATCCCCGGTGGCGTCGACGCTGCGCTGGACGCGGCCACACTCGGCCCCACGGCACTCGCGGCGGTCCGCGGCGGCGGCCGTTTCGTTTCAATACTCATCCCGGCCACGCCTGCCCCCTTGCGCGGCATCGATGTCCGGACGGTCCTCGTGCGCGCCGACCGCGGGCAACTCGATGACCTCGTCGCGCAGGCCGACGCCGGCCGGCTCACCCTGCGCGTAGCCGAAACCTTCCCACTGACCTCCGTCGACACCGCCCACAAACGCCTGGCAGCCGGCGGCATACGCGGCCGCCTGGTACTGGTCCCCTAACCAGACCGATCCGACGAGTGGCACATGGCTGCGGAGAAGTCCGAGAGGACCTCTCCACCATGTGCCACTCGTGGACCAGCGTCAGCGGATTCGGATCGGGTCGTCGGTGGAGAGGCCGTTGCGGGTTTGGAGGGTGATGTCGATGGTGGCGGGGTGGGCGTTGGGGGCGTGGGGGGTGAATTTTTCGAGGGAGCCCCAGTCGCGTGCCCAGTCGCGGTAGAGGTAGCTGGGGATGGTTTGCGACTTCAGCAGCAGGCCGGTCCAGCCGAGGGGACCGCCGCCGATGTCGTCCTGCCAGGCGTTGGAGGCGTCGGAGCCGACGCGGTCGGGCAGGATTCGCCAGTTCGGGATCTCGGCGACGCCGTCCTTGTGGTCGAACGGCCGCTGGCATGGGAAGGCCAGGCCGACGTGCCAGTCGAGCAGCACCGGGTCCTGTGATCCGACGACCGAATTCAGCGTGGCCAGTTTGGGCAGCCGGGGTGGGGTGACGGCCAGCCACTGCTTGGGCGTGATGTCGTTGTCGACCGCGACCAGTCGCACCGCGTTCACCTCGATGGGCAGTTGGTCCAGCGGCACGCGCACATTGCGCCAAGACGGCGCGGGTCCGATGTCGAGCGGATCGATGGAGCCGAGTGTGCGGACGTCTCCGTTCTGGTCGCGAACGCCGTATTCCAGATGCAGTTCTTGACCGTAGGTGAGCACACCATCGGCGTCGATCGACCGAATGCGTCCCGCCGCGGTGATCGCGAGCACCTGGTAGGCGGGGTCGTGGCGCATGCTGTCGGTCAGGTCGAGCCGGTACCACTGTGTGGTCAGCTTCGCCTGCTGCTGGTCGCCCTCCTGGTAGCTGCCGAGCACGGGGGTCTTGGCCGGGTCGAGGCCGAACGGCAGCGCGACGGTGCTGCCGTTGACGCCCGCCTGCTCGGTGGTGCCGCCGCCCGTACCCGCGCCGGTGGTCTTGGTGGTCTTGTTCTCGGAGTCCTTCTCCACCGAGTTCGCGCCGCCGCTGACCGTCTCCTCGGCGTCGGCGGTGAGGTCGCGGGCGACCCCGTTCGGCGTGAAACCGTTGTTCTGCGCTGCCAACCCGTCCGCGGATGCGCCGGTGTAGGGCTGCAACAGCGAGTCCGCGGTGTCGGTTTCCACCAAGACCTCGTTGGCCAGCGCGCACGAATCGCCTTGCAGTGTTTCCACATTCGACTTGGTGATCGAGTACGCGGGATACTGGCCCGCCGCGGCCTTGGCCAGCGAGGCGACCTCGAAGATCACGAGCAGGGCGGCGGCGATGGTCAACGGGGCCGAGGCCCACCGGTCGAAACGCCGTGGCGCCGCGGTGCTCTCCCGCCGATACGGCTCGCGATAGTGCTGCCAGATCGCTACCAGCAACGCGACGCCGCTGAGCCCCAGGAACAGCGTGGAAAGCCCCTTACCCGCGATCAGCGGCGCCTTGTCCCACCACGGAACGCCGTAGCTGGACACGTACCACCACCCGTTCGACCCGGTGAAGGTCACCGCGAGCAGGAACAGTACCGCGGCGGCGAACAGCGAGCGGTTGCGCGGCGAGCGAATGCCGGTGGTGCCCACTGCGACCGCCGCGAGCGCGGCCAGCGACCCGGCCAGTCCGGCGTACACGCCGAAGTGATGCGTCCACTTGGTGGGGGTGAACATCATCAGGAACAGCGACGCGAAGACGATGCCGAGAATGCGTACCGACGGGCCGCGCGAGGTGCCCGGAATCCGTCCCTTGCGCAGCACCTGCAGTACGCACACCAGCAGGCACAGCAGCATCACCAGCACGCCGAAGCGCCGCGCCAGCGAACCGTCCGGCGACAGCATCAGCAGCGAGTCCCAGCGGGTGCGCTCGTCGAACCACGCCACGTTCGGGCCGACGATCGTGCGCACCCTGGTCGCTTCCAGCACCGTCGCCAGCGTCTGGTCGGCGAAGATCACCACCAGCACCAGCGTGCCCGCGGCCAGGCCGGGCGCGAGCAGCGCCGCCAATCGGAACACCATGCCCGCCCGGGAGGGGTTTCGCACCTCCGCGGGGGCGTTCACCGAGGCCGCGGCGTCCGCGGAACCAGCGGCGGCCGCATCCGCGTCCGGTCCGGTCCGGGTCGGGACGGCCCCGCGCGCACGCCTGATCAGGATCAGCAGCACCGGACGGGAGCCGGCGATCAGCGCAGCGATGCAGATCAGGCCGGTCGGGCCGGCCGCGAGCGAGAACGCGGCGATCAGGACGGCCACCGCGGCGGGCAGCAATCGCCCGGTCGCGATGGCGCGTTCGATCGAGCACCACGTGAGCAGCGCGCCCGCCGCGATCAGCGGCTCGGGACGCAGACCGTTGTCGTAGGGCAACCAGAACGCGAGAAACACCAAGCCCGCCGTCCACAGCGCCACCTTGTTGCGCCGCACCCGCGCGCCGAGACGCGGCAGCACTTCCCGGCTGATCACCAGCCAGCAGATGATTCCGGCCGCCAAGGTGGGCAGGCGCATCCACAGGCTGGCGTCGGAGATCCCGGCCATCCACGCCAGCACCTCGTAGGACCAGCCGAACGGAGCTTCGGGCACCGCGAACCACCGGTAATAGTTCGCCATGTAGCCCGCGTGATCGGACGCGCGCGCCATGTTCAGGATGTAACCGTCGTCAGAGGTGTTGGCCCCGATGACGTGCCACAGCGCCAGCGTGCCCAGCACCACACCGTCCGCGGGCGTGACCCGCCACCAGTACGCAGGCAGGAACCGCCGCGGCCTGCGGCCGTCGCTGGTGTCCAGCAGATGCAGCGCGACCAGTGCGATCAGCGTGAACACCGCGGCGGCGATCATCGCGGCCAGCTTCAGCGGCGACGGCGTCGAGGAGAATCGCGAGTCGATGTCCGCGTGCACCCGCGCGCCGTCGAGGCGACCGGCGTCCAGATCGGTGAACACGCCCACCAGTTGCGGCCGGATGTCCCGGCCGACCGTGGACCGGAATGGCGTGCCGTCCTGCCTGGACACTCCGGTGAGTTCCGCGGTCGTGGCGGCAGCGGTGGACGCGACGGTGAGCGCCGTGCACGACCCGATCTCGGACAGCGGCGCAGACAGCAGCGGGACGTCCCGCAGCACCACCGAGAGCACGCCGTCGGCCACCGAGACGACCAAGCCCTTGGTCGCCGCCTGGCCGGACGCCGCCGGAACGGTGGACAGCACGGTGCCCGCGGTGACCGATCCGGTGAGTGAGCAGGGCAGCGTCGCGTCGAACCGCAGGGGCTCGTAGGACACCAACGGCGCCGTGACGCTCGTACTGCCGGACTGGGGCCAGTCCAGGCTCGCCCGATCCTGCCGCACGGGCAGCAGCGGGGTCAGCAAGGCCAGAAGGAAGCCGAGGAGCCCCGAGACGAGGGCGATCAGTCGGCTACGGGTGAACGTTCGAGAAGCTCGGTCCGGTCGCACGGTGCTTGATGCTAGCTACCGTCCGGTGTGACCCGGACTACCGCAGCATGTGAACGTCCCACAGCCAGACGTCCTCGACCCGGGTCGGTGCGAATCCGAACAGTTGGGTGACCGTTTCGCGGAGCACGTCGCCGTTCTTGGTCGGCGGCAGCACCAGGACGTCGGCCTGCCAGAACCGCAGGTCGGTCAGCGCGCGGGCGCGGGTGTCCGCGTCGATCCGCGGCACTGCCCCGGTGTCCTGCGCCTGCACCAGCAGCGCGGTGGTCGGGCGGGCCTCCGGGCCGTAGATCCCTGTCTTGGTGGTGCCGGTCGGGCCGACGAAGTAGCCGCCGGCCAGCGGGAAGGTGAACTCGGCGTCGGCCTGCCAGCGCAGCGCCCGCGCGTCCGGGGGTCGCGGGGGCGGCACCATGACCACCGAGCCGCCCCAGACGTAGCGCCGGACCGTGCCGTCGGCGAAGAAGTCCGGTGTCGGCGCCCGATCGATCACCGGGAGGATGGTCGGAGTCAGCGGCAGCAGCGCGCAGGTGACCGCGGCGAACCAGGCCAGCGGCTGCCAGTCCGCCTCGGACTGCCGCCAGGTCGTCACCGCTCGCTCGGTGGCCAGCGCGAGCACCGCCGCGATCGCCGGGATCGCGGCCATGCTCAGCCTGCTCTCCAGCACCGTGTTCAGCAGCGGCACCTGTTCGGCCCATCGCCACGGCAGATCAATGCCGGTGGGCTGTTTGCCGATGGTGACGACCCCGCCCAGCGACAGCACGCCGAAGGCCGCGATCACCACGCTCGCCGCCCGCACTACCCGGTCACGCCACAGCAGCCCCACCGTGATGACGACCAAGAGCAGCAGCGGCCACCCGAAGTACGCGTTCTGCTCGGTGGGATTGATCGCCACGTTCTCGCCGGGAGCGAAGACGCCGCCCAGTGATTCGGACGGGAACTGCACCAGCGCCTCGAGGTCGTTGCCCATCGGACCGTGGTCGATCGAGCGGTAGCTCTGCGGGCCGAAGAACTGCCACCAGAGCGGGATCTCGGTGAGCGCGAGCGTGATCACCGCGGCCAGCGCGAGAGTGGGCGCGATCGCGCGCACCACGCGCAGCGCCGCGCGCGGTGTGTGCAGGTAGTAGACAACGGCGAACAATCCGAAGGCGAGGGCGAAGATCAGCAGCGGTTCTTCGCCGAGCGCGATCTGCAGCGCGACCAGCAGTCCCAGCGCCACCGCGTCACGAATCCGTCCGCGCGGCCGATCCGGTCCGATTCCGCCCGCCTGCCGCGCCATCCGGATCACCCGTCCCGCGATGACCGGAAGCAGCAGCAGGACCACGAAATTCGGGTGCGCGTTCGCGTGCGAGATCATCCCGGGGGCGAAGCCGCAGAAGAGTCCGCCGATCACCGCCGCGACCCGCGCGTCGACGAGTTCACGGCAGAACAGCCGATACCAGGCGAACGCCGTCCCGGCCAGGCCGGCGGTGAGCACGAGCACGAACGTGACGGTCGGCCCGAAGAGCAGGGTGACCGGTGTGAGCGGCACGCCGACACCGAACATGGCGGTGTTGGCCATCATGTTCACTCCGGCCGGGAAGTTCTGCAGGTCGGTGCCGAGCGGGTTCTGCAAGTTGGCTACCGCGTGCGCGGTGACCGCGAAGAACCATTCCCACATCGTCTGGTCCTGACCGCTTTTGATCAGGTACCCGCTGTCGGTGTTGCGCCACTGACCCGACAGCACGGTGGCCGCGAGCGCCAGATAGCCCACGCCGACGAGCAGATCGGCGCCGCCGAACCGCATGCGAGGCAGCAGCCGCGGGCGCGCGGGTCTGGTGAGCACCTTTTCTGCTGTGACGACCGCGACCGCCGAGTCCACCCATTCGGCGGGTTCGACGTCTTGTGCCTGTTTCACCTGCGCATTCTCCTCGCCGACGCTGAAGCAGCTGCCCTCTGTAACGGACCACGCCGCGCGTGGACTCACAAACGGAGGGGTTATCCACTGCGCGGCGGGTTCAACCTCCGCGCGTCGGATCGGCTCGCGGTGTGGAACCGGTCAGCGGCGGACGGTGACGAGCGTGAACGGGCCGATATCGGTTGTGGTGAAGCGCGGGTCGGCGAACAGCTCTTTGGGGAAGCTCACCGTGTAGCGCGCCACGTTCGGGTCGTTCGGGTAGACGTCCTTCGCAAGCCGCAGCGTGTAAGCGTCGCCGCTGCGCCGGAATACGAAGGCGTCCGGCGCGCGCCACGGGCTCGTCGCCAGTGCGTCGTGCAGCTCCTGCGGCGTCTTCAGCTTGCTCCAGTGCTCGATCGTCGCCGCGCGGCCCGCGAAATCGGCGAGCGGGTTGGCGTAGTGCGATGTGAGCGCCTGGAAGGCGAAGTAGGGATAGAAGGACAGGAAACTGGTGTCGGCCGTGAGCACCACGGTGTCCGAGCGCGGGCGTCCGGTCTGTGTGGTGAGGGCCGCGTCCACGTCACGGTAGAACGAAACGGCCGACGGAGCCCGCTCGTCGGCACGCCGTCCGTCGCCATCGGTGTCGGTGTAGGCGGTGGTGATCTCCGCTGCCAGGATGTGCGGAATGTCCTGGGTGAACGCCAGCGCACCGACCGTCGCGACGACGATCACCACGAGCCGGAACCGGGCGGGCTCGTTCAACGCCTGGTAGATCGCCCGAGCGCCCTCCACGAACCCGAACGCGCCCGCGCCCGCGAGCAGCACCAGCAAGACCGGCTCCAGCCGGAACGACAGCAGCGTGGTGCCCGCCGCCGTGGCCGCCATGGACAGCAGCGCCCACAGATAGATCGCGGCCACCCCGATTCCCAACGCCTGCGCCCGCCGCGACGACGCGGCGCGCAGTACCAGCCACACGGTGCCGACCAGGCACAGTGCACCGAGCAGGGAGAATTCGAACATCGGCAGCGGCAGCTCCGAACCCGCTTCCGGCAGGTAGTGCAACGCGGTGCCGGAACTCGCGGTCGCGCTGCGCAGTGCCTTCGCGAGGTACGGCGCCCACACGATGAGTGCGATCACTCCGGCGATCGCCCCTATCACCACCAGACGCAGCAGCGGCGGCACTCCCGCGCGCCAGGCACGACCGGCGCCCGTCGCGCCGCGGGTGCGGCGCGGCTGGTTGACGGCGCGCTGCTCACGCACCGCCAGCACGACCGCCAGCAGGCCCATCAGGCCGACCGCGAAAGCGGCCACAAGGAAGTAGAGGGTGTAGAAGGTGGCCGCCCAGCCGAGAAGCAGCCCGGTGCCGATGACCGCGCCCCAGCCACCAGCGGTCCGCTGCCCGGCATCCGCGGGCGTCGTGCCCGACCGGACGTCCTCCAGCGGCCGGTAGAGCGCGCCCCAGGCGAGCACGAGCGCGGGCGGAAGCAGCAGCACGATGACGGCGCTGTAGGCCTCCGGCGCGGCGTACGCCACCGTGACCGCGGTGCTCGCCGCCGCGACGCCCACGGCCCAATCCGCGCGGATCAGCTGCGACCACAGCACCAGCGCGACGACCGCGGCCACCGCGAGGAAGCCGATCGCGTACGGCTTGAATACCTCCCAGCCGTCCATCCCGAGCAGGTTCGCCACCCGCCCGCCGATCCAGAACCAGCCCGCCGGGTAGAACGACGGCAGATCCGCGTACGTCATGTCGCGCAGCGCGGCGGAGTCGGTGAGCCGGGTGAGGAACTCGGTGCGGAACTCCTGATCCACCGAGACGCCGAACAGATACAGCTTGGTCGCCGCCAGCGGCATGCCGAGCGTGACCGTGACGAACGTCGAGAGCCCCACCCAGGAAAGCAGTTTTGCGACCCAGGGCCATGTGCGCAGCCGCAGCAGCGCGATCGCGACCGCGAGCATGACCGCCGCGACGACCTGCCCGACCGTGGTCAGCGCTCGCGTGACGTTCGAGGAGTTGAAGGCGGGCCACTGCACCATGGAAAACGCGACGAGCCCGACGGCGGCGACCACGGCGGCCACGACCGCCGCGAGCGTGGCCTCCCCCGCACCGGAGGCGATCTGTCGCACCAGCAGCGCTGCCCGTCCCGGCGCCGGGGCGGGATCGGCGGGCTGCGATGGCGCCTCGCCTGTCGCGGTGACCGTGCTCAACGGACCGCTCCGCGTTCGTCGCACTCGATTACTCGCATGGCGCCTCCGGATGCACTGGGGTCGACTCCGTCAGACGATAGGTGCCCGCGTGATCGCGGATCACGCGGGCATTGGGTCCTAGCCCGATCGCCGGATCAGATGGGCAGTCTGCGGAAGATCGCGCGCGGGACGTGCCGCAGGATCATCATCACGTAGCGGAAGGCGCCCGGCGCCCAGACCAGTTCCTTGCCCTTCTGCGAGGCCGAAACCGCCAGCACCGCGACGTCTTCCTTGTCGACGGTGAACGGGGCCTCTTTGACGTGCGCGGAGAACTTGGTCCGCACCATGCCGGGCCGGATCACCAGCACGCGCGGGCCGTGCGGGCGCAGCGCCTCGCCGAGCCCGAGGTAGAAGCCGTCCAGGCCGGCCTTGGTCGACCCGTAGACGAAGTTCGAGCGCCGTACCCGTTCACCGGCGACCGAGGACATGGCGATGATCCGCCCGAAGCCCTGCGCCTTCATCTTCTCGCCGACCAGCACGCCGACGGACACCGCCGCGGTGTAGTTGATCTGCGCGACCTGCACGGCCTTGCGCTGGTTCTGCCACAGTTGTTCGGGATCGCCGTCGAGGGCGAAGGCCACGATGGCGACGTCCACGTCGCCCGCGTCCCACGCGGCGTCGATCACCTTCGGGTGACTGTCGGTGTCCAGCGCGTCGAAATCGATGACATCGACCTGGCTGGCGCCCGCGGCCTTCATCTGGGCGACCGCGTCCTCGCGCAGCGGATCGCCGGGCAGCGTCGCGAGGATGATGCGCGCGGTGCCTTTCCTCAGGTACTGCGCGCAGATTGCCAAGCCGATCTCCGAGGTGCCACCCAGCAGCAGAATCGACTGCGGGTTGCCAACGGCATTGATCACTGCAGCTCCAGCCTTCTTGCCATATCGGACATGAAAACGCCTGTGGGATCGACGCTGCGGCGGACCTTGATCCACTCGTCGATCCGCGGGTACATCTGGTGGAACGTCTCCGCGGTGGTCCGCGAGTCCTTCGCGGTGTACAGCCGCCCACCGAACTCGAGCACCCGGCGGTCCAGCTCGCTGACCAGCTCGTTCAGGCCCCGCTTGATCGGGAAGTCGACGCAGATGTTCCAGCCCGGCATCGGGAAGCTCAGCGGGGCCTGGTTGCCCGGCCCGAACAGCTTGAACACGTTCAGCGCCGAGTAGTGCCCGGACGCCTGGATATCGATGATGATCCGCTTGAACTCCTCGACCGCCTCGGTCGGCACCACGAACTGGTACTGCAGGAAGCCGTTCGAGCCGTAGCCACGGTTCCACTCCGCGATCATGTCCAGCGGGTGGTAGAACTGCGTCAGATTCTGCACCTTGCCGGTGTAGTTGCCGCCCATCCGGTAGTACGCCTCGCCGATGGACATCAGCGTGAGCTTGTTCATCGTCCAGTTCGGGAAGATGTCCGGGACGGTCATCAGCTGCGGCGCGTCGAACTTCAGCGGCTTGCTGCGCAGCCGCTTCGGCAACTCGTCCAGCTTCGCCAGCCTGCCGCGGGTGATGGTGGCCCGGCCCAGCTTGGGCAGCGGGCTGATCACGTCGAACCAGGCGCTCGAGTAGGTGTAGTTCGCCTCGCTGCCGTCGCTGTGCGCGGCGATGGTCTCGTCGAGCGTCGTGGTCTTCACGCCGTCGTTGAGGAAGTAGGCGGTTTCCGTCGGCGCCATCTCGATGGTCGCGCGCAGGATGATGCCGGTGAGCCCGTTGCCGCCGACGGTGGCCCAGAACAGTTTGGCGTTGCGCTTCGGTGTGATGTGCTGCACCTGCCCGTCGGCGGTGAGCAGATCGATCGAGCGCACGTGGTTGCCGAAGCTGCCCTCGCTGTGGTGGTTCTTGCCGTGGATATCGGAGGCGATCGCCCCGCCGATGGTCACCTGGCGGGTGCCGGGCAGCACCGGAACCCAGAGCCCGAACGGCAGCGCGGCCTTCATGAGCTGGTCCAGGCTGACGCCACCGTCCACGTCCACGATCCGCGTATCGCGGTCGATCCGGTGGATGTTGTTCAGGGCGGTCATATCGACGACCAGTCCGCCTGCGTTCTGCGCGTGGTCGCCGTAGGAGCGGCCGAGGCCGCGGGCGATCACACCGCGCCGTAGATGGGCGGGCTTGCCGTCGTTGTCCTCGGCGACCATGGCGACTGCCTTGGCGATCAGTTCGGGATCGCTGGTCGAGAGCACTTCGGAAGAGGTGGGTGCGGTGCGACCCCACCCGGTCAACGTGCGGGTGCGCGTCGGAAGAGTGAACGCGTTCCCCGCGGCCGGGCCGTCGTTCGTGACGCCGGCGCCTTTGTCGTTCCCGGTTGTCGTGGTGGCGGTCGGAGCTTTCGTGGACATCGGCATAGAGGCTACAGGTATGACGCCGGATCCGGTCGGGGTCGCGGTACCCACGGGTAGTGACGAACACGTCGTTTAGAACCGAATCCATCCAGCGGGCTCCTCGGCGCTACGCTCGTCGGCGTGCAAGCCGAACCCCACCTGCCGCTCCCGGCCGAGTTGCCGCTGGTCGACGAGCCGGGCGGCACCGATGTCGACCTCAAGACGCAGATCATCCGGTTCACCCTCACCGGCGGGTTCTCGGCCGTCGTCGACTACGGGCTCTACAGCCTGCTGCTCAACCTGGTCGGCCTACCGGTCAGCGTCGCCAAGTCGATCGGCTTCGTGGCGGGCACCACGACCGCCTACCTGATCAATCGGCGCTGGACCTTCCAGGCCCCGCCCAGCCGCCTCCGCTTCCTCGCGGTGGTCGCGCTCTATGCGGTCACCTTCGCGGTGCAGGTCGGTATCAACGCCGTGCTCTACCACGCCTTGGACGAGGTGTGGTGGCGTCAGCCGCTGGCCTTCGTCGTGGCCCAGGGCACCGCGACGGTCATCAACTTCGTCGTCCAGCGCCTGGTCATCTTCAAGATCGGGACCGATCGATCGGACGCGTCCAGCGGGCGCGGGACGTCCAGCGGGCGCGGAACGTCCAGCGGGCGCGGAACGGGGGCCGAAGCGGTCAGCGGGTGAGCCGGAACAGGGCCGGCGTCACGGTTCTGCGCTTTGGCGCCGAAGTAGTCCCCGCCCTTGGCGCGCATGTTGTCGGTGCCCCATTCGCGTTGCTCCCGTGTGGCGGGGACCAGGTGCGGGATGTGCTTGCGGCAGTGGATGTATGCCTCTTCGATGTCGATCACTACCCAGTGCTGCGCGACGCGGCCATGGTGGTTGGGGGGTAAGTCGGTCACGGCGCCGCGCAGCGCGGGGTCGGCGACGATGCGTGCCGAACCGTTGATGTGCAGTCCGATGAGATCCTGCACGAAATCGATCAGCAGAATGCCGACGTGCGGGTTCTCCAGGATGTTGCCGAGACTGGCCATCACGCCGTTGCCACGGTATTCCGGGTAGGCGATCGTGCGTTCGTCGATGACGTGCAGAAAACCGGGAAGCCCGGCACGGAAACTAGCGTCGCATTCGCCCCGTTTGTCCGCGGTGGCGATGAAGGCCATATCCATGCGGCCGATGAATTCGATCATCGCGGCATTGAGCCGGTCCAGCACCTGATCGTCGTAGAACCGCTGGGCTCGGTCCTGTGTGCCGTACCTTTCCTGCAGTTCGCGCTCGCCGACGCTGCCGATCTGTGTACCTCGCATCTCCGCCCCTCTGGGTCGTCGGAATCAGGATCCACGAGGCTCGACGTTGAACCGCGGCGCACCGAAATCCCGTTCATTTTAGATGAGAACCGCACGGCAAAACTTCGAAATCAACGTTGAGAATGCACTGAATCGACCCGTGGCGCAAGGGTTTCCGAAAATTAGCTACAATCCGACCGGCCGGGATTGTCCGGGCGTGCTCAATTGGCCGGAGGCCGCGAAGATCTGGGATCTCCGGAAGATCCAGGGCCTCATGATCGAGGCTCCACAGTCGCACCGTCGTCGCCGCACCCGTTTTCGCGCGCAGCGAGGTCGAGCATTGCCCAGCGGCCCGGGCTCATATCCGTGTGTCCGTTGCGTCCGCTATGACGTTCGCGAGCGGCGGCCAGCCAGCGGAGCGCGCCCGCGGCCGGTGCAACCCAGAACCGCGGATACCGCGGCACGCAACGCATCGGCCCTGCTCCGTTTTTGGAGCGGAGCGAGACCGAGCATGCTCCGTTCGCGGCGCCGCAGGCGCTGCAATCAAACACAGCTCAAGGTGACCGGGACCCCGTTGAAGACGGCGTTGCCAGACGGCACGTCGACTACCGAATCATCGGTGAGCACATTGGCGTTGACCCCGGCGTGTGCACGGGCGACAGTTTGCGCGCTGTCGACGTGGCCCCAACCATGCGGCAGACTCACCACCCCGGGCATGATGGCGTCGGTCGGCTCCAGCGGAACCGTCAGCGTCCCGGCGGCGGACTTCACCACGGCCTGGTCGCCGAGTCCGAGCCGCTCCACATCGGCGGGATTGATATGCAGCGTGCAGCGATTCGATCCGCTGACCAGCGGCGCGATGTTGTGCATCCAGCTGTTGTTGGACCGCAGCTGGCGTCGCCCGATCAGCACGATCTCCGGTGCCGCGTCGCCGAGCCGCTCGCGCATCCGCGCCACGTCGTCGAGCAGCGGCTGCGGCGCCAGATCGACCTGCTTGGTAGCCGTCCGCAATACGCCTGGCAGCCGCGGCCGCAGGGCGCCGAGGTCGATGCCGTGCGGGTTGTCCAGCAATACTCGCAGGTTGAGCGTGCCGCCGTTCCATTCCCCGTACGGGCCAAGGCGCAGCATCAGGTCGATGCGCTGCTCGGTGCTGTTCTCGCCGATCAGCTCGCCACGCCGGTCCGCGAGCCCGGCTTTGTGCAGCAGACCCGCGATAACCAGTTCGTCCACGGCGGTGAGCGGGTCGACGCCGTCGGATCCGTCGTGTGGCCGTCCGGTCAGCGCCGCGGCCAGGCGGGCCAGGACGGCGGGCTCCGAAGGCCGGTCGCCCAAGGGCACCAGCGGACGCGAATAACGGGTGTAGTTGCGAACCGCGAACTGCAGCAAGGCGAAATCGTAGTGCGGCGATTGCGTCGGCCGTGGCGGCGGCAGGATCACGTCTGCGTGCCTGGTTGTTTCGTTCACGTACCGATCCACGCTCACCATGAAGTCCAGCTGGGCGAACGCGGCGTCCAAGCGGGCGCCGCTCGGCGCGGACAGCACCGGGTTCCCTGCGACCGTCACCAGCGCGCGGATCCGTCCCTCGCCCGGCGTGGTGATCTCGTCGGCGAGCGTCGCGACGGGCAATTCGCCCATGGCCTCGGGCAGCTCGCGAACCCGGCTGGTCCAGCGCCCGGTGCGAAACGGCCTGGTGCGGGGGATGCCGCCCGCGGCCGCCGTGGCGAACATGGCGCCGCCGGGAGAATCGAGGTTGCCGGTCAGCGTGTTGACCGCGTCGACCAGCCACTGTGTGATCGTGCCGAACTCGGCGGTGCAGGTGCCGATCCGGGCATAGACCGCCGCGGTCGGCGCCGCGGCGAGCTCGCGGGCGAGGCGCACGATCGTCGACGCGGGCACCCCCGTGCGGACCGCCACCGCCTCCGGGTCGAATACCGCCGCGGCCGCGCGCAATTCGTCCAGTCCGGTGACCTCGAGGCGGACCTTGGTCAGCTGCTCGGCGAACAGCGTGTGCACGATGCCGAACAGCAGGTACGCGTCACTGCCCGGACGGATGAACAGGTGCTCGTCGGCCAGTTTCGCGGTGCGTGTCACCCGGGGATCGACCACGACGAAGCGGCCGCCCCTGCCCCGCAACGTCTTCAGCCTGCCGGGGAAGTTCGGTGCGGTGCACAGCGAGCCATTGGATTCCAGCGGGTTCGCCCCGAGCATCAGCAGATAGTCGGTGCGGTCCAGGTCGGGTACCGGCACGGTCAGCGGGTCGCCGAACATCAGCCCACTGGCCACCTGTTTGGGCATCTGATCGGCCGTGCTCGCGGAGTAGATGTTCCTGGTGCTCAACGCGCGCAGCAGCATCGGTACGTACAGCGTGCCCGCGACGGTGTGCGCATTGGGGTTGCCCAAGTAGGCCGCCGCTGACTGGTTTCCGTGCTCGGCCACGATGGCGGGAAATCGCTCGGCGATGTAATCGAAGGCTTCGTCCCAGGACACGGTGCGCCAGGTGTCGCTGGCGCGGTCGCGGATCAGCGGTTCTGTCACCCGGTCCTGGTCCTCGTCGAGATGGCCGAAGCTGGCCCCCTTCGGGCAGATGAAACCCTTGCTGAAGGGATCGTTCCGGTCGCCGCGAACCGCGGTTACATGGTCGTCGGCGTCGAGGGTGAGTTCGAGTCCGCAGACCGCTTCGCAGAGCGGGCAGGTCCGCAGCAGGGTGCGCGATTGCGTGATCGGGGCCATACCCCATCTTGGCGTCCGGCGGTGGAACTGAAAAGAGAACGCTCGATATCCGCAACGCCGAACGACCGGCACCCGGCGGCGCTCTGGGTTGGGGAACCAGAGCGCCGAGACGGATACCGGTCGCAAACAGGCCGGTCAGCGCGGTCCCGGCCCGCGATCAGCAGGTGAATTGGATCTCGGACGTGTTCTTCAGCAGGCGATGGTCAGCTTCGCGCGGCGCGACGCGCGCGCGGCGCGGACGGCGGCGGCGATCGCGACGACCGGCGGCACCCAGCGAGCCTCGGCGGGCGCGATACCCCAGTGGGCCGAGCCGGCCGAGAGCTGGGTGGGCGGCAGCGGGATGCCCGCGCCGTCGCTGTACACGGTGGCACCGGCCTCGCGCAGCGCCTGCAGCGCCATTGCGGCCTTGCGGACACCGGTGACCAGGTGAATCTCGCGACGCTCCGCGCCGGGGATCTCGATCACCGGACCGGACAGGTTGTTGGCGCGCAGGAAGCGGCGGACCTCGCCGACCAGTTCGCCGGTGACCTCGATGCCGGACAAGTCGTCGTCGGTAATCAGGCTGAGACCGTTGGCCGTTTCGGCGACCGTCCATCCGCGCTGGTTGTAGTCCTGCGCAGCGGCGGTCATCTCGGCCGCCGAGACGGAAGTCGGAAACGTGGTGCGCACTGTCTTCTCCATTCCCCGGTAGATCTCTGGGTCCTGCATTCATGGGTCGTATCGCCGGTGGCCGCTTGGAGCGTTACGCGATCTTCGGAACAAATTTCCGGAGTGTCGCCTAGGTCTCATTTCCGAGAGGTCCGACCGTGTGCCGCCGAGCGTCCCGCCGTGGCTCGCAGTTGTTGCTACGCAGCCACTTTCGGCCGCCGACCTGAACACTCGCTGGGTCGAAGCAGTGAAACTGCTGGGGACTGTGTGATTGATGTTGCATGCGCGAAAACTTCCCGGTCCTTCGCGTTTCCGGGCTGGATCGCGCCGCCGCGAACGAGGAGGATTCTCGGCATGAGCGAGCGCAGCGAGCGAACAGTGGACACAGCCGAGCGCAGCGAGCGAACAGTGGACACAGCCGAGTACTCGCTCGTGCTGGAGCCGAGCGTCGGCGAGGCGCAGGCATGAGCGTCAGGCCGGGAGGCGATGAATCGAACGACACTGGGGTGCCCGCCGGCGGCGGGCAGGCGGAGGAGTTCGAGGCCGAGTCGCGGTGGATCACGTGGAAGGCGGCCGAGCGGTCCTCCCGCGACGAGTCCGACGAGGAACTCGCCGAGCCGTTCGGCAGCCCGCGGGCGTTCATGCAGTGGAGTGAGGCCGCCGCACGCGCCCTGCTCGACGTACAGTTCCATCGCCCGGCCACCCGCACGCTGCTGCCGCTGGCCTACATCCTCGGGCTGGTCTTCGCTTTCGCCGTGCCGATCGCGCTGATCATCTCGATGTGGCGGGTATCGGCGGTGTTCGGCGTGCTCGCCGCGCTGCTCGGGGTTCCGCTCGGTCTGACCATCGCGGCCGCCGTGCGCCTGATGCTCGAATTCCTGGTGAACGCCTCGCGTCTGGCGACCAGGGTGGAGCACATCAGCGAGCTGGCCGACAATCTGTTCCAAGCTCTTGCCGACGTGGCGGAGCCGGTCAACCAACTCTCCGAAGACGTTCGGGCGGTGCAGTTCTGGCGTTTCCGCAAACGCACCCCGCGCAGGTAGGCAGCGCGAAACGCGTTGCATGGAGGGCGTTTGGCGCCGAAGTGACACCGACCTGGCTGAGACACGCACAGTGACCGGTGTCAGTTTCGCTGTGAACAATGCTGGTCGGACACCCTCGAACATCCACCGCGAGTGTCCGAGAAGGTGGGCCGCGCCGCCGACCGGGACGTGATCGGTCGTAGCGCGGTCGGTGTACGGCTAAAAGGGGGGAAGTATGGGTCTACCGCAGGGGACCACTGGTTCGACCATGCCGCGGCGGCAACTCGGCCGCAAGCTACGCGATCTGCGCAATCGGGCCGGGATGACCACGCGGGTGGCCGCGCAGCAACTGGAGTGGTCGGAGGCGAAGATCTGGCGGATCGAGACCGGGCAGACCTCGCTGCGCGGTCTCGACGTCGAGGCGATGTGCAAGATCTACGGCGCGCCGCCCGAACTGCTCGAACCGTTGACGGCATTGGCGCGCGACACCAAAGCAAGGGGGTGGTGGACCGCCTACGGCGACGTCATCCCGGAGGGCTTCGAGGTCTATATCGGGCTGGAGGAGGCGGCCGCCCGGCTGTCCACCTACGAGAACGACCTCGTGCCAGGCCTGCTGCAGACCGAGGGGTACACCCGCGCGGTGCTCGCGGCGTCGCATCCGGAACTGTCCGCCGACGCTGTCGACCGCCGGGTGCGGCTGCGTCAGGCCAGGCAGGCGCTGGTCACCCGCGCCGACGCGTCGCTGCGTTTGGACGTGCTGATCGACGAGGCGGTGCTGCGGCGGCGCATCGGTGGCCCGGCGGTGACCGCCGAGCAGCTCGATCACCTGCGCCGCATGTGTGATCTGCCGAACGTCCGAATTCGCCTGGTACCCAGGGATTGCGGGTATCACGAGGGCATGAGCTCGGGCCGGTTCGTGCTGCTGGAGTTCCCCGAGGCTGGTTCCGGTGAGCTACCCGAACCCCCCGTGGTATACGTGGAGGCGTTCACCGGATCGATCTACCTGGACAAAGAGCACGAGATCACGCGCTTCCGCGCGGCTTTCGCGAGCATCGAGGAAGTGACGGTCGACGCGCGCGCGAGCATCGAGAACGTGCGCGCGTCGCTCGGATAGCGCCGCGGGGTCAGCACTTCGGCGGGCCCGGCAACTCCCACGTTTCGTTCAGGACGGCCCGATGGGTGGGCCGCGCCTGCTCGTGGACTTCGCGACCCTTGTCGGTCAGGCAGACGAACACGACGCGGCGGTCTTCGGCGCACATGGTGCGCCGTACCAGGCCGTCGCGCTCCAACCGGGCCACGGCGCGCGACAGCGCGCTCTGGCTCAGGTAGATGTCGCCGGCCAGATCGCTCATGCGGTAATCGCCGCAGTTGGCGTCGACCAGCCGGTCCAACGTCTCGAATTCGCTGAGTCCGATGCGATGCCGGGCCTGGAGCGCTTTCTCCAGCGCACAACTCACCGCCGCGTGCCGATCGAGTAGCGCACGCCACTCTTCGACCAGCGCGCCGGTGCGCCGGCCCGCGTGCACAGTGGACGGCTTCGACATGGCCCTATCTTAGTGGCCCAGGCCATCGTATGCAACTGCATTAGATGTGTTGGCATTTAATGCATGCGCATGTAATGTCCTCCGCATGACTTCACCAGCAACGCTCTCGGCCGCCTCGGCGACCGATCCGACCAGATGGTCCATCCGGCTTTGGGGCATGCTGATCACGCTGTGCATCGTGCTGTTCCTCGACGGTCTCGACGTTTCGATGATCGGTGTCGCGCTGCCGTCCATCGGCGCGGAACTCGATCTGTCCACCTCCACCTTGCAGTGGCTGGTCAGCGGTTACGTGCTCGGTTACGGCGGTCTGCTGCTGCTCGGCGGACGCACCGCCGACCTGCTCGGGCGGCGCAAGGTCTTCCTGATCGCTCTCGCGGTCTTCGCCATCGCCTCGCTGGCCGGTGGCCTGGTCAGCTCCGGTCCGCTGCTGATCCTCACCCGGTTCGTCAAGGGCCTGGCCGCCGCATTCACCGCGCCGACCGGCCTGTCCATCATCACCACGAACTTCGCCGAGGGACCGGCCAGGAACAAGGCGCTGTCCATCTACACCGTGTTCGGCGCGGGTGGCTATTCTATGGGCCTGCTGTTCGGCGGCCTGATGACCGGTGTGGGCTGGCGCTGGACGTTCTTGCTTCCGGTGCCGATCGCGCTGGCCGCGCTGGCCGCCGCCTACGTGCTGGTTCCGAAGGACAAGCCCGCCGAAGAAGGCGGCCACGACCTGCTCGGCGCGTTGCTGTCGACCACGGCGATGCTGCTGCTGGTCTACACCGTGGTTGCCGCGCCGGAAGCGGGCTGGGCGTCGGCGCGCACTGTCGGCTCATTCGTCGCGGTCGCGGTGCTGTTCGGCGGCTTCATCGCGGCCGAGAAGCGAGTGCGGTACCCGCTGGTGCGCTTGGGCATCCTGCGCAAGGCCTCGCTGGTGCGGGCCAGTCTCGCGATCGTCGCGGTGGCGGGCTCCTACTTCAGCTGGCAGTTCATCGTGACCCTGTACCTGCAGGACACCTTGGGCTGGTCGCCGCTGAAGCTGGCGATGGCACTGCTGCCGGTCGGTCTGCTGGTTGTGCTTTCGGCGTTCTTCTCGGACAAGCTGGTCGATCGGTTCGGCACCGGGCCGGTGATCGCGATCACCTTGGTCGTCATGGCCGTCGGCTACCTGCTGTTCCTGCGGCTGGACACCACGCCGTCCTACCTGACGATGCTGTTGCCCGCGGTGCTGCTCATCGGCATCGGCTGGGTCGGCTTCCCGGCCATCAACATCCAGGCCACCACCGGCATCGATGACGACGAGCAAGGCCTGGCGGCCGGTGTGCTGCAGACGTCCATGCAGGTCGGCGCGGCCATCGTGCTCGCGGTGACCACGGCGATCATCGCCTCCGGCGCGCACGCCGACATCTCGGCGGCCGGGATGCTCGACACCTACCGCCCCGGTCTGGAGTTCGCCGCGGGCGTGTCCATTGTCGGCGCGCTCGTCGCCCTGCTGGCCTTCGCACCGAGATTCCGCAGGCAGGAGCAGGCGGCGCGAACGAAGGAACTGGAACTCGTCGGCTGACCGCCGGACGCCGAAGCGCCGTCATCGCACCGGGTGGCGGCGCTTCGGCGTATGCGGCTGCCTCGCCTGCGCTCGGCCCGGCGCGGGCTTCGGACGGACTACGTCCGGCAGCGTCTTTTATGCGGCTGCCTCGGCCTGCGCTCGGCCCGGCGCGGGCTTCGGACGGACTGCGTCCGGCAGCGTCTTATGCGCTCAGGAGAACGGCGGGGCCACAGTGTCTTTCGCGGAACGGACGAAGGTCAGCTGCTTGCCGTCGCGACCGACCCGCGGCCACTCGATGCCAAGTGTGGAGTCGAACGCATCGAGGTCCCGGTCGAACTCGGGCTGGTACTCCAGCGAGCACAGGTAGGTGACCGTCGACCCGTCCGCCAGCGAGAGGATCGCGTGCCCTAGACCCTCGGACAGGAACACCGACCGCCGGTCGACGTCGTCGAGCAGCACGCTGTCCCAGCGCCCGTAGGTCGGCGAGCCACGGCGCAGGTCCACGACCACGTCGAGGAACGCGCCGCGCACACAGGTCACGTATTTCGCCTGACCCGGCGGATCCTCGGTGTAGTGGATGCCGCGCAGCACCCCGGCCGCCGAGACCGAGCAGTTCACCTGCCGCAGGTCGAACGCCCGTCCGGTCGCCTTTTCGAACTCCGAGGCCTTGAATCCTTCGAGGAACATGCCGCGATCGTCGCCGTGCTGGCGCGGGGTGACCACCCACGCACCCGGCACCGCGAGTTCTCGGAACTCCATGCTCACCAGTCCCGTCCGCGTTCGAGCAAATCGAGCAGGTAGCGACCGTAGCCGGAGCGGACCAGCGGTTCGGCGAGCGTGCGCAGCTGCTCGTCGTCGATGAAGCCCATCCGCCAGGCCACTTCCTCCGGGACGCCGATCTTCAGGCCCTGCCGCTCTTCGATGGTGCGCACGTAGTTGGCCGCGTCCAGCAGTGAGTCGAAGGTGCCGGTGTCCAGCCACGCGGTGCCGCGGGCCAGCACGTCCACGCGCAGCCGACCCTGCTCCAGGTAGGCGCGGTTGATGTCGGTGATCTCGTACTCGCCCCGCGCCGACGGACGCAGCGATCGGGCGATCTCGACGACGTCGTTGTCGTAGAAGTACAGCCCGGGAATCGCGTAGTTCGAGCGGGGCACCTTCGGCTTCTCCTCGATGGACACCGCGCGTCCTTCGGTGAACTCCACGACGCCATAGGCCGTCGGATCCGATACCCAGTAGGCGAAAACCGCGCCGCCGTCGATCCCGTGGAAGCGGCTGAGGCTGGTGCCGAGCCCGGGGCCGTGAAAGATGTTGTCGCCGAGCACCAGTGCGGCGCACTGGGTGCCGATGTGGTCGGCGCCGAGGACGAAGGCCCTGGCCAGGCCGTCCGGCTCGGGCTGGACCACATAACTCAAGTCGAGGCCGAACTGGCCGCCGTCACCGAGCAGCCGCATGAACGCGTCGGCGTCCTCCGGTGTGGTGATCACCAGAATGTCCCTGATCCCCGCGAGCATCAGCGTGGAAAGGGGGTAGTAGACCATGGGTTTGTCGTAGACCGGGACCAGCTGCTTGCTCACCCCGCGCGTGATCGGGTGCAGCCGGGAGCCGGTGCCGCCCGCCAAGATGATTCCGCGCATGCTTGGAGTCTGCCAGTTTCGCGGCGCCGGGATTCGATGAGGTTCCGAGTAGTCGTCAATTCGATTACGGGCGTTTCACTTCCCCCTGCTTCAGGCGATTCTGTTGCGTAGGTCACTTGTGCACGATGTTCTGACAAACATCGTGTGAGATGTCAGCGCCGACAGCTCGCCTGGGCGACCTCGGTCCGGTCGTGACTCGGCGCGCCAGTGTGAGGTAGGTGCGCGATGTCCGACCTTGACGCCCAGTTCGGACGCCGGCATGGTGTGCGAGCCGCGGCCGCAGACGGCGAGCCCGGCGTGGTGATGAATCCGGAGGGCCCCAGCGCGCAATCGCGCTTGTTGTTGGCGGCGTGCATGGGTGTGGTGCGGCCCGTGTTGCGGACGTTCCCGGTCACCAAGGCGACAATTCCGATCGGCGCCGCCACGGTGAACGGGCTGGCATGGCTGCGGCCCGAGCCGCGCGGCATCGACCGCGAGCAGGTATCACTCAATGGCTTCCACTTGGAGATCATCCGTCCGGCAGGCGCCGCGCGTGCGCTGCGGCACGGCGCGCTGCTCTACACGCACGGCGGCGGCTTCGCGATCTGCAACACCCGCAGCCACCGGCCGATCGCGGCGAGCCTGGCCCGCCGCACCGGACTTCCGGTGGTCAACGTCGAGTATCGCCAGTTGCCCGGTCGGCGCATCGAGCAGTCGGTGCGGGACTGCCTGACCGCATACCGATGGCTGCTGCGCCACGGTGCGAATCCCGCCCGGATCATCTTCGCGGGCGATTCGGCGGGCGGATACCTCGCTTTCGCGACGGCACTGCGCGCGTTGGCGGCGGGACTGCCCGCGCCCGCCGGGCTGGTCGGATTGAGCCCACTGCTGGACCTGGACTACGGCGCGAAGCGGGACTACGTGAACGTCGCGCGCGATCCGTATATCCCGCTTTCGGCGTTGGAGGCGGTGGTACGCATCGGCGCCGAGGTCGACGGTGTGCTGGATCCGGCCCTGTCACCGGTGAACGCGGCGCTGTCCGCGCTTCCTCCGGTGCTGCTGATCGCCGCCGAGGACGAGGTGCTGCGGTTCGACTGCGAGTTGATGACGCAGCGGCTCACCGCGGCGGGCGTGCCGAACGCGCTGGAGCTGTGGCGTGGCCAGGTGCACGCCTTTATGAGCATGGCGCCGAACCTGCCGGAGAGCAGGGCGGCGCTGGCGCGGGTTTCGCGGTTCGTGCGGGCCCGGATCGAGGACGAACAGCAGGCTCGGACGGCCTGACCGCCCGGCCTCTCCGAGGCGAGCCCCGCCCCGTATCCGGACGGGACGGGGCTCGCGTCCGTCTGGACTCGTTCGACCGGGGCAGGTCCGACTTGGCTGCGCAATCAAGATTAAATTTCCAAATCGAAGTTATCCAACTTCGTCAGGGCACGTCAGAGCCTTGCAAATAGTTTTCATTCCGTATTTGTTCAGCATTTATTCATCTGCGCTATAGCGGCCATGAATAGCGCCGAGCCCCACCGCGCGGTTGCGCGGCAGGGCTTGACGTTGGTCTTCAGTTGTGTGCGTTCAGCCGTTGATTACTTGGCCGGCGCGTTGAACGGCTGGTTGACCGTCGAGAAGTACTGGATCGCGGCGAGAATCGCGACCGGAGCGGTCACGAACAGCTGACCGGCCAGGGTGCCCAGGAAGCCGACAGCGGCCGCACCGGCGATGCAGCCGGCGAGCGGGCCAGCGCCGAACAGGCCGAGCAGCGGCCCGGTCAGGACCAGGCCCGCGCCGGCGCCCGCGACACAGCCGAGGGCCGCGCCGCCGAGACCACCGACCAGGGTGCCGAAGGTGGCGCCCATGCCGATGGTGTCTTTCAGGCGGTTGAACGCGGCGACCTCACGGTCGTACTCGGACTTCCACGGCGCCTTGTCCTCGTACGGAAGGGCGACGGGCTTGTAGACCGCGTGCTCCATGTCGAACTGCGGGGTCAGGATGGCGGTGCGGTCGGAGATCTCGGCGGCGATCGGGAACTCGAAGTCGTCGACGCGGAACTTCAGCTCGGTGCCGGCCAGGGTGGCTCCGTTGGCGGCCTTGATCTTGAACACGCCATCCTCGTTGACCAGCGAGCCGGCGTCGGTCTTGATGATGGTCGACGTCGGGGTGGCGCCTGCGCTCCAGTTCACCACGCCGCTGTCGGCTTCGGTGTCCGGAGCCGCGTTGACGGTGCCGGCGGTGACGCCGAGAGCGGCGATCAGCAGTGCCGACGTCGCGGCGAATTTCCTCATCAGCATTTTGTTTCGAACCTCGATCTGAAGCGTTCGGAGGGGACTAGACGAGCAAAATCTAGACCAGCTAACGAGTGGTGAACCCGTTGTGACTGTTTATTCAAATTTTGTTCACCATGCGGACTCGCGGCTCGGTGGGGTTCCGGAAATGTGGGCGCTGACCGGGGTTTTCCGCAACAAACCAAACCCGCGGTTCTCATCGATGGGAATCAAGTGAGATGAAGGTCACAGATCGAAATCCTGGATAGCCCTCGGCGTCATGGGATTTCGAGTCCGTCGTCGGCGGGACCGTACCCCACGTAGAGTCATGGGGTGCGATTGCTCGTCACCGGCGGAGCCGGATTCATCGGCGCGAACTTCGTCCAGCAGACCGTGTCCGACCATCCCGATACGACCGTCACCGTCCTGGACGCCTTGACCTACGCCGGGAACCGGGCCTCGCTCGATCCGGTGGCCGCCCGCATCGACTTCGTGCACGGCGACATCGCCGACCTCGATCTGGTCGACGAGCTGGTCAGCGGCGTCGACGCGGTGGTGCACTTCGCGGCCGAGTCGCACAACGACAACTCCCTCGCCGAGCCATGGCCCTTCGTGCAGACCAATATCGTGGGCACCTATTCGCTGCTGCAGGCCGTGCGCCGCCACGATGTGCGCTACCACCACGTGTCGACCGACGAGGTGTACGGCGACCTGGCGCCGGACGCTCCGGCGTTCACCGAGACCACGCCGTACAACCCGTCGAGCCCGTACTCGGCCACCAAGGCATCGAGCGATCTGCTGGTGCGCGCGTGGACCCGCTCGTTCGGTGTCCGGGCTACGATCTCCAACTGCAGCAACAACTACGGGCCCTACCAGCACGTAGAGAAGTTCATCCCACGTCAGATCACCAACCTGATCGACGGGGTGCGTCCCCGCCTCTATGGCGCGGGGGACCAGGTGCGCGATTGGATCCATGTCGATGACCACAATCGCGCGGTGTGGGAGATCCTGCGCCGTGGCCGGATCGGCCAGACCTATCTGATCGGCGCCGATGGGGAATTGGACAACAAGTCCGTAGTGCGCCTGCTGCTGGAGGAGTTCGGGCGGGATCCCGGCGACTTCGACCACGTCACCGACCGGCCCGGTCACGACCAGCGGTATGCGATCGACGCGACCCTGCTGCGCACCGAACTCGGCTGGCAGCCGCGCTACGCGGACTTCCGCGCCGGATTGGCGGCGACCATCCAGTGGTATCGGGACAACGAATCCTGGTGGCGGCCGATCAAGGCCGACACCGAGCGCGCCTACCGCGAGGCGGGAGAGCGGACGCTCAGCGCGGCCGGAGACTGAAGCGGCTCGAATGCCCTTGCGGGTGAGCCCCGGACGACGGTGTGGTTCGCCGCCGTGGTCCTCGACCAGCACGTGATCACTGTGGCGGTCGGGATCCGATCGGTCGGACGTGAAAGAACCCCGCCCGTGCGGGTGCGCGGGCGGGGCTCCGGTTCGTTGTCAATTGTGCGCGTCGAGTGGCGGGTTACTTCGCCGGCGGGGTGAACGGTTGGTTGATCGTCGTGAAGTACTGAATCGCGGCGCCGATCGCGACCGGGGCGGTGACCAGCAGCTGGCCCGCGACGGTGCCGAGCGCGCCGACCGCGATGATGCCGCCGAGGCAACCGATGGCCGCGGCCGGGATGAACGGGCCGAACAGGCCGACGATCGTGGCGGCGGCGACGGTGGCACCGGCGATGCCGCCGAGCACGCAGCCGACCGCGGCGCCGCCGAGGCCGCCGACCAGGGTGCCGATGGTGGCGCCGGTCGAGATGGTGCTGGTGAGGCGGGACCAGGCGGCCTGCTCACGGTCGTACTCGGACTTCCACGGCGCCTTGTCCTCGAAGGGAAGGGCGACCGGCTTGTAGACCGCGTGGGTCTTGTCGAGCTGCGGGGTGAGGGTGGCGGTCCGGTCGGAGATGTCGGCGGCGATCGGGAACTCGAAGTCGTCCACGCGGAAGGTCAGCGGCGTGCCGGCGACCACGCTGCCGTTGGGCGCCTTGACCTTGAAGACGCCGTCCTCTACGACCAGGGAACCGGCGTCGGTCTTGATGATGGACTTGGTATCGGTGGTGTGCGCGGTGAAGTTCACCGCGCCGCTGGCGGCTTCACCGGCCGGGGCCGCGTTGACGGTGCCGGCGGTGACGCCGAGGGCGGCGATCAGCAGTGCCGACGTCGCGGCGAATTTCCTCATCAGCATTTGTTCGGAACCTCGATCTGAAGCGTTCGGGGGACTAGACGAGCAAGAACCTAGTCGAAGAGTGGCCAGATCGTGACGTGTCCGTGATTGACTATTACTTGATCTTGTGATTGACGTGGTGCCGAATTCCTACGGCCACTTGGGGTTCCGTGCTACGCAACATGCTGTTCACGCAAATTATGTGATGAACATCACAGTAGATCGGCGGAATCGTCAACCTCGATCTGCAAATGAGCAGGTCAGCGGCATCTCGGTGGTGTCCGTCTCGCGGCCGATTCGGACCACGGCAACTCCTTCCTCGCGATGGGAGCGCGGCGCCCGCCTTCCCCCGGCACCTAGAAGTCGTCGGCGGAGCTGCTGAGTGATCGGCGATATGCGCTCGACCCGGCTGCGCACCCAACGCGGTTGGCGGCCGCGTTACACAGCCTTCCGCGTCGGACTTGCGGCGACCATCCAGTGGTATCGGGACAACGAATCCTGGTGGCGGCCGGTCGGCTTCGATGGTGGCGTCCGGTCGAGTCCGGAATCCAGCGTGCCAGAAGAGCGGACGTTCAGCACGGCCGGAGACGGAAACGGCCGCGGTGCCCGGGAACGAATCCCATGCGCCGCGGCCGAATGACGTTGCCGCTCAGCCCCACACGATGGTGTAGTACTTCGCCGCCGCCGCGATGAGCGCCGCGCTCGTCGTAACGAGCACGGTGACGGCCGGACCCACCGTCGGCGTCTTCCCCGCGGAATCGGTGAGCCGCAACGGCATCCAGCGCAGTAGAACCGCGAACGCGACGATCGCCAGCGGCACGAAGTAGCGGCCCTGCACACCGTCGACGATGTAGTAGCCGACCGGCGTGAACGACATGTAGAGCGTCACGTAGATCATCGCCACGCTCGCCGCCACGGTTAGCGCGACGATCAGCGTCCGGCGGAAGGCGGGGGCGTCCATCCGCTCGGCGACGCCGAGGCTCACCGCGAACGCGAACAGGCAGGCCAGCATCGAGAGGGCGGGAACGTCGACGTAGGCGAAACCGAGCTCACCGAAGAACTGGCTGAACCAGCGCTGGTCGCGCAGCGCGATGCTCTCCCCGAACACGTGCACGAACTCCGGCGGGTCACGGAGGATGCCGCTGAGCTGGTCACCGGGACGCACAGAGTGCCACTGGTGTTGTGGCCGCATCAGTCCCATGCCGTCGCCGGTCGGCGCCGCGATCTTCATCCACACCGCGAAAGCGAGCGCGCCCGTCGCGGCGAAGACCCATGGGATCCAGCGCTGCCAGCCGCGGAATCCGAAACGGTCGGCGGGCACCAGCACGACGAGCAACGCGAGTAGCACGTACGTGGGCTTGCTCACCGGCAGCAGGATCGTCGCGGCAAGCAGCGCGCCGGTCTCCGCCCGGCCCAGCCGCTCGCCGAGGAACAGCGCCTTCACCAGCAGCGCGGAAACCAGGATCGCCAACGCATTGGTCATGGTGTCGGCGGTGACCGTGCCCGCCTGGAATACCGCGATCGGCAGCACCGCGACGGTGAACGCCAGCCACTGCATCCGGTGCGCGCGCAGCGCGTACAGGCCGAATCCGACCACCGCGAGGTAGGCGGCCAGCCCGGCGAGCCGGGTGAGCAGGAGCATGCCGCCGACGTCGAGCCCGAGCAGTTCGCCGAGCCGGATGCCGCTCGCGGCCGGGATATAAGGCACCGGCGAGTAGGCGGCGGTGTTGGTGAACCACACCGGATCGGTGGCGTCGGAGACCGCGGCGCTCGTCAACTGGTCGTAGCGGGCGGGGCTCTCCACCATAGGGTCCGGCTCGTCCGGGTTGGTGGTGTAGTCCTTCAGGGCGTAGCCCATCAGCCCGGTGATACTGGACGGAACATCGCCGCCGTAGGCGATGCCGCGGTCGTCGTGGATCCGCTGCGGCAGGAATCCGCCGTGCGCGACCTGGTAGGCGCGGCCGAACTGGGTGATCTCGTCATGACCCCAGAACGGCGGGGTGAGAACGGTGAACAGGGTACCGAAGATCGCCGCGAGCACGGTGAAGGCGATCGTGGCGCCGCCGAGACGCGCCACGGCTCGGCGCGCGAAGCTCGGCACGGACCGGCCCCCAGGGGTCGCCGGATCGGTCGCCGGTAGTGGTGCGGTGTCGGTCACGGGTAGCGGCGCGGTGTCCGCGGGAGGGGCCAAATCGTTGTCCGGCGTCGCGGTTCGACCCGCCGATGTCGTCAACGCCCGGCTCCGCCGTCGCGCGCGGCATCGTCGTTGCCGTTCCGGCGCTGGTCGTCCGCGCCAACCGCCGTGTACCGCAGGTAGACCAGGCGCGCGGCTTCGTGCCTGGAACGCCGGATGCCGTCCAGGATCAGGCCCGCGGTCCAGGCCAGGCTGCCCAGCAGCAGCAGGGTGAAGCCGAGGAACAGCGTCGGGAACCGCGGCACCTCATGGGTGTTGTAGAACTCCACGACGATCGGGATGGTCAGGATGATCGAGACCAGCCAGCTCAGCGTGCCGAACAAGCCGTAGAACGCGACCGGCCGCTCATGCCTGGCCAGCCCGATGATCAGGGCCAGAATCCTGAACCCGTCGTGGTAGGTGCGCAGCTTGCTCTCGCTGCCCGCGGGACGGTCCCGGAAGCCCACCGGCACCGCGGTCCGCGGCACCCGCAGGTGCAGTGAATGCACGGTGAGCTCGGTTTCGATCTCGAACTCGCGGGAGACCGCGGGGAAGCTCTTCACGAAACGGCGGGAGAACACCCGGAAGCCGGAGAGCATGTCCTCGACGTTCTCGCCGAACACCTTCCCGACCACGCCGTTGAGCACTCTGTTGCCGGTCTCGTGTCCCGCGCGGTAGGCCGAGGCGCCCTCGTCCTGCTTGCGGACGCCGAGTACGTGGTCGTAGGGGCCGTCCAGCAGGGTTTTGATCATCAGCGGCGCGGCCGACGCCTCATAGGTGTCGTCGCCGTCGATCATCAAGTAGACGTCGGCCTCGATGTCGGCGAAGGCGCGGCGCACCACGTTGCCCTTGCCCTTGGTGTGCTCGTACCGCACGATCGCTCCGGCCTCGCGGGCCCGCTCGGCGGTGGCGTCCGTGCTCAGATTGTCGTAGACGTAGACGACGATGCCCGGCACAGCGGCTTGCAGGTCGGCAACGACCTTGGCGACCGAAGCCTCTTCGTTGTGACACGGAACCACTGCGGCAATACGAAGCTCGGTGGAGTCCACCCCGGTCAATCCTCGCGATCGGTGCTGAATGTGGGAACACGGGGAGGGTACAGGGAACCCACTGCCGATGCGTGGCCGACCTCACCGGGTGTGGGGGCGGATTTTCCCCTCACGTCCGGTTCGGCCTGGCTGCGGTACCGTCGGGCCGTGCCATCCCGTGAGTCCACCGCGCCCGTAGCCGACCCCGCGACCCAGGAGACCGGATCGCTCGTTCGCACGGTGCTCACCGCGCTGCGGCGAGGCGGCGCCTTCCTCGTCGTCGGCGCGATCGGGTTCCTGGTGGACGCTGGCACGTACAACCTCCTGGTGTTCTGGGGCGGCGAGGGCCTGCTCTATCACTACCCACTGCCGGCCAAAATCATCGCGATCGCGGTGGCCACGGTGGTGACCTACTTCGGCAACAAGTGGTGGACCTTCGCCCACAAGCAGACCGGCAACCCCGGGCGCGAGTATCTGCTGTACGCGGTGTTCAACGTCGTCGCGATCGGCCTGCAACTGGGCTGTCTCGGCTTCTCCCGCTATGTGCTCGACCTGTCCACTCCGCTGTCGGACAACATCTCCGGCACCCTGATCGGGCAGATCGTGGCGGTAGTGTTCCGCTATTGGGCCTACGACAAATTCGTCTTCACCGGGGCTCGCGAGGATACGGGCAACACCGCGGACAACGAATCGGCGAACCTTCAGCAATAGTTCGGGTAAGCGGCGGCGCGGCTGCACGGCGGGCACGGCGACAGGCCGGTTGATATCCTCACCCCCGCCGTGAAGGCATCCAGGGGCGTGTCTGTCCCGTCCGGCACAATGAGAATTTCGAGGATTTCATGGATCAGTCGGCTACCCAGGCCGTTACCGAAACAAACGATCGCTCGACGGCCGCTGACGCGCCTGCCGCACTGCGCGCCGACCATCGGGCGCCGGACCGTCTCGTGTTACAGCGCGGCATCTTCACCGGCCCGTCGGCCAGAGTGAGCGACGAGCTGTATGTCGTCGTCAAGGGCGGCTCGCATCGGGAACGTCTGACGTTACGACTGGACAAGGGCGCGACCGCGCACACCAACACCTACTTCGGCCGGTTCGCCGCCAGCTACTGGCAGCGCTGGACCACGGTCACCGAAGTGCGGGCCACCATGGTGCTCGACGTCGCCGCGAAGGCGAAGATCCGGCTGGTCGCCTCCGACATCGCGGGCCACCGCAGGATCATCGACACCACGCAGGCCGACGCGAGTGGCTCGGTGACGCTGACCGCCCTGCTCGACCAGTACGTCGACGGTGGCGCGCTGTGGCTGGAATTCGACGCCATCGGCGGCGCACTCGGCATCGCGGAACTCACCTGGACCGCTGTCGCACCGGAGCACGTGCGACCGGTCGCGATCGCCATCTGCACCTTCAACCGAGCCGAGGACTGCGCCGAGACCGTCGCCGCGTTGTCGTCCGACCCCACCGTGCTCGCGGCGATCGATGCGGTGTACGTGGTCGATCAGGGCACCGATCTGGTCCAGGACCGGTCGCGCTATCAGGAGGTTGCTCCGGTCTTCGGAGACAAGCTGCGCTACATCCGTCAGCCCAACCTGGGTGGCGCGGGTGGTTTCACCCGCGGTCTATACGAGGTGTCCGCCGTCAACGAGCACGCCGACGTCATCCTGATGGACGACGACATCCTGTGCGAGCCGGAGACGGTGCTGCGGCTCAACGCCTTCGCCAACCTGACGGTGGAGCCGATGTTGGTCGGCGCGCAGATGCTGTTCCTGCTCAACCCCGACTACCTCAACGTCGGCGCCGAGGAAGTGCACCTGCACCGGCTGCGGCACGGCCAGCGGGTACCCAAGGCGCTGCGCAACACCAGCATGCTGAAGAAGAACCAGGAGCGCCGCGTCGACGCGGGCTACAACGCCTGGTGGACCTGCCTGATTCCGGCCGAGGTGGTCGCGAAGATCGGGCTGCCGATCCCGATCTTCTTCCAATGGGACGACGTGGAGTACGGCATCCGGGCGCGCGAGCACGGGTTCGTCACCGTCACGCTGCCCAACGCCGCTGTATGGCACGCGGACTTCTATTGGAAGGACTACGACGACTGGGCGCGCTACTTCAGCACCCGCAACTCGCTGATCGTCGGCTCGCTGCACGCGGAGCTGGACGCGAAGGAGATCACCCGCAAGCTGTTCCGCGAACTGTCCGAGCAGTTGGTCGCGATGCAGTACGGCCTGGTGCACACCACATTGCAGGGCATCGAGGACTTCCTGAAGGGTCCGAAGGTCTTGCAAGACGGCGGTATCGAGGCTCTCGCCGCCGCGCGCACCAGCCGGGGCGACTACCCCGAGACGATCAAGCACCCAGCGGCGACCCCGCCGGTCCGCTCGGCGGACATCCAATTGCGCCGGGCGGGTGGGGAACCCAGCCGCGTGACGCTGGTGCTGCTCAAGCGCGCGATCAACCAGTGGCTGGGCCGCACCCAGCCCGGCATCATCGGCGTAACCAGGGAGGACGCCTACTGGTGGCATGTCTCGCTGTTCGATCACGTGGTGGTCACCGACGCCTCGCAGTCCGGCGTACGGGTGCGTAAGCGGGACAAGGCCCGCGCCCGTAAGCTGCTGCGCCGCACCCTGCGCGTGCTGCGCCGTCTGCGCCGGGAACTGCCCGCCGTGCAGGCGCAGTACCGCGCCGCCATGCCGGAACTCACCAGCCGCACCAATTGGGAACGTCTGTACGGTAGCTCCCCCGCCTCTCCGCGTACTTAGGCCGTACTAGTCGGAGAATTGGCGGCCGCGCACCTCGGGGGGAGGTGTGCGGCCACCGCTGCTCACAAGAAGAGGTCGGTGGTCAGCTCGGCGTCGCCGGGGGTGACGCGGTACTTGTCCAGGTCGGTGATGCCGTGGGCGGCGAGGACGTCGTCGTCGATGAAGAAGTTGCCGGTGGTCTCCTTGCCCGGCGAGGTGAGCACCAGGTAGGCGGCGTCGGCGTAGATGTCGGGGGTGCGCGAGGTGGCGACCATCTCCTCGCCGCCGAGCAGGTTCTTCACCGCGGCGGTCGCGATGGTGGTGCGTGGCCACAGCGAGTTGACGCCGATGCCGTCTCCCTTCAACTCCTCGGCCAGGCCCAGCGTGGTCAGCGACATTCCGTACTTCGCGATGGTGTAGCCCAGCGCCATGCCCGCCCACTTCGGGTCCAGGTTCAGCGGCGGGGACAGGGTGAGGATGTGCGGGTTGCGTCCGGCCTTCGCCGATTCGCGCAGGTGCGGAATGCTCAGCTTGGACAACAGGAAGCTACCTCGGCAGTTGATGTCCTGCATCAAGTCGTACTTCTTCATCGACAGCGCATCGGTGGGCGACAGATCGATCGCCGAGGCGTTGTTCACCACGATGTCGATGCCACCGAACCGCTCGACCGTCTGCCGCACGGCCTCGGCCACCGACTCGTCGACGCGGACATCGCCGACGAACGGCAGCACCTGCCCGCCCGCGTGCTCGAGTTCCGCGGCGGCGGTGTGGATGGTGCCGGGGAGCTTGGGGTGCGGCTGATCGGTCTTCGCGATCAGGGTGATGTTGGCGCCGTCGGCCGCGGCCCGCTTGGCGATCTCCAGACCGATGCCGCGGCTGCCGCCGGACATGATCATCGTCCGCCCCGCTAGCGGCTTGGATCCCGGTTCCGTCATGTGACCTGCTCCTTCGTGTGTGCCGCGGACAGGACGCCCGCGGCGTCGCGCGCTTGCACACTAAGCGTAAACCCCGGTCATATGCAATCAGTTGCATAGGGCCTGCGAAGAAAGGGCACCGGTATGCCGGTGCCCTCTCTTGTTCAGAGCGACGCGAGCGCCAGGATGTTCAGCAGGATCATCAGCCCGGTGAGCGCCCAGACGATGTACAGGAACACCATGCCCGGCGCCTTCTGCGGAACCGGGCCGATCGCACCGTTGAGGAAGATCACCACGGGCGCCTTGTAGTAGAAGCGCGTGGCCTGACCCTCGGCGATCGGCACCGTCACATTGGCCGGGCCCATGTCGAACAACCATGGGGTGGTGACCCGGACGTGGTACTGGCCGGGGCCGACCGGAATGTGGTTCGCGCCCCAGCGGGTGTTGGGCACCCGCTGGCCGTTGATCAGGATTTTCGGCTTGGTCAACGCGAGCAGGAACGCCCAGACCGAGTACGAGGCATCGATGGTGATGCCGGGCGGATCGGCGGGCTGGCCGTAACCCTGCGGCTGCCCGAACTGCTGCGGCTGACCGAACGGCGCGGGTTGGCCATAGGGCTGCGGCTGGCCGTATTGCGATGCCGGCTGGCCGAATTGGGGTGCGGGCTGCCCGTACGAGGGCTGCCCGGCCTGCGGTTGCGCGAGGTGCGGTTGGCTCGGATGCTGCCCCGCGGGCGGCGGCGCGTACTGCGCCGGCGCCTGCGGGGACGGGTACTGGCCGACCGGCGGCTGCTGACCGAACGCCGGCTGCCCAGGCCATTGCCCGGGTTGCTGGCCATGAGGCGGGTACCCGCCGGGGTGACTCATCTATCCCTCCCAGATAGCGAACAGTGCGAGGGCGACCCTACCCTGCCTCAGGGGAATCAGCGCCGCGAGTTCTTCTCCCGGAACATCTTGCGATGCTGCTTGGTGATGTCCCGCCAGGCTCGCTCTCGTTCGGCCTGTAGCCGCTTGTCGGTGCGCGCTCGGATCCGCTCGTTCTCCCGCGCCAGCTTGCGGTAACTGTCCAGCCTGCGCTGGGTGAGTTCGCCGTTCTCGATCGCGTCCCGCACCGCACATCCCGGTTCGCCGCGGTGTGCGCAATCGGCGAAACGACACTGGTCGGCAAGAGATTCGATGTCGCTGAACGTCTTCTCGATGCCTTCGGTGGCATCCCACAGCCCGACGCCACGCAGCCCGGGCGTATCGATCAGCGTGCCACCGCCGGGCAGCGGCCGCAGCTCCCGGTGCACCGTGGTGTGCCTGCCCTTCTTGTCCGCATCGCGGACCGCGTTCGTGGCGAATATCTCCGCGCCGAGCAACGCGTTGGCGAGGGTCGATTTCCCAGCACCGGAGGGTCCGATCAACGCGACGGTGCCCTCCAGCATCGCGACGAGCACATCGAGCCCGGCGCCGGTATCCGCGCTCACCGCGAGCACCGCCGCGCCCGGCGCGACCGCACGCACCTCGTCCAGCGGAAGGTAGGCCGCCGCATCGGACTTGGTGAGCAGCACGATCGGCTGGGCGTCGCTTTCCCAGGCCAGCGTGAGCATGCGCTCCAGGCGGCCGAGGTCCACGTCGCCGTCGGCAGCGGTGCAGATCAGCACGGTGTCGACATTGGCGGCCAGCACTTGGCCCTGCGATCGGCCGGACACCGAGGACCGCACGATCGCCGAGCGGCGCGGAAGCAGTCGCCGCACGGTGGAATCGGTATCGATGCTCACCCAGTCGCCGGTGCACAGCCCGCTGACGTCGGAATCCGCGCGGGGGCAGCGGGCGCGGGCGAGCCCGTTCGGCGTGGCCACGTCGCATTCGCTGCGGTCCATCCGGATGATCCGCGCGGGCACGCGGCCTTCCTCGATCATCGAGGCGTAACGGGTGGAAACGGCTTCGGTCCAGCCGTAAGGGACGAGAAGGTCGTAGTCGACCATGGTGGAAGGAATCCTTCGTCGGGCGCCGAACCCGACCAGGGGTTCAGCGAAGGGAGAATGAGCAGGAGTTTTGTGTGGCCGCATGCGTAGCGCGCCCGGACACGACAACCCGAACGTTCCTCGTCACGGTCCACACCTCCTTGCTTCTCTCGCAGTTGCCCTACCTTCGCACTCAACCCCGCACCCGCGCAACCGAATTTCCGATCGCACGAATCGGCGACTAGTCGGGTTTGCCGAACTGTTCGTGGCGGCCGAGGGAGCGCAGGTGGAACCACTCGCGCAGACCCGCGGGGTCGCGTCGAGTGACAAGGAAGAACCAGGAGAAACGGACCCACTCCTGGGGCAGCAGCTTCCGCATGCCGGGCTGGGACATCAGATAGCCGCGGTTGCGGTAGGTGAAGTAGCGCTTCACCGGGTCATCGGGGTACTGCGTGTGCATCCGGCCGCCGAGGATGGGCTTGAACTCGGCCGCACCGTTGGGGTGCAGGTATGCCGTCTGCAGGCAGGTGCCGAACGGCAGTCCGGAGCGGACCAGGCGGCGATGCACCTCGACCTCGTCGCCGCGGACGAACAGGCGTAGGTCCGGCACGCCGATCACGTCGACCGCCTTCGCGGAGATCAGCGCGCCGTTGAACAGCGAGGCGATCCCGGGCAGGAAGTCCTCGTCGCCGAGTTCCGAGCGCAGCCGCCGCCACACCACGCCCCGGCGCAGCGGGAAGGCGAGGCGGTCGGGTTCATCGATGTCGCAGACCACGGGCGACACCTCGACCAGCCCGTGCCGGTCCGCGCAATCGAGCAGAATGGACAGCACATCGGGACCTTCTGGCCTGCCGTCGTCGTCGGCGAGCCACACCCAGTCCGCGCCGATGCTCAGGGCGTGCAGTGTGCCGAGCGCGAACCCGCCCGCGCCGCCGAGATTGTGCGCCGAGCCCAGATAGGTGGATTCCACCGGCTGGTCGCGGACCAGCGCGGCGACCTCCGGTTCGTTGCCGTTGTCGACCACGATCAAGTGGTCCACCGGCCGGGATTGGGAGGCAACGACTTTCAGCGACTCGGTGAGCAGTTCGCGGCGCTTGTGCGTAACGACGACGGCCACGATGCGCGCGCCCGAGCCTGGCGTCGCGGAGTCCTGGGCGCCGCCGAGGTCGTCGGCGCTTTCCTCAGGCACGGAGCCGACCCTGGCCTGCGCCCCTTCGTCGATCGGGGTGTCCTGCCCGGTCGGCTCGCTCATGCCTGATTCCGCTCCAATTCTCGCTCGGTTCCCGAGGCCCGTTCGGCCTCCATTTCGCGCAGCACGGTCGCCACGTGATTCCCCGCCTCCGGCCCCTCATAGGCTCGCACCACTTCTTCGATACCGCCACGCAAGCGGATCTGGCCGTGGTCGATCCACATCGCCGTATCGCACAGTTGCGCAAGGAATTCGTTGGAATGGCTCGCGAAAACCAGGATGCCGGAACGCGCCACCAGCGACTGCAACCGGAGCCGGGCCTTCTTCATGAATTCCGCGTCCACCGCGCCGATGCCCTCGTCGAGGAGCAGGATCTCCGGGTCGATCGAGGTCACCACGCCCATCGCGAGCCGGACGCGCATACCGGTGGAATAGGTGCGCAGCGGCATGGACAGATACTCGCCCAGCTCGGTGAAATCGGCGATCTCATCGATTTTCGAGAGCATCTGCTTGCGGGTCTGCCCGAGGAACAGGCCGCGGATGATGATGTTCTCATAACCGGAGATCTCCGGATCCATGCCGACGCCGAGATCGAAGACCGGCGCGACCCGCCCGCGGATACGCGCACTGCCGCGGGAGGGTTCGTAGATGCCCGAGAGCAGCCGCAGCAGCGTCGATTTGCCCGCGCCGTTGTGTCCGACCAGGCCGATCCGGTCGCCCTCTTGCAGGGAGAGCGTGATGTCCCGCAACGCCTCGACCACGACGACGTCGGACTGGTTGCGTCCGATCGCACCGCCGGCCTTGCCGAGGAACGCCTTCTTCAACGACCGCGATTTCGCGTCGAAGATCGGGAATTCGACCCACGCCTCCTGGGTTTCGATACTCACACGGCTCACGGGCGCTCCTATACCCAGTACGGTACGCGCGAACGGTACTGCTTCATGGCGAAGATCGCCGCGATCCAGCCCAGCAGGGTGATCGTGCCGACGACCAGCCAGTGCCGCAGTTCCTGCGGTTCGCCGAGCAGGGGTGCCCGGACGATTTCGAGATAGTGGAATGTCGGCACGAGCTCGGCGAGCTTGGCGCGGTCGCCGGTGCCGACCTGCGATTCCAGGGTCTTGGTGGTCCACATTACCGGCGTGAGCACGAACAGCATCAGCGTGGTGCTGCTGAGAATCGGCGCGATATCGCGGTAGCGGGTGCTGAAGATGCCGAACACGATCGACACCCACGCGCAATTCAGGAAGATCAGCACGATCGCCGGAATCGCCAGCAGACTCGTCGGCCCGAGATTGCGCCAGACGCCGAATGCGGCGAGCATCACCAGGTAGATGACCATGTTGTGGGCGAAGAACAGCAGCTGTCGCCACACCAGCCGGTAGACGTGCACACTCAGCGCGGAAGGCAGCTGTTTGATCAGGCCTTCGTTGGCGATGAAGACTTCCGAGCCTTCCAGGATGCTCGCGCTGATCACGTTCCAGATGATCAGCCCGACCGTCACGTAGGGCAGGTACTCCCGCAGCGGCTGGCCCAGCAGCGCCGCATAGAGCACGCCCATCGCTATGGCCTGCAGACCGGTGGCGATGGTGATCCAGAACGGGCCGAGCACCGAGCGGCGGTAGCGCTGCTTGATATCCTGCCAGCCGAGCGACAGCCACAGCTCACGCTGGGCGAATCCGCCGGTGAAGTCCTGGAACGCACGCCGGAACGTCTGCGAGTCCGGCACGATCTTCGCCACGGTTGCCCCGGCGCGCGCGGCCTCGGTCTCCGGCGTGGTAGCGCTCACCGGGTTCTCCTGCGCCGAGTCGTCGCCGGAGCGCACGTCGTCGTTCGGGGAGGCCGGTGAGCTGTCGTCTGTACGCGCTTGGTCATCGGAACCAACTGAGCTCTCTTCAGGACGCACCGCACTCTGGTCGGATACGGAGTCGGGGCGAGCGGCAGCGGCGGGCACGGTGCACGAGACTACCCCTGCGGCTTGCCGCCACCGCGTGGCACACGCGCGTCGCCGGTCTCACAAGTACTGGCCGGAACCGCCGGTGACCTGACTGGCCTGGCCGCCGCGCGGGTCGGTGGCGTGGAGGCCGGGCGGCAGTGCGCCCTGACGCATCTGCTCGAGCTGGGCGCGTGCGGCCATCTGCTGGGCGAACAGCGCGGTCTGGATGCCGTGGAACAGGCCCTCCAGCCAGCCGACCAGCTGCGCCTGCGCGATCCGCAACTCGGCGTCGGTCGGGACGGCGTCATCGGTGAACGGCAGGGTGAGCCGCTCGAGTTCCTCGCGCAGCTCGGGCGCGAGCCCCTGCTCCAGCTCGCGCACCGAGGACGTGTGGATCTCCTTGAGCCGATTGCGGCTGGCCTCATCGAGCGGAGCCGCGCGGACCTCCTCGAGCAGCTGCTTGATCATGGTGCCGATCCGCATGACCTTCGCGGGCTGCTCGACCATATCGGCGAGCGATTCGCCGGAGTCGTCGCGGTCGTCCGAGTCGTCCTTCTCATTGGCGTCGGTCACCACCTGTGCCGTGTACGGCGTGTCCGAGCCTGGAGCCGCCGGTATGGCCAACGGCCTGCCGTTGGGGCCGACGACGACGATGTGGTCCGGTGCCTCATCCGAGTGCGTCATGGTCCCTATCATGTCGCGTCCGCCGCGAACGCGCTAAGCCGGTGCTCCCTGGCCCCGGCGGCGCGGAGGGCTCGCCAGGGGTTTCCCGGTCGACGCCGCCGCGTGGCCTCGGCGTTCTATTCTGTTCGGGTCGTGTGGTTCGGATTTGTCGAAAGTCGGTCGCCATGCTGAGTCCCAGGTCGCTGTGCTCCCACCAGGTCGCGGAGGGGAACGCGGTTACACAGGCTCGCCCGCTGCCCTTAGAGTGGCCAACATGACTTACGACGTCGCGAGGGTTCGGGGCCTGATACCGTCCCTGGGCGACGGCTGGATCCATCTCGACCCGCAAGCGGGCATGCTGGTTCCGGATGCGGTATCCCGTGCCGTATCAACCGGTTTCCGAACTTCTTCGTTTTCGCATGTCGGCCGCACCAGCGCCGCGGTGCGCAGCGCGGCGATTCTGGACGCCGCGCGCGAGGCGGTGGCCGATCTGGTCGGCGGTGATCCGGCGGGTGTCGTACTCGGCCCCGACCGCGCGGTCCTGCTGGCCTGGCTCGCCGAATCGCTGAGTTCCCGGCTCGGGCTCGGCACCGGCATCGTGCTGTCCCGGCTGGACGACGAGGCGAACGTCGCGCCCTGGCTGCGCATCGCCAACCGATACGGCGCGCACGTGCGCTGGGCCGAGGTGGAGATCGAGACCTGCGAGATGCCGTCCTGGCAGTTCGAGGAACTGATCGGCCCCACGGCGCGACTGGTGGCGCTCACCGCCGCCTCACCCATCGTCGGTTCGGCGCCGGCGGTGCGGGTGGCCGCGGACCGGGTGCACGAGGTGGGCGGGCTGCTGGTGGCCGACGCGTTCGGCGCCGCCCCCTACGCGCTGATCGATATCGATGAATTGAACGCCGACGTTGTCGCGCTGAGCGCACCGGCATGGGGTGGCCCGCAGATCGGCGCGCTGGTCTTCCGCGACCCCGCGTTCCTGGACCGGATCCCGTCGATGTCGCTGAACCCGTATGCGAAGGGCGCCGAACGACTCGAGGTCGGCGGGCATCAGTACGCGCTGCTGGCCGGCCTGACCACCTCGATCGACTTCCTCGCCGGGCTCGACGAACGGGCGCGCGGAACCCGGCGCGAGCGCTTGGAGATGTCGATCACCTCGCTGCAGGACTACCACGACGAGCTGTTCGAGCACTTGATGGCCGTGCTGAACGCGATCCCGAACCTCACCGTGATCGGCCGCGCGTCCACCCGCATTCCCACCGTCAGTTTCACGCTCGCAGGCATGCAGGCGGAGAAGGTCGCCGCCAAGCTGGCCGACAACCGGATCGGAACGGTCAGCGGCGTGCACGGCGGCAGCAGGCTGCTCGACGCGCTCGGCGTCAACGACGAGGGCGGCGCCGTGACCATCGGCCTCGCGCCCTACACCACCAAGTTCGAGATCGATCAGCTCGGCAGGACGCTGCTGGCGCTGGAGTGAACGGACCGAGCGAAGGCGACCGCTCAGAGTTCTTTCACCCGCAGCACCACCTTGCCGAACACCTCGCCGGAGTCCAGCAGCCGGTGCGCTTCGGCCGCCTCTTCGATCGGCAGCTCCGCGGCGATGACCGGGACGACGGTGCCGTCGGCGACCAACGGCCACAGGTGCCTGCGGACCTCGGCGATGATCTCGGCTTTGCCGCCGACGCCGGTCGCGGGCCGCGCCCGCACGTTGGTGGCGTGGATGGTGCCCCACTTACCCAGTAGGTCGGCCAGATTCAGCTCCGCGCTCACACCGCCCTGCATACCGATCACCACGAGCTTGCCGTGGTCGGCCAGCGCGTCGACATTGCCCCGCAGATAGGCCGCACCCATGTTGTCGAGGATGATGTCGGCGCCGGGCCCGCCCGCGCCCGATTCCTCGGCGCGCACCGCGGTGACGAAATCGTCCTCGCGGTAGTTGATCAGCACGCTCGCCCCCAGCTCCGCGCAGCGCGCCAGCTTCTCGGCCGACCCGGCGGTCACCGCGACGCGGGCGCCGAGCGCGTTGGCGACCTGGATGGCGTGGGTGCCGACACCGCCTCCGCCGCCGTGGATCAACACCAGGTGATCCGCGCGCAGGCCCGCCGTCATCACGAGGTTCGACCACACGGTGGCCGCCACTTCGGGCAGTCCGGCCGCCGCGCCCAGGTCGAGGCCGGCCGGGACCGGAAGCACCTGTGTCGCGGGCACCGCGACTCGTTCGGCGTACCCGCCGCCGGACAACAGCGCGCACACCCGATCGCCGACCGCCCAGTCACGTACCCCGTCGCCGAGTTCCGCGATGACACCGGAACATTCCAGGCCGATGATCGGGCTCGCGCCCGGCGGGGGAGGGTAGTGGCCTCGGCGCTGTAGCAGGTCGGCCCGGTTGACGCCGGCCGCGGCCACCTCGATCAGGACCTCGCCGTGGCCGGGCGTCGGATCGGGCGCCTCGGCCCAGGACATCGTCTCGGGTCCACCGAATCCGTTCAGGTCGATAGCACGCACCGTGCCATAGTGCTCCGCCGGTGCGGACCACCGCGCGCTGACCCCTGTCGAGCGGCGCTGAACCGGGGCGGTCGCAAACGCAATCCGGCAAGCGGCCTGCGATGATCGGCGTCGCAGACTACCGTTCCGTGGATGAGCGGCGGCTTCATCAATTTTCAGAACGAGATCTACCTGGGCGGCCTTGGTGGCGCGGTGCCCGAATTGCCCATGACCGCCGCGGGTTTGGAGTCGCTCGCGCAGCAGCGGCTGGACCCGGCGGCCTTCGCCTACGTGGCGGGCAGCGCCTCGGCGGAGCGCACCGCCGCCGCCAACCGGTCGGCCTTCGATCGATACCGCATCCTGCCGCGGATGCTGCGCGGCGCGACCGGGCCCGGCGCCCGGGACCTCTCGGTCGAGGTGCTCGGCACCCGGCTGGCCGCTCCCGTGCTCACCGCCCCGATCGGTGTCCTCGAGCTGCTGCACGAGTGCGGTGAGGTGATCGCGGCCGAGGTGACCAAGGAACTGGGCATCGGCACGGTGCTGTCCACCGCGGCCTCGTCGACCATCGAAGAGGTCGGCGCGGCGGCCGGTGCGTGGTGGTATCAGCTGTACTGGCCCGCGGACGACGAGCTGGCCCGTTCTTTCGTCCAGCGTGCCGAGCGAGCAGGGGCCTCGGCGATCGTGGTGACCGTGGATACCCCGACGCTCGGTTGGCGTCCACGTGACCTGGAGCTGGCGCACCTGCCGTTCCTACACGGCAAGGGCATCGCCAACTACCTCTCCGATCCGGTGTTCCGCGCCAAGCTCTCGGCCGTGCCAGAAGAGAGCGAGGAGGCGATGCGGACGGCCATCCTCACCTGGGTCGGGTTGTTCGGCAACCACACACTGCGGCCCGCCGATCTCGCGCACCTGCGGGAATGGACCGACCTGCCGATCGCGGTGAAGGGCATCCTGCATCCGGAAGACGCGCGGCAGGTCGTCGATGCCGGCGCCGACGCGGTGGTGGTGAGTAACCACGGCGGACGCCAGGTCGACGGCTCGATCGCCGCACTGGACGCCTTGCCCGCGGTGGTGGCCACCATCGGCGACCGTGCCGACGTGCTGTTCGACTCGGGCGTGCGCACCGGCTCCGACGTGCTGATCGCGCTGGCGCTGGGCGCCAAGGCGGTGCTCTATGGGCGGCCATGGGCCTACGGTCTCGGCCTCGCGGGCGCCGCCGGCGTCCGGCACGCGCTGCGGGTTTTGCTCGCCGACTTCGACTCGGCGCTCGGACTCTCCGGGTGCGCGGACGTGGCCGCGGTGGGCCGCTCGCTGCTGTCGACGGTGCGCTGACCTGCGGCACTCGCCGATTTGCGCAGTTCGCCGCGCATAGAATGACCATCGTGCATCCCGAACCGAGCGGTCGAGCGGTGGCCGAACCGCGGTGGCTCACCCCACCGCAGCAGCGCGCCTGGCGCGCGTACATGGACGGTCACCAGCGCCTGATGACGGAACTGAACCGCCAGCTACAGCGCGACAGCGACCTGACCATCGCCGAATACCGGATCCTGGTCCTGCTCTCGGAGGCCCCCGACCGCGCGCTGCGGATGAGCGAGCTGGCCGATGGCGTGCTGTCCTCGCGCAGCAAGCTGACCCATCAGATCCGGCGGCTGGAGGCACAGCAGATGGTGCGCCGCAACACCTGCCTGGAGGACGGCCGCGGCGTGCTGGCCGAACTCACCGACGAGGGCATGCGCCGCCTGGAGGCCGCCGCCCCCGGCCATGTCGAAGCCGTCCGCCGCCACTTCATCGATCTGCTCGCTCCGGCCCAGCTCGAGGTGATCGGCGAGGTGTTCGGACGTGTCGACGAGGAAATCGGCAAGCACCCCGGCTGAGCGGTCCGCTACGATCAGGTCCCTGGAGACGTGGCAGAGCGGCCGAATGCACTCGCCTTGAAAGCGAGCGTCGCGAGAGCGACCGGGGGTTCAAATCCCTCCGTCTCCGCTTCAGTTTCCGACCGTCGCATCGTCCGGAGAACACCGCCGGGTCGGTCGTCTGTGCGGCATGCGCTTGAAAAGTAAGCCGAGGGTTCGAGGGGGTCGCTCGTGCGGAGCGTCATCGGGATGGCGGTCACCGTAGTCGCGCTGCACGTCCTCGGCTGGGGAACGCTCCTGCTGTTCGTGGCGCCCGGTCATTATCTGATCCAGGGATCGGTATTCGGCGTCGGGCTCGGGGTGACCGCATACACCCTCGGCATGCGGCACGCCTTCGACGCCGACCATATCGCCGCGATCGACAACACCACGCGAAAACTGGTGGCGGAGTACGGGAAACAGAAGACGCAAACCGTGGGTCTCTGGTTCGCGCTCGGCCATTCCACCGTGGTGTTCGTTCTCGTCGCGCTGCTCGCCTTCGGTGTGCGTGCGCTCGCGGCCGATCTGGAGAACGAGGATTCGGCGCTGCAACGCTGGACCGGCCTATGGGGTACCAGCGTCTCGGGTACCTTCCTGATCCTGATCGGCCTGCTGAATCTTGCCTCGCTGGTGGGGATCTGGCGGGTATTCCGGCGGATGCGCCGCGGCGAGGTCGACGAAGCGCAACTGGAGCGGCAGCTGGACAGCCGTGGCCTGCTGAACCGAGTACTGCGTCCGGTGATCGGGCTGGTCCGCAAGCCGAGGCACATGTATCCGGTCGGAGTGCTGTTCGGTCTCGGGTTCGACACCGTCACGGAGGTCGGGCTGCTGGTCATCGCGGGCGGCGCGGCGGCGACCGGGCTGCCCTGGTACTCGATCCTCGTTCTGCCCGTGCTGTTCTCGGCGGGCATGGCGCTGTTCGACGCGCTGGACGGATCGTTCATGAGCTTCGCCTACGACTGGGCCTTCGCCGAGCCGGTGCGCAAGATCTACTACAACCTGGTGGTCACCGGTCTGTCGGTCGCGGTCGCACTGCTGATCGGCGGGCAGGAGATCGTTTCGATCTTCGCCGAGAAGCTCGAGGTCGAATCGGGCGTCATCGCCTGGGTCGGGAACCTCGATCTGGGTGATCTCGGTTACATCATCGTGGGCCTGTTCGTTCTCACCTGGGTGGTCGCGATCGCCGTGTGGCGGTTCGCCGGAGTGGAACGGCGCTGGCAGGAAGCTGTGGCCGCTCGATGAGCGCGCCGAATGGAATTCGACACGGCTATGACCTACGCCTCACCCATAGCGGCTCTGGCAGGATGGTCGGCATGCTGTCTCGCCGCGGGGTGCGGCGTTGGGTTTCCAGCGTCCTGGTCAGCGCCGCACTGGTTTCTGGTGTGGTGGCATTCGGCGCTCCCCAGGCAACGGCGGCCCCCGGCGCTGCTCCGCCGGTGAACACCGGCTCATCGGACGGCCCTGGCCCGGCCGAGCCGACCAGTAAACAGCCCTCGACGCCCAAGATCGACCGCATCGAACCGATCAACGACCGGTGGCTGCGGGTCTTCGTCGCGTCGCCGTCGATGAGCCGAGTGGTCGAGGTGCAGGTACTGCTGCCGCGCGACCAGTCCCGCCCGCGCCCGACCGTCTACATGCTCGACGGCCGCAGCGCGAGCCCCGACAGCAACAACTGGACCGAGATGGGGCACGCGGACCGCTTCTACGCGGACAAGGACGTCAACGTGGTGCTCACCGTCGGGGGGCCGGCCAGCTTCTACACCGACTGGCAGCAGCCCGATCCGGTGCTCGGCACCAACATGTGGGAGACGTTCCTCACCAAGGAGCTACCCCCGCTGATCGATGCGAAGTTCGACGGCAACGGCACCAACGCGGTCATGGGCGTCTCGATGGGCGCCGAAGCCGCGATGATGCTCGCGTTCCGTCAGCCGAAGCTCTACACCGCGATCGCCGCGCACAGCGGATGTTTCTCGATGGGCACCGATATCGGCCAGGCGCAGGCCCGCGCGGTGGTGGCCACCTACATGGGTGAGCCGGACAACATGTTCGGTAAACAGGACGATCCGGCCTGGCTGGCTCACGACGTCACGTTGCACGCCGACGCGTTGCGGGGCAAGACGATCTATCTGTCGGTGGGCAGCGGCCTGCCCGGCGTGCACGACGTGCCCGGCAACCCGAATATCGACGTCGCCAGCGCCATCGGGTTCGGCGGCCCGCTGGAGGCCGCGACCAATGCCTGCACCCGGCGACTCACCGACCGGCTTCGGTCGCTCGGTATCCCGGTCACCGCGCACTTCCGCGGCACCGGCACGCACTCCTGGCCGTACTGGGAGGACGAGCTGGCGTTGTCCTGGCCGACTATCGCGGGCGCGATCGGCGTCCGCTAGGCGCGGAACCGCGTCAGTACCGCGGGATCGGTAGCGAAGCCGAGGAACAAATCGTTCTCGTGCGGGTCGCCCACCGTGACGCGGACCCCGTCGGTGCCGTAAGGCCGTACCAGTACTCCCGCCGCCGCGCTCGCTTCGCCGAACTCGGCGCTGCGCTCGCCCAGCGGCAACCAGACGAAGTTCGCCTGACTCGATGGCACCCGGTACCCGGCCGCCACCAGCGCGTCGCGCACCCGTCCGCGCTCCGCGACCAGAACGTCGGTGCGATCCAGCAATTCGTGCCGTGCCTCCAGCGACGCGATCGCCGCCGCCTGCGCGAGCCGGTTGACGCTGAACGGGATGTGCACCTTCAGTAGTGCCGTGATCACGGCGGGATCGCCCACCGCGTAGCCGACCCGCAGTCCGGCCAGCCCGTAGGCCTTGGAGAAAGTACGCAGCACAACCACATTGGGCCGGGTCCGGCCGAGCTCCACGCCGTCCGGATGATCGGCCAGCCGCAGGTATTCGTAGTAGGCCTCGTCCAGCACGACCAGCACGTGCGGCGGCACGGCGTCCAGGAACCGGACCAGTTCCGCCTTGCCGACGGCGGTGCCGGTGGGGTTGTTCGGGTTGCAGACGAAGATCAGCTTGGTTCGTTCGGTGACCGCCGCGGCCAAAGCGTCCAGATCGTGCACCTGGCCTGCGGTGAGCGGGACCTGGACGGCGGTGGCGTTGCCGACCTTCGTCACGATCGGGTACGCCTCGAACGAGCGCCACGCGAACAGCACCTCGTCGGACGCGGACGCGCACGTGATCTGCACCAGCTCCTGGCACAGGGCCACGCTGCCGCAGCCGACCGCGACATTGTCGAATCCCACCCCGAGGAAGTCGGCGAGCGCAGCGCGCAACTCGGCCACCTGGTTGTCCGGATACCGGTTGGCCGACTCCGCCGCCTCGGCGATGGCCTTGGCGGCGGCGGGCAGCGGACCGAAGGTCGTTTCGTTGCTGGCCAACTTGACCGCGCCGGGATGGCTGCGGCCGGGGGTGTACGCCGGGATCGAATCGAGGTCCGGCCGGATCTGCGCTGTCACACTCCAACCCTAATCCGCGGCACAGATGACCCGGTCAGCGTACCGGAAATTCTCTGGGCTATAGGCCCTCACGTGCGATTTTCTACCGAAGAACCGCAACTCGCCCTACGCTGGTTTCATGTCGGGCACCTACGACGATATCGCCCCGCTACGGGGAAGCGACCAGGAAGACGAGCAACCGACTGCCCGTGGGCAGGTGCCCATAACCGTGGTGGAGCCCGAGGGCAATGCCCGCGGCGGGATCGTGGTGCTGCACGAGTCCCGGCAGTTGACCGCCTCCCTGCGCGACCTGATGAGCGCGCTGGCCGGAGAGGGCTGGACGGTAGTCGCGCCCGATCTCTTCCACCGGGTGACGGGCGAACCGGGCGGAGTCTTCGGCGACGAGCTGTTCGACGACTTCGACGCCTGCTTCGACTGGCTCACCCGGCGCGGGGTGTTCCCCGACACCATCGGCGTGCTCGGTTTCGACTCCGCGGGAACGGCGGCGTTCCTCGTCGCGACCAACCGTCCGATCGGGACCGCGGTGAGCGTCGCGGCACGCGGCATTGTGGAGCCGCTCGCCGAGCAGGTCGATCCGCTGGTGCGGGCTGCCCCTCAGTTGCAAGCGCCCTGGCTGGGCCTGTTCGGCGCCGACGACCCGGCCACCCCACCCGACCAGGTCGAACGTTTGCGCGACGCGACCGCCCGCGCGGACGTCGCCAGCCTGGTCGTCACCTACCCCGGCCTGCATCACCGCGCGGACACCGCGCCCGCCGACGACGACGCCGTCGATTCGCAGACCAGAATCTTCGACTGGTTCGACAGTAACCTACGCTGACCAGCCGTTTTGTGATCTGGACGGTAGCTCCTGTAACCTTGCTGCTCGGCGGTTCGAAAGGACCGGTGCCCTCGAAGAGAAGGCTCCAGGAGGCGTGCCAGAGCGGCCGAATGGGACTCACTGCTAATGAGTTGTCCCTTCACGGGGACCGGAGGTTCAAATCCTCTCGCCTCCGCCACACCCGGGAAACCGGGTACAACTGAATAACACTGCGCCCGTAGCTCAACGGATAGAGCATCTGACTACGGATCAGAAGGTTGGGAGTTCGAGTCTCTCCGGGCGCACTGGACTGAGGCTTCCGGCATTCGCTGGGAGCCTCAGTGCGTAGATGAGGATCGACGGCTGGCCCAACAGCGATCGCCAGCGCTGTCGATATCCATGACTGAGGTGCTGTCGAGGAGGTCGATGTTTGCGCTTGTTGTGAGGTTCGACCTGCAGGACGCCGAGAAAGCTGCCGCGTTCGATCAGTTGGTCGAGGAGACCGTCAAAGACATCACCGAATCCGAACCCGGAACGCTGATGTATGCCACGCACACGGTCGAGGGCGCGCCGCTGTCTCGGATCTTTTACGAGGTGTACCGCGACCGCGAAGCGTTCGAGGAGCATGAGCGGCAGCCCCACACGAAGCGTTTCCTCGCCGAGCGGGACAACTTCACAGCCTCCGTTCGGGTCGAATTCCTGACACCGGCCGCGGCGAAGGGAATCATCGCCGCAGGCTGATGGAGCTTTACAGGATATTGGTGATTCCGCACCACAACGCGAAGTTGTGCACGCTTGTGGTGCTGCGTGTCTCCGCCCGCGCCAATACTCGGACTGTTTCGTGAACGTTTGGGCTGTAGCGCGTCTGTGACGGCGCAATGGTCTTTGCGGTCTGCAATGCATCGAAGGCCCCGGCACGGTTGCCGTGCAGGAGGTAGGCGCGGGCCAGGTCGATGTAATGGTGGCCAGCGCGTTCTTTAGGTGTCCCGGTTGGTATGACGAGTGTGCTAGCCCGGTTGGGAGCCTCCGTGCCGTCCATACCCTCGACCGCTAGTGCCACGCGCCAGATGCCCACATTGGTTGGACCGAACGACAGGATCGGGTCGCTGTCGTCGCCGAGTTGCAAAGCGATCTGCGCTGCTTCGGCCAAATGAGCGTCGGCGAGGTGGCGTTTACCAGAACGAGCCGCAGCGAGTCCCGATTGCAGGTGCAGGCCACCCCACGCGATGAAGTCCTGCCGCTGCCCCGCACTCAGGCGGGACTCGATGCTGGACCGGCAGTGCTCCAAGAATTGGAGTGCTGCTGACCAGTCTCCTCCCGAGGTGAGGATCGCGGCGCGATGGAATTGGCTGGTCGCAGTCCATAGCGGCGATCCGCTTTCTGTTGCTGCCCAAGCCAGTCGGTCGATGGCGCGAGCCGCCAAATCGACGTAGCCGAGCTTGTGAGCAAGGCTATGGGCCGAGTAGTACAGCTCGCACAGCAGAATCAGGGCCTGGTCGCGATCATGTCCGCTGCTTCTGTGCACCGCGGCGCGGACTTCTGCGAGGAGAGGCGGCAGTGCGTCGCCGAGTTTGTACGTAGAGGCGTTACGCCGGTACTGACAGACCTGCTGTACGTCGGCCGCAAGCTGGGCGAACGGCCGCGGCGAGGAGACTTCGACATTGTCGAGGTCATAGGCAGCCAGTTCCGTGCGGATCACCGCGATGGCGGCATGGACCTCGCTGTCTTGTCCGGGAGCGGGCGGGAAGGGCTGCCCGGTCAGATCGGCTACGCTGACGCGCAAGGCTTTCGAGACCGCACCGAGGAACCCTCCGGTTGCTGGCACGCGGCCCTGTTCGACCGAGCGCACGAGGCTGAGAGAAACAGCTGCCCTGTCCGCGAGTTGGCGCTGCGTGAGCCCCGCCAGTTTCCGGGCCTGAGCGACTCGCTGTCCTACGCCGCCTGTCTGCTGGTTCGTCTCGGTCACGGTTCCATTCAACGCTCATCTGTGGTGTTACGAGTGCCAAATAGCTTGGTACTTCGCTCGTTTGCTTCCCGGCCGTGTATCCGTCAACGCACGCACAGCGTGGCGAGCGGCGCTTCTTACCAGCGCCCGGATGGTGGTCAACAGAACCTAGGGGACAGACGATGACGTGGTTTCAGCAGTGGTGGGCATTGGCGATTCCTGTTGCGTTCTGCCTAGTCGTGATTGCGGGGACAGTCATTGACGCCCGCCGCCCACAACACCCGCCTGCGCCGGGCGCACCCTCAACCCGTCGATGCGACTCGAGGTCTATCTGATGGACGAACCGATCTCTTTCGGGGACACGCCGTTGTCTCGATGCCACTACTACCGGCGAGTGTGTGATCTGCCCGCGGTGATCGACCCGCCGGAGCTGGGGCGGATCGTCATGCGAACGTCGCATCAGGTGGACCTTTCTGGTGCGGCCCGATCTACCTGACAATACAAAGCTTTTCGCGGAGTTGTTCCGGATCGACGTGTCGATTGTTCGAGAGGGCGGGACAGTCACGTTGCCATCTCCTATGGCGGAGTCCGGGTCTATCAGGCATTGGATAGAGACACCGCGGGATAGGTTCCGCCCGTCCGGGCTCGTTGTGGTCGAGTCCATTCGTGCCTGTGGTGGTCCGGGTAGGTGTCGGGTGGTCGCTCATGTCTGACCGCACGGTTCCGCTGTCGCGGTGCCGATGGTGGAAGACCGCACACGGAGCCCCGAACGGGAACGGTTTCCTCACGCACGTCAGGTGTCCCGACCACACACATTGCCTACGCCTGGTCCCGCTGATCGACGGCACGATCAGCGAGCACGAACGCAACATCGGCGGTGTCTGCCCATGGATCGGTGTCCGGGTGGTTGATGACCGGAGGAAAGCGCGATGACTTCTCCGCTCCCGAATGATCCGGATGTACATCTGTCAGTCTTCTTGCACGGCGCACGGTTCGACTTCGCTGCGTGCCTCACTGCCGCTCTGGTGTTCGTTCAAGAGCATCGGGAACGGCACTACGTCGACGCGGTGAACGTGCTCCCTGATAGTGCTGAGGGCTGGCCCAGGTTGCCGTGTGAACGGCTGTATGTCGAGCGATGATGGTTCCTTGCCCGGTGACCTGTGCGCGCGCGACACTGACCTGTTCAGACCATGACGAGAAGGAGCCAGGCGTGGGGAACGACGAGCAGTTGATCATGGATCTCGGCGTACCCGTCGAGCAAACCGAATGGGGTAAATGGGTTGACCCGGCCCGCCGCAAGGCGCAAGCCCGGAAGTTCTTGGACTATGCGGGCATACGTGAGATTCCTTCGGAACCATGGCCGGAAGATTCAGCGGAGGTGAAACGGCTCGATCCCATTGTCGCGGAATTGTTTCCGGATTTGGCTACCGCGATGGCTCCCGAGAACGCCGACATGGCCGACGCATTCATTTGCTTCATCGGCGAATGCTTCATCAGATTCGCGGGTGCTGAATGGGTCGACTTCGAATGGTTTGGCCGTGAGAATTCTTTCTACGACCACGTGAACCCGGCTTTGCGTTGCGAAACGGAGGACGAAGACGAATTCACGGTATGGGGGTTGATAGATGACATGATCGGCTATCATCCCGAAGGATACGACGGCATGTTTTCGTATGTAGCGGCAGCGCTGCGCGAGTACGCAGCAGACCACGAGGAGAAACGCCGCGAGCAGGCCCCGCCTGTCACGTAACGATTCGCCATCCGATATCCATCACCTTGATGTTCCACACGCCGGGGGTGTGTCCAGTTATGCCGGATGGATACGACAGAGGCCGCCACAATGTCGACAACAATACGCGTGGCAGGATATTCGAGAACGGTGCATACCGGTATTTCCGCGACCGCGAGAACGGCTATGTCCAGCAGTCGCGAAAATCCACCACCGTAAAAGGTTGAATACAATTCGATAAATTCAAAGACGACCGGGGCAAAATCTTCAGTATCGAGGAAAAGTCGGGGAAGATCGAGGGGGCAAAAGACCAAAAGCAACTGGAAGCGTTGCGAGTTCTACTCGATAAGAATGAGAATCACCAGCATGTGTTGCGATCTGTCGAGGGCGAGACAATATCGAAACCAGCGCAGGAGCTTATCGCCGGACTGATCCGAGACTTCCCGAACCAGTTCACGCATCGGATCATCCCCCGACATGTTGCCCGCGAGATTTGGGCGATAGGACTGCAAAGGGAAGCAGGTCAACAGCAAGAATTGCCCGGTGTCGGCGAGAAAGCGCGGCAGCAAAAGGCGCAGCAGCGCGAGCAGCGAGCGAAAGCCGCGGAGCTGGTGAAGAAGGCACGCGGGGGAGCCGACAGGTTCCGGAAGATGTTTCGGTTCCGGGAAGGGGCCACACGCGGCCGGGCGGATGTCCCGCAGAAGATCGAACGTGATCGGCAAGCGCGAGAAGAAGCCGAGCGAGCCAGGCAAGCACGCGGAGCTGATGAGCGTGCACGGGTTGAACGGGCGGCCGCCGAACGGGTAGCGCTGGAATTTCCGGTGCCCAACCAGTTCCAGGAACGGGAAGCCGCCGACACGGGGGAACAGGCGGCCCGAGAGGCGGCCGACGCTGCCAGCCTGGAACGGCAAGCAGCCGACGCCCGCACGGCGGAGGACAAAGCGCGCGAAGCACGTGAGGCGGCGGAAAAGGAACGCGCCGAAGAACTGGCACGCCTGCAAGCCCGGGGAGTGCCCCCGGAAGTGGTGAAGCTTCTCGGGCTCGGTCAAGCGCAACCACCGTCAGCGGCGGTGCGGGAGCCACCGGCGCAGGCTCCGCAGATACAGCGCGGCGGCACTGGCTACGAGCAAGAACGCAGTCGGGGAGTCACCCGAGACCGGTGAAACTACCTGTGCCACATCGACCTGCGCGGGTCGAGGGCCCTCGATATGCCCTGGGCGGAGAGGGCCCCTCTCCCAGATCTGACGACGACTTGGACGGCGGCCAGTTGTGTTCTATCGGTGCGTGCTTCGCCCGGCGGCTCCCTCGATGATGTGCAACGGAGGGGACTCGGGGAAGACGACCGGCAACTCCGTCATGGCCCGATGGAACGGGCCAGGTCGCCAAACCAGCTGATCAGGTGGCACGGCCAAGCGCAGCTCGGGGAGGGCGTCGAGGAGTTGGTCGATCGCCTCCTGCACGATGAGGTAGGCCACGGACTTGGCCGGGCAGGCGTGCGGGCCGGTGCTCCACGCCAGGTGGGAGCGATTGCCGGTGCGGTCTCCACCACGGATCTCGGGGTCGTTGTTGCATCCGGCCAGGCTGATCAGAACCGGCTGGTGGGCGGGCAGCCAGGTGTTGTCGATCAGGATCGGCTGTCGGGGGTAGGTGGCGCAGAAGTTGGCCAACGGCGGGTCGTTGAACAGCACCTCGTCGAGGGCGTCGCGCGTGGACAGGCTGCCGCCGAGTACGTCGCCGCCGAACCGGTGGTCGGTCAGCATCAGCAACAAGGTGTTGGTGATCAGGTTCTGCTGCGGTTCGATCCCCGCACCGTAGAAGCTGATCAGCTGGGAAAGCATCTCCGTGTCATCGAGGTTGGCCGGATGATGTGCGAGCCGCGAGGTGACATCGTCCGCGGGCTCCGCGCGTCGCAGCTGAATCAACTCCATCAGCGCCTCGCTGAGCATCTGCATGCCGCGGGCGGCCTCGACGGTATCGAAGAGGGCGGCCATGCCGGTGGCGACCCGCCGGCCCAGTTCCGCTGAGCAGCCGACCATCTGGTTCAGGGCCTCGAAGACAAGCGGAAACGCATACTGAGATACCAAGTCGGCCGAACCATCCTGGCAGAAGCTGTTGATCAGCGGTATCGCGATCTTCTCGACCGTCGAATGCAGGGCGTGCAGGTCGATCCCGTCGATGGCCGCGGTGTACGTCTCCCGATAGCGAGCATGCGCATCTCCGGTGTTGCGCAATGCGTTCGGATGCCACTCCAGCATCGGCTTGATGGGCGAGTCGTCGGGAATGCTCTTCTGCCAGGTGCGCGGGTCGGCCGGAAAATGGTCCGGGTCGTTGAGGATCCGCAACGCGGTGCGGTAACCGATGACCAAGGTGGCGGGCACATTCGGCGCCAACTCCATCGGAACCAGCGAACCGTGCTGCTGGCGCATCTGCCGGTAGCCGCTGTGCGGATCAGCGGCGAACTTCCGGCTACGCAGACAGACTTGCGGGGTATCGGTACTGATAGGTGAACCCTGGACGGGGCAGGTTTGGGGAGCGGACGATGGCGACTGCGCTGTGGTCATAGGCGTGACTCCGGACGAGGGGACAGGAATTCGGCGAGGATGATCGCTGAGCGCAGGCACGTGCCTGGATCACGCGCGTCCGCTGGGCTCGACGCCGGTCACCGTCAGGCGAACGTCGCGGGTGCGGTTGACCAGATCATCTGTCTCCGAAACGGTTTGCCGCTGGGGCAAACATCACGCTAGATGGCCCATCCGGCCGAACCTACCGTCGGAAGCGACATATTCGGTACTGAAAGCGACATAGATTTGCCGCTGGTACGCCATCGCCGGGCGCGATGCCTACTTCCACGCCGGAAGGACGGGGAGGTTGCCGGTCAGGTCGGAGCCGGGGCTGCGGCCGAGAAGCCAGGCGGCCAGGGAGGATGCGGAGCCGGTGATGGTATTGGTGGCGGCGGTGAGGCCGATGGTGGCGGTGAAGTCGGTGTCGGTGGCGTGGAGCGTGAAGGGTTCGAGGGGGTTGTCGGCGGTGAGGCGGGTCAAGTCGGTGGTGGCTTGGGGGAGGATCCGGGCGACGAAGGGGGCGGGCCAGTCGGACGGGTGGTAGCCCGCGTTCAGGTCGACGTGGTGAATTTCCACCTCTTGCAGGCGCATCCAGGGGATCTCCGTCGCGGGGATGGGGCGGCCTTGGCGGGTGCGAACCTGTGCCTGCCAGGCGGCGTCGGTCAGTGAGCGCGCCAAACCGAGCCACCGGGTCGCGGCGGCCTCGTTGTCGGCCAGCTGCTCGGCGAGCGGACGAGGCGCTCCCGCCTCGATGTCGCTGTCGCGCAGGAAAGCGCTGGCGTACTGCGGTATTTCGATGCCCGTGTGCGCCCACAGCAGCAGGTTGACCAGGCTGTCGGCGTTGCGGGCCAGATGGGCGAGAACGTGGCCGCGGGTCCACCCTGGCAGCAGGGACGGTTCTGCCACTGCGCCTTCGTCGAGTCCGCGGATGGTGTCGAGCAGGCGTGCGGTCGCCTCGGCGACGGTGTCGAGCTGCACGGGGGTCTGCGAAGCGGCGGCGGTCACGGCTTCGACCCTAGCGGCAGAAAACCCGGCCCGCCCCGAAGACGAGCGTGGTTCAGATAGCAAGCGGGCCGGGCCATCGGCCACCGGAACCAGCGGCGTCCGGCCAACCGAGTCCGGGCCGTGTGCCACGCGACTTGTGCCGGTGACGGCGTCCGCTGGATCGGAGCCCGGCGACGAACGCCCTACTCGGCGACGATCGCGTCGGCCTCGATCTCCACCAGCAGCGCCGGGGTGATCAGGGCCTTGATCTCGTACATGGCCGTCGCGGGCCGGATATCGCCGAACACTTCGGCGTGCGCCTCGGCGACCTCGGGCCAGCGCGCGATGTCGGTGACGAAGATGCGGGTGCGCACGACGTCGGCCAGGCTCGCGCCCGCCTCCGTCAACGCCGACCCGATGCGGCGCAGCGTTTCTCTGGTCTGCTCGCCGATGTCGTCGCCGCCGACGGCGGTGCCGCCGGGCGCCGATGCAGTGGTCCCGCTGACCGCGATGACATTGCCGAGGCGGACCGCCCGCGAGTAGCCGACGATGTCTTCGAACTCCGAACCCGAGGAGATGTTCACGCGATCACTCATGCGCGACAGCATCGCACGGGCCGCCGTCGTGGCCGCAAGCCAGCTCGGCTCGGTCCACTCCCTGGCCTCCACGATCACCGCGGCGGCCAGCGCGAGCAACCACAGCGACATCGCGCCGACCTGGATGCGCTGCGCGATCCCGAGCGCGTAATTCCCAGGCAAATTGTCGGCGATCAGCATCCAGGCCGTCGCGACCGAGCCGATGCCCAGCGCGACCAGTCCGAATTCGCGCAATATCCGCCAGCGCCGATAACGGAACGCGGCGACACTGAATGCGAATGCCGCGACCGCGATCGAGGTGACCGCAAGCGTGCTCGTCAGGGCGTGCGGCTGATGCAGCTGCGGGAACCGTTCGCTGGGCCCGCCGCACCCGGCTTCGCCCGGGGTGCAGTCACGCAGCGGCAGCAGGACGTCGGCGATGGTCGACGCGCCGAAGCAGAACAGCGCCACCCAGCCGATCGTCGTGAGCCTGCGGCGCGGGAACAGCAGCAGCCCTGCGATCGCGGCGGGCATCAGCGCCGCCCCGGTGATCATGTCGGCGGCCGCGAACACCAGCCGGTACGGCTTGCCCTCCGCCTCCAGTTCGCTGAGGAAGGAATTGACCGGGTCGAGTTCGATCTCCAGCACGAACTGGAGCACCCAGGACGAATAGCAGAGTCCCGCGAGCGCGATCGCCAGCGCGATCACCATCGACACCGGTCGCACGCGCTGGTCGGCGGTCTTCTGGCGACGCGTCACGACATCATTGTGCTGCCTACCGCCCGAACCATGAGGTAGGCACGGGCCTATACCACCCCGTACACAGCCTCTTGTCAGCTTCGCGGGGCAGGCTGGACCGCAAGTGCAATTCGAGGAGGTCCTCATGCTCGGCTTCGCGACTGCCGCCGCCGGAATCGCGGTCATGACGGTGATGGTGGTGTCCGGCTATCTGGCCGCACACGCTCCACGCTCACTCGTGCGGGTGCGGCGCCGCTGACGCCAGCGCCTGCTGGACGCGGTCGGCCGCGCTCACCGCGTCCTCGTGCTCCCACACTCGGATGACCTGCCAGCCCTCCGCGATCAACGCCGCGTCGGTGGCGCGGTCCCTTGCCACGTTTCCGGCCAGCTTCGCGGCCCACCATTCGGCGTTGTTCTTCGGGTCGGTGGCGTGTTGTGGGCAGCGGTGCCAGAAGCAGCCGTCCACGTAGACCGCGACCCGTCGGCGCGGGAAGACCAGATCGGCTCGGCGGCGCTGCCCGCGGATCGGTGCTCGGTCGACGAAATAGCGCAGCCCGCGCCGGTGCAGCTCCCGGCGAAGCGCGACTTCCGGATCGGTCCCGGTGCGCCGCTGGCGCGCCATCCGCGCGCTGGTGGCCGCGTCCGTGCCGGGTCGCCGCGTCATGCCGCCCAGCCGCCCATCCGGTCGAGATGGCTTTCCACGTCGGCGAGGAAGCCGGGTGGAAAACGCAGGCTGCCCATGCTGGTTCGCCGGAGGAATCCAGCGGTGGCGCGGGCGGAGAGCAATTGCGCGTCGGTGAGGAAGTGGGTGAGGTCCTCGTAGGGCTGGTGCACGGGCCAGGTGGACACGGGCACCCGGTAGCCCGCGCCGGCGCGCCCCCATGCGGCCACCGGCCACGGTGCACCCGGCGCGAGCCGCTGATCGCCGGGGACGGGGTCCAGCGGCGCGGCCAGCCGCGCCCCGACCCAGGCCGCCATCCGCACGCTCACCGCGTTGCCGACCAGCTTCCAGCGATGGCCCTTCCGCACGCCGGGCACGTCGGTCGCGGGTGCGGTCCAGCCCGGGTCGAAACCTTGCAGGCGTTCGGCGTCGGCGATGCCGGGCGTCACGATCTCGCCGGACGGCAGCCGCACCGCGGGCGGGCTCGCGATGCCCAGCGCCGAGCCACCCTTCAGCGTTGGCACCGCGTTCACCGCCCAGCCCAGCCCGCGCACCCCTTCGGTCCAGTAGAAGCCGCACGGATCGAGCGCGGGATCGCCGACCGTGCGCGGACCGGCGTCCTCGCCGAACAGCACCCGGCGCGGGTCTTCGGTGCGCGAGGCCAGCATCAGCACTCGTTGCCGCCGTTGCGGCAATCCGAACGCCCGCGCGTCCACCACCCGGTACGCCCAGGTGTAACCGAGCTCGTCGAGCGCGCCGGTGATGTGCCGCATCGCGGCGCCTCGGCCGAGTTGCAGCATGAACGGTACGTTCTCGATCAGCAGCCAGCGCGGGCCGCGTTTGCGGCGCACCAGCCGGAACACCTCGTCGACCAGACCCGATCGGGTGCCGGTGATGCCTGCGGTGCGTCCGGCCTGGGAGAGGTCCTGGCACGGGAATCCCGCCGCGACCAGCTCCGTTCCCGCCGGAATGGCGCGCAGCCGGGTGATGTCGGAATGCAGCGGCACATCGGGGAAGCGGGCCGCGAGCACGCCCTGGGCGCCGGGCTCGATCTCGCACAGCAGTTCGGTGTGCCAGCCGTGCCTGCCGAGACCGAGCTCGAGTCCGCCGATTCCGGCGAACAGCCCGACCATCCGCGCGCCCGTCAACGACCTTCCCTTTCTCGCGTCCACACCCGACGCCGCCCGCGCGTCCAGTGCCCGGGAGCAGGTTACTCGAGTCGTCCGAGGCGATCGCCGAACAACGCGACCAACGTCGAGGGCACCTGGTACGGTCCGCGTGTCACACAGTGCTATTGGTGCGCTTTTTTCCAATAATCACAGGACCGGTCGCGCGATGTCGTGATGATCGGTCGTTCCGCCTGCGCTCCAGTTCCATGTGTGCGGGCCGCCCTGGTGGTGGGCTCGCAGTGCTTTTGCTCCACGACGTTTCCTCGAGCGACGCTAGGGAAAGTGAGCGAAGATGCAGATTTCTTCCACCAAGAACGGAAATTTCCGCCCTGTCGTGGTCACCAGTCTCGCGGCGACGACGTCCATCGCCGGTGACGTGGACTCCACGTGGAAGGGTCTGCTCAGTGGTGACAGCGGCATCGACCTCTTGGAAGACGGCTTCGTCGACCAGTTCGAGCTGCCGGTGCGGATCGGCGGCCACCTGAAGGTCGCGCCCGCCATGTGCCTCGGCAACGGAGAGACGCACGGGCTGGGCTACGTGGAGCAGATGGCCGTCGCGCTCGCTCGTGAGGTCTGGAGCAACGCGGGGACCCCGGAGGTGGACAAGAACCGTCTCGGCGTGTCCATCGGCACCGGTCTCGGCGGCGCCGAGGCGATCATCGACGCGCGGGACAAACTGAACAACGGTGGCTACCGCAAGGTCTCGCCGTACTCCGTGCAGGCGGCGATGCCGAACGGGGCGGCGGCGTGCGCCGCGCTGGAGATCGGCGCGCGCGCCGGTGCGGCGACGACGGTGTCGGCCTGCTCGTCCGGCTCGGAGGCGATCGCGAACGCCTGGAAAATGATCGTCATGGGTGACGCCGACATGGTGGTCGCGGGCGGGGTGGAGGGCTCGATCCAGGCCCTCGCGGTCGCGGCGTTCACGATGATGCGCGCCATGAGCACCCGCAACGACGCACCCAAGCGCGCGTCGCGACCGTTCGACGCCGACCGCGACGGCTTCGTCTTCGGCGAGGCGGGCGCGATGATGGTGCTGGAGACCGAAGAGCACGCCAAGGCGCGCGGCGCGGCCATCCACGCCCGGCTGCTCGGCGCCGGCCTCACCTCCGACGGCTTCCATCTCGTCGCGCCCGATCCCGAGGGCTCCGGCGCGGCCCGCGCGATGACGCGGGCGCTGCAGACGGCGGGTCTGACCAGAAACGACATCACGCACGTCAACGCGCACGCGACGGGCACGCCGGTGGGCGACACGGCGGAGGCGCGCGCGATCAACAAGGCCATCGGCAACCACCCGTCGGTCTACGCGCCGAAATCGGCCCTCGGCCACTCCATCGGCGCGGTCGGCGCGCTCGAATCGGTGATCACCGTGCTGAGCCTGCGTGACGCTATCGTGCCGCCCACACTGAACCTGGACAATCAGGACCCGGAGGTGGATCTGGATGTCGTCTGCGGCCAATCCCGTCCCGGCCGTATGGATTACGCCCTGAACAACTCCTTCGGCTTCGGCGGGCACAACGTCGCGCTCGCCTTCGGCCGATACTGACCGCGGGTGGCCGGGACACCTGCTAGCCTTCCCGACGCTTCGTTATCGACCTGTGTTCGGTGTCATTGCACAGCCTGAGTGCCTGTGCGTTGGAAAAGGATAAGGCGATGATCGACGAAACCTTCGACGACTATCTGGACGATCAGGGCAATATCAAAATCAGGGGGGACAAGACCCTGATCGACTTCGTCGACAAGCACTGCGCGGAGAACGGCGACGACCTCGCCTACCGCTACATCGACTACTCCCGCGAACGCGACGGTGAATACCTCGAACTCACCTGGCGCCAGTTCGGTGTGCGACTTCGCGCCGTGGCGGCCCGGTTGCAGCAGGTGACGCGGCCTGGTGACCGGGTGGCGATTCTCGCTCCGCAAGGGCTGGACTACGTCGTTTCGCTTTTCGCCGCGGTGTACGCGGGCAATATCGCGGTCCCGCTGTTCGATCCGGAGGAGCAGGGCCACACCGATCGGCTGCACGCGGTACTCGGCGACTGCACGCCCGCCGCGATCCTCACCGTTGGTTCCGCGGCGGGCGGTGTGCGGAAATTCTTTCGTCATCTACCGGCGCCGGAGCGTCCGCGCATCATCGCGGTGGAGGCGATCCCGGACGGGGTCGGCGCGTCCTGGGTGCGGCCGGATGTCAACATCGACAGCGTCGCCTACCTGCAGTACACCTCGGGGTCGACCCGGACGCCCGCGGGCGTGGAGATCACCCACCGGGCGGTGGGCACGAACCTGTTGCAGATGATCGACGCCATCGGCGTGACCGAGCATTCGCGCGGGGTCACCTGGTTGCCGCTGTTCCACGACATGGGCCTGCTGTGCGTGATCCTGCCGACCGTCGGTGGCGGGTTCATCACGATCATGTCGCCGAGCGCGTTCGTGCGCCGCCCCTATCGCTGGATCAAGGAACTGGCCGCCGCTTCCGATGGCGCCGGAACTTTCGCCGCCGCACCCAATTTCGCGTTCGAGCACGCGGCGGCGCGCGGCAAGCCGAAGCCGGGCGAGGAATTGGACCTGTCCAATGTGATCGGGTTGATCAACGGCAGCGAGCCCGTCTCGGCGTCATCGATGAAGAAGTTCAACGAGGCGTTCGCGCCGTACGGACTGCCGGAGACGGCGATCAAACCGTGCTACGGCATGGCCGAGGCGACGCTGTTCGTGTCGGCGACCAAGGCCGAGGACAAGGCGAAGGTGGTCTACGTCGACCGCGCCGAGCTGAGCGCCGGGCGGATGGTCGAAGTGGCGCCGGATGCCGACAACGCCATCGCCCAGGTGTCCTGCGGTTATGTCGCGCTGTCGCAGTGGGCGGTGATCGTCGATCCGGAGCACGGCACCGAGCGCGGTGACGGTGAGGTCGGCGAGATCTGGTTGCACGGCGAGAACATGGGCATCGGATACTGGAGCCGTCCCGAGGAGACCGAGTCCGTCTTCCGCGCCAAGCTGGCGGCGCGGCTGCCGGAGGGCAGTCATGCGGAGGGAACGCCGCAGGACGCCAACTGGATGCGCACCGGCGATTTCGGCGCCTATCTCGACGGCGAGCTGTATATCACCGGCCGGGTCAAGGATCTGGTCATCGTGGACGGACGTAACCACTACCCGCAGGATCTGGAGTTCTCCGCCCAGGAATCGAGCCAGGCGTTGCGTCCCGGCTTCGTGGCGGCGTTCTCGGTTCCGGCCAACGAACTGCCCGCGCTGGTCTTCGAGCAGGACAGTCACTCCGGACTGACGTTCGACGCCGAGGACACCTCCGAGCAGCTGGTGATCGTCGCCGAACGCAATACCGGCGCCGGCAAACTGGAACCCGAGCCGGTCGCCGACACCGTGCGTGCCGCGATCGCGCGGCGTCACGGCGTCACGGTGCGCGATGTGCTGCTGGTGCCCGCGGGTTCGATTCCGCGGACGTCCAGCGGCAAGATCGCCCGGCGGGCCTGCCGGGCCGCCTATCTGGAGGGCACGCTGCGTGGCGGCCATCAGCAACAGTCGTTCCCGGACGCGCCGCGGGAGTGGGAGTCCGAATCCGTGGTCGTCGTATAAAGGCGGGCTGGCGGGCGTCCGTCCGTGGTCTGAGCCGGGCCGAGGCGGCCGCAGTAAAGCGCGGCCGGACGGAGTCCGTCGTCAGCTTGGGCGGGGCCGCTCTGACGACTGAGGCAGCCGGAGAATGGGCGCAGTTGGGCGGAGTCGTCATCAGCTCGCGCCGCGCCGAGCGAGAGCTGAGGCAGCCAGAGGATGGCCGCAGTTGGGCGGAGTCGTCATCAGCTTGCGCCGCGCCGAGCGAGAGCTGACGCAGCTGCAGAAACGGCGCTGACGAGCGGAGTCGTCATCAGCTCGCGCCGGGCCGAGCGGAGGCGCTAGATCCGGAGTTCGGTGTGGTACTCGAATTCCCGGACGTCGGCGCCCACGATCTGGGCGGAGAGGTCGCTCGAGTGACCTGTGCCGCGGAAGTGCTCCATCGCGGCGCGGGTCGCCCAGCGCTCGTAGACGTTGACTCGGTCGGGCTCGATCAGATCCGCGCCGAGATCGAAGTCCAGGCATCCTTCGGTGGCGCGGGCCAGCCGCACCACCTCGCGGCAGTTGTCGAGGTAGCGGTCGCGATCGGTGACGCGCAGGTATCCGGCGACGATCAGCACGCTACCGAGTCTAGGTCCCCGCGCCTTGACCTCGAGGTAACTCGAGGTAGTTGGCTCGGTGCATGAGTCACGATCCCCCCGCGACCACGTCGTCCGGCGCGGATGCGCGGCCGCAGGCAGGGGAACGGCCGGAAAATCGGTTGGTCGACGAACGCTCCGATGCGACCCTGAAATGTCGGACCTCGATGCGAACATCACCGAGGGGCCCGTTCCACGCCGCCAGTCACATACCTCGAGGGGGAGTTTTGTCTGTCGCACTGGACATTTCATCGGCCGAACTGGAGGCCGACAGACGGGAGCGGTCCGCAGTCGCGGGCCGTGGGCATTCGCTGCGGCGGTTCTGGCCGTACCTGCGTCCGCATGTCGGGATGCTGCTCGCCGCGAGCGGTCTCGCGACGCTCGCGAGCCTGACTGCCATCGTGATTCCGCTGATGATCGCGCGAATCATCGACGGCCCGGTGGCACATCGCGATCTCGCGGGCGCCATCGGTCCGGTGGCCTTCGTCTTGGTGCTCGGGCTGGTGGAGGCGGGCGGCGTGTGGGGACGCCGCTGGCTGATCGCCGCGCCGGCCACGCGCTTCGAAATCACCTTGCGCGCCAAACTCTTCCGCAAGTTGCAGGCGCTGTCGATCGGCAGGCACGACGCATGGGAGTCGGGTCAGCTGTTGTCGCGCGCGGTGGATGACCTGTCCACCATGCGGCGTTTCGTGTCCTTCGCGGGGCCGTTCCTGCTGATCCACACCGTGATCATCCCGATAGGGCTCGTCGCGCTGGTCGCGCTGAGCTGGCAGATCGGCCTGATCTTCGCGATCGTGTCGATGCCGTTGGTGGTCATCTGCCTTCGCTTCGAGCGCCGGTACTCGGTGGCCTCGCGGCGTTCCCAGGATCAGGCCGGTGACCTGGCCACCACGGCCGAGGAATCCGCGCAGGGGGTGCGGGTGCTGAAGGCGTTCGGCCGCGGTGTCTTCTTCGGCCGCCGGTTCACCGCGCAGGCGCGTGAGCTGCGGCAGACCGAGATGCTGAAAGTGCGATTGGACGCGACGCTGTGGTCGGGCATGGTGAGCCTGCCGAAGCTGGCCATCGCGTTCGCGCTCGGCTACGGCGGCTACGCGGTGGCGCACGGCACGATGACGCTCGGCACCCTGGTCGCGGGTATCACGCTGGCGACTTTCCTGCAGTGGCCGATCATCTGGACCGGCTTCCTGCTCGCCGAACTGAACGACGCCCGCACCGCCGCCGACCGGTATTGGGAGATCATCGACACTCCTATCGATATCACCGACCCGGCCGGGCCGGTGGATTTGCCGGAGCGCGTCGTAGGCGAATTGCGTTTGACGGGCGTATGTTTCGTCTTCCCTGACGCTGAAAAGGCAGTGCTGGAGGATGTTTCGCTGAAGGTGCGTCCCGGTGAGACGGTGGCGCTGGTCGGCGTGACAGGCAGCGGTAAGACGGCACTGCTCAACCTCATCCCGCGCCTGTACGACGTGACCAGTGGCGCGATCACCATCGACGGCATCGACATCGCGACGATGCGGGTCGCCGACCTGCGCTCGCTGGTGTCGGTGGCGTTCGAGGACCCGGTGCTGTTCTCGGCGAGCGTGCGGGAGAACGTCGCGCTGGGCGATCCGTCCGCCACCGACGCCGATGTGCGCCGCGCACTGGAGGTGGCGCAAGCAACCGAATTCGTGGACAACCTGCCGTGGGGCTTGGACACCAGGATCGGCGAACAAGGCCTGAGTCTGTCCGGCGGCCAGCGTCAGCGGCTCGCGCTGGCCCGCGCGGTGCTCGCCGGCGCGGGCGCCGGAAAGCGCAGCCGGATTATGGTGCTCGACGACCCGCTGTCCGCGCTGGACGTGGAGACCGAGGAGCGGGTGCAGGCGCGGTTGCGCACCGTGCTGGCCGACGCGACGACGCTGCTGGTCGCGCACCGTCCGTCCACGGCGGCGCTGGCCGATCGGGTGGCGGTACTCGCCGATGGCCGGATCGTCGCCGAGGGCACTCACGACCAGCTGCTGCGAACCAGCAAGAGGTACCGAGAACTGATGGGAGGTGAGTAGCAATGAGTATCGAGACGATCGTTTCGAAAGACGAAGCAGCGCAGAATGATTCGGGCCGCAAGGACGAGGCGGCCGATTGGCGCGGTATCGCGAGCGAGGACAAGGAGGTCACCCGGACCGGAAACCTGGTGCTGGCCGGTCGGTCCCGGCAGCTGCTGGTCGACCTGGTCCGGCCCTATCGCAAGCTGGCCGCGCTCGCGCTGGTGCTCATCGTGGTGGACAACATCGCCATGGTGTCGGCGCCGTTGTTCGTCGCGCACGGATTGGATACCGGCATCGCGCGCGGCGTCGCCGGCGATTGGGCGCCGCTCGCCTGGTCCGTGGCCGGATACCTCGGGTCGGTGCTGGTCGGCGTGCTCACCACCTTCTCCTTCCTGCGGGTGTCCGGCAGGCTCAGCCAGAGCGTGCTGTTCGACCTACGGGTGCGCTCGTTCACGCATATGCAGCGCCTCAGCGTCGCCTTCCATGAGAAGTACACCTCGGGCAAGGTGGTCGCCCGGCTCACCGGCGATATCGAGACTCTGCAAGATCTGCTGGAGAGCGCGCTCAACCAGGCGCTGAGCGCGATTCTGTCGGTGCTGACCATCGCGGCGTTGCTGATCTACCTGGACCAGGTCCTCGCCGCGATCGTGCTGGCCGGTTTCGTCCCGCTGGTGCTGGTCACCCGATGGGCGCAGCGCAGGCAGCGGGCGGGCTACCGCCGCACCCGCGGCGCGATCGCGAAGGTGGTGGTGCAGTTCGTCGAGTCGATGGGCGGCATGCGAGCGGTGCAGGCGTTTCGCCGCGAGCAGCGCAACGAGTCGGTGCTCGCGATCGAGGACGCCGAATTCCGCGAGGCGACCACCGCGGCCATGCGCGGCATGGGCGACTACGCCGGACTGACCAAACTGCTCGGCAACCTGACCACGGTGATCATCATCGTGGTCGGCGCGTGGCGGGTGATCGAGGGCGACCTCGCGGTCGGTGTGCTCGCGGCCTACCTGCTGTATCTCAACGAGTTCTACGGTCCACTGGACGAACTCGCCCAGGTGTTCAACGCCTACCAGTCCGCCGCGGCGGCGCTGGAGAAGATCTCGGGCGTGCTGGAGGAGGAACCCTCGGTGCCGGAGCCCGCGAAGCCGGTGGCGCTGGAAAAGGCTTCGGGCGCGGTGCGGATGGATCAGGTGTGGTTCGGGTACGGCGCGGGGTCCAGCGCGGATTCGCGACCGGTGCTGCCCGAGTTCACCCTGGACATCCCGGCCGGGCAGGTGATCGCGCTGGTGGGCGCGACCGGTGCGGGCAAGTCGACGCTGGCCAAGCTGCTGACGCGGTTCTACGACCCGTCCGGCGGCACGGTCACCCTGGACCGTGTCGACCTGCGCGACCTGTCCGACGCCGATCTGCGGCGCCACGTGGTGATGGTCACCCAGGAGTCCTACCTGTTCTCCGGTTCGGTGGCCGACAACATCCGGCTCGGCAGACCCGAGGCCACCGACGCGGAGGTGTTCGCCGCGGCGCGGTCGGTCGGTCTGTACGACTTCGTGCGGGAGCTACCCGAGGGCTTCGCCGCCGACGTGCGCAAACGCGGCGGCAGGCTCTCGGCGGGGCAGCGGCAGCTGGTCGCGTTCGCGCGGGTGTTCCTGGCCGATCCCGCCGTGATCGTGCTGGACGAGGCCACCTCGAGCCTGGACATCCCCAGCGAGCGGCTGGTGCAGCGGGCGCTGGAGACCGTGCTGCGCGGGCGCACCGCGGTGATCATCGCGCACCGCCTGTCCACGGTGGCGATCGCGGATCGGGTGCTGGTCCTCGAATCGGGCCGGATCGTCGAGGATGGCGCGCCGGACGCCCTGATCGCGGGTACCGGCCGGTTCGCCGGCCTGCACGCGGCGTGGCGGGAGTCGCTGGTGTGATGCTAGGTATGCGGGTGCGGGCTGAATGTCGCTTACGGTAGATACGTGACAACCCAAGCCTCCGACCCCGAGAGCCCCGCCGAGAGCCCGCCGGAATCCCGGTGGCCGGCGATCCTCACCTGGCGTGCGCACGACGCGTCGCGGATGGAGTCAGTGCGGGTGACGCTCAACGGCAACCGCATCCGCGCCGCCGGGCGCATGATCGGCGGCGCGTGCGCGGAACATCCCGCGTTCAGCGCGTCATATGACCTGGTCACCGACGAGAACGGTGCGACGAAGCGGCTCTCGCTGCGTACCACGACGGCCGCTGGCGAGCGGCACGCCTCGATCGCCCGCGACGAGGAGAACTACTGGCTCATCGACGCGGGTGGCAACCACGTCCGCTCCACCTTCGCCGGCGCGCTCGACGTGGACGTGGTGCTCAGCCCGTTCTTCAACACCCTGCCGATTCGCCGCTACGACCTCCAGCACGCGGTCGAGGACGTACAGGTCCCGGTGGTCTACGTCCGTCTGCCCGATCTGCTCGTCCAGGAGGCCACGCTGATCTACAGCAGCGCAGCCGACGGCATCAGCGTGCTCTCCCCGGTGTCCAGCGCGACCGTCACGGTCGACGCCGACGGCTTCTTGCTGGACTACCCGGGCCTGGCCGAGCGCATCTGACCACGCCGTTCAGCCGAGTCGGGTGAGACGCCGCGGCGCTGCATGGCCACACGCGAGTTCTCCGGCCGTTGTACCCGTCCTGACGAGGTCCACCGCACCATTCAGCCGCGTGAGCACGCCGCGGCGTTTCCGGCCGAACACGTGCCCTCCAGCCATTTGTGTTCGCCTGGCTGGGTAAGCGCATGTGACCGCGCCTTTTCAGCCGAGTCGGGAAAGGACGCCGCCGCGCTTACCAGCCGCCCGCAAGTCCTCCAGCCAGTTGGGGGCACCGGGTCGGACATCGGTGATCTCCCAGCGCCGCGCCGATTCGTAGCGTTGTCGCGCGTCGTGCCCCGCTTCGACCAAGCCCGCGAGTGATTGCTCCGCGCGCAGGCTGTCGCGCGCCGAGCCGAGTACTCGGAGCGTTTCGTCCAGAACTTCCAGCAGCGCGGTGGAATTCGGTTCACAGATCGCGCGCACCAGATCGGGCGCGGTGCCGGCGACCCGCGTTCCATCGCGGAACGATCCGGCCGCAAGGCCCAGCGCGAGCTCGCCGCCCGCGGCGCCAGCCGTAGCCAACGCCTCGGCGAGTACATGCGGAAGATGAGAGATGCGCGCCACAGCGCGATCGTGCTCCGCGGCCACGACCGGCACCACCACCGCGCCGCAATCCAGGGCGAGCCGCACCACGCGGCTCCACGGTTCTGCGTGCGTTCCCTCGTCCACGCCGACCGCCCACACCGCGTCGCGGAAGAGTCCCGGATCGGTGGCTGCCCATCCGGATTCGGCGGTGCCCGCCATCGGATGACCGCCGACGTACCGGTCGCCCAGACCGTGCGCGTGCACGGCCGCCGCGACCGGCGCCTTCACGCTCACCACGTCGGTGAGCGCGCAGCCCGGCGCGAAGGTGGCGATCGCGGAGAGCATGTGCTCCACGGCGGGCATGGGCACCGCGACCACGATCAGCGCATCCGTTTCCGCGGCGCGTTGCAGCGTGGTGGTCAGGTCTTCGGTGACATCGAATCCGTCGGCGCGCGCAGCCTGCGCACCAGCCGCGGAGCGGTTGTATCCCCACCCGTCATAGCCCGCGGCGGCAGCCGCGCGTAGCAACGACCCACCGATCAGGCCCGTCCCGAGGACGCATACGGGTGCTTTCTTCGCCGAAGTCACCGGAACAGATTGGCATACGACTTCAACATTTCAGCTCGAGCAGACTACCGTTGCGGCCATGGCAGCACAGCGCTCGGGCACGAACAGGGCGGCGTCGGAAGATTACGACGACGTGGAAGGGTTCGCAGTGGCGGTTGTCCGCGAAGAAGGCAAATGGCGATGCAGCCCGCTGAGCCGGGACGCGCTCACCGATTTGTCCGCCGCGGAAAACGAACTCAAGGCTTTGCGCAGCTCCGGGGCGGTATTCGGCCTGCTCGACATCGACGACGAGTTCTTCATCGTGCTACGGCCCGCGCCGAGCGGCACCCGGATGCTGGTGTCGGACGCGACGGCCGCGATCGATTACGACATCGCCGCCGACGTTCTGGAGGCGTTGAACGTCGACATCCCCGATATCGACCCGGATGAGCTCGACGACGTCGAGCCGTGGGAAGAGGGCGACCTCGGCGTGCTCGCCGATCTCGGCCTGCCCGAACCGGTGCTGAGTGTCATCCTCGCCGAGACCGACCTCTACCCGGACGAGCAACTCGGCATGATCGCCCAGCGGCTCGGCTTCGCCGACGAACTCTCCGCGGTGCTGGACAAGCTGCCGCGCTGACGTGGGAGTTCTGCCGGACGACCCGTTTCCCTCGGACACCGACATGGTGCGCGTCGCCCTCGACGCCGCGGCGACCGCAGGGGAGCGTGACGTACCTGTCGGCGCGGTCGTCTTCGATTCCTCTGGAAGGGAACTCGCCCGCGCGGCGAATGCCAGGGAAGCGCTCGGTGACCCGACCGCGCATGCGGAGATCCTGGCGCTGCGCCGCGCGGCCGCAGTCCACGGCGACGGGTGGCGGCTGGAGGGTGCCACCCTCGCTGTCACGCTGGAACCGTGCACCATGTGCGCGGGCGCGCTGGTGCTCGCCCGGGTCGGCCGGTTGGTCTTCGGCGCGTGGGAGCCGAAGACCGGCGCCGTCGGCTCGCTGTGGGACGTGGTCCGGGACCGTCGGCTCAATCATCGACCGGAGGTGCGCGGGGGCGTGCTCGAAGCCGAGTGCGCTGCGTTGCTCGACGAGTTCTTCCGCGCCCAGCGCTGAGTACGGTGTCATCGCAGGTCACCTGGCGATTTAGCGATCCGGCGACGGTCCGGTATGGTTGTCGGCGGTGGCGTGTCCGAGCGGCCTAAGGAGCACGCCTCGAAAGCGTGTGAGGGGTAACCCCCCTCCGAGGGTTCAAATCCCTCCGCCACCGCCACAGCCCCTCATCTGTTCGCACAGGTGAGGGGCTTTTTGCTCCGCTGGACAACCAGCCGAAGGAGGCCACGCGGTGACCGAACCCGACCATCACTACTGGATGCGGCGGGCCATCGAGTTCGCGCGCCTGTGCCCGGTGGTCGAGGGCGCGTTCTCGGTGGGCGCGGTGATCGTCGCCGACGGCACCGAGATCTCGGCCGGATACTCCCGCGAGACCGACCCGAAGGAGCACGCCGAGGAGGCCGCGCTGAACAAGCTCGACGCAGCCGACCCCCGATTGGCGCGGGCCACGCTCTACAGCACGCTGGAACCGTGCTCGGAGCGCGCGACCAAGACCCGTCTGCCGTGTACGGACCGGATACTGCGGGCCGGTATCCCGGTGGTGGTGATCGCGTGGCGGGAACCGTCGACGTTCGTCGCGAATTGCGTCGGTGTGGAAAAGCTCCAGCAGGCAGGCGTCACGGTGGTCGAGCTGCCCGAGCTGGCGGAGGCGGCGATGTCGATGAACCGGCACCTCGACCTGTCCTAGCGGCTCATTGGTCGTAGTCCCAGTACTGCAGCCATTTCACCGACGCGAACAGCAGCAGCGTCAGCGCGTAGAGCCCGACGATCACCGCGGCACCGGCGGCGCTGACCCGCAGGCCCGCGCCGTCGATCGGATCGAGCCAGCGCCGGAAGCGCGCCGCGACCGCCGGTGACAGGAAATAGCTCATCAGCCCGACGCTGACGATCTGGCTCAGCCACATCGCCAGCCACGGCTGTGCTCCGATCCGGTCCAGCACCGGGCCCAGGAATCTGGACAGCGTCATCACCGTCGGGTACAGCACCAGCAGCACCAACATGGCGGTCTTCCACGTCGGCGTCATCCGGGTCTTGCCGTGGACCGTCCGCACCGTTGACCCGAACGGCGTGGTTTGTGCGTCCACGGTGAAGTCCTCGGTCAGTTTCGAGCGCAACTCCGGCAAGGCGGCGGCGCGTTCTGCCGAGCGCATCCAGTCCGACAGTTGGCCTCCCGTCCGGAACCGGAGGACCGAGAACCAGCGTCCGCTTTCGCCGGACGGGAAGAGAGCGGCACCCTCGAATCCCGGAAACTCGGAACTCACCGCGACAAGTCGCGCTTCGGTCGCCGCGAATTCGGCTTCTTTGCCACGGGCGACACTGTGCCGAAATATGCCGATCCCTGGCGGCGATTCTCCTTCGACGATGATCAGGTCCGAGCTCTTGCGGCGAAATCCGAGCGACTCGCCCTCACTCAGGGAGCGTGCTCGCTCGGCGGAGTCCAGAAAGTGGTGCAGCAATTGCTCGGATCGAAATGTGACGCTGAAACCCGGCTCCAGCCACGGGTCTTCGGTCACCGCACTGGCGGCATCCACGAATCCCTCAGCAGTTCGCGCGCTTTCGGTCATCCGTGCCAGCCAAGCTCGGAAACCCGCGTCGTCGGCGGGATGGTGGAAGAGAGTGACGGCGGTCGCGGCAGCGTTCATCGCCAGCTTCTAGTGGAGGTCGATGCGGCGACCCCGCACGTAAACCTCGGCGATCGCCGGCGCGCGGAGACCCATCAACAGTGCGAATAACGTCTGATCCCGTGCCAATACGGGGTCTTCGGAACGAATCCCATGTGCAAGCGTGCTTTCCAGCGACGGAATCCGAGCGGGATCGACGACGACGAAATCGGCTTCTTTGCCGAGGTCGAAATTTCCGAACCGGCTTTCCATGTCCAGGGCCCGTGCGCCCGCCAGCGTGCCGGTGAAGAGCATTTCCGCCGGGTGCATCGACACCCCGTCTTCACCCGGTTCGGAGATGTGCACCTTGAAAGCGGCCGACAATACCTGCGGGATCAGCCATTCGTCGCCGCCGCCGAAATCCGTGCCCGCGGCCACCGTGACGCCCGCGGCGATCGTCCGCTGCCACGGCATCGTGCCGGAGCCGAGGAACTGCTGAGACACCGGGCAGTGCGCGATCGACGTGCCGGTCTCGGCCATCCGCCGCAGTTCCACGTCCTGGCAGTGCACACAGTGGGCGAGGATGCTGCGCCTGCCGAGCAGGCTCGTGCCGCCCTCGGCCGATCCCGGCAGGAACTTCCCGTCGTAGGTGTCCAGGTAGGTGGCCACCTCGTACGCCTGCTTGGTGCTGTCGACCTCCCCGGTTCCCGGACGGTTGTTCTCGTTGAGATGGCTGTGGAAATAGACACCACGGTCGCGGACCGAATCGTACAGTTCACCAAGGTTTTTCAAGGTCTCGCGCGTGACCGCCAGCGAGAAACGCGGGACGATCGCCACATGCAGCAACGCCGTCCCGACATCGCCGGTATCGGCCGCGTGCCATGTGTCGATTTCTTCGCTCGTCAGCCGGATGGCGTCGTCCTCGGTGGTGATCAGCGGCGCCGCTGACGGCTCCCCTGTCGTTTGGATACCGCGACCGCTGACCATTCGCAGACCGCGCCGCTGGGTCTCGGCGAACAGTGCGTCTTGCGCATGGGGAAAGGCCGAGCCGAAGACCATCGCCGCCGTGGTGCCCGCCGCGACGCGCCGTTCGCAGAATTCCACGGCCGCCAATTGCGCGAATTGCGGTTCGGCGTAACGAGATTCCGCGGGATAGATGCACCGTTCGAGCCACTCCAGCAGCTGACCGCCACCGTACGCGTCGCCCGCGAAGGTTTGCGGAAAATGAACGTGGGTGTCGACGAACCCCGGAAGAAGAAAACCCGGGCGGTGATCGAACACTTTTTCGCCGCGGTAATCGGCCGGAATATCGGCTCTGCTTCCGCAGTATGCGATGCGCCCGCCGTCGTCGATTACCAGCGCCCCGTCCGGCACGGCGACCAGGGCGTCGGCCACTTCGCCGGTAACGGGACCACCGGCGATGTGAAAAATGTGCCCCAAGTGGACTTGGCTCACTCTTCGAGGAGAACACAAATCAACTCGGCGCGGCAGGGGATCGGACGAAATGGAGTCAGACGCCGCGGGAGAACAACGTCACCGGCGGAGGCATGCGATAGCCGACGAGCTTGATGAATCGTGCGCTCAGGGGGCGTTGCTTCCCTTCCAGGGGACCGGCTCCGACGGTGTTCATCATCCGGTTGATCACATTGAAGCAGGTTCCCACCCAGACGGCCTCCTCGAACGCCTCCTGGGAAACACCCGCCAGCCGCACCAGCGCGGCGTCCTCGGCGGTCAGCCCGTCCGGATCACGGGCCATTTTCGCGAGGAAACCGAGCATGACGCGCGCTTCGGGGCGCAGCGGGGAGTCGGCGCCATCGGCCAAGGCGCGAGTCACTACGTCGGCATCGACGTACGCGCCCGCGATGGCCTCGTGCGAGGTCGCGCAGAACGGGCACTCGTTGGCCTGGGAGGTGTGCGTCGCGAAGATTTCGCGTTCGGCGACGGTCCAGTACGACGGTCCGCGCATCGCGTCCTGGATCAGATCCGACAGCGGCGAACCGAAGAATCGATGCCGGTAGAACAGCACCTTCAGCACCGCGGGCACCTCGACCCCGCTGAACCGCCGCATGGTCCACAGCACGAACTTGGTCGGCCGGTCATGCCCGGATTGCACTGCTTCGAGCCACATTTCAGCGACCCTCCCAGGCCAGGCGCGCCGCGCGGTAGCGGCGGTCGGCCGCCCCGTAGGCGGCGACCGCGGCCACCTCGAAGATCTCGTCGTCGCTGTGCCCGGCCGCCTTCAGCGCCGCCATGTCCCGCTCGGTGACCCGGTAGGACCGGTTCGCCACCAGTTCGGCGAAAGCGGCCAGTTCGGGCGCCGCGCCCTCGCCCGGCGCCCCACCCGCGGCTGCGGCCCGCAGGACCCGCCGGACCTCGCTGGACAGCCGCCCCGGCGCGGACTCGAGATGTTCACCGAACCGCCGCCACTTCTCACCCATCGAGCCTCGCATGGCCTCATTCTGGCCGACCGTCGCCGTGTTCGCCCGGCTTTGCAGGCGCGCAAGGCAACTCGCTACCGGTGCTCGTCCTTGCGCAGGACCACCGTGCGGCGGTCGAGGTCGAGGCCGACCAGCGGCGGCGCGCCCTGGTCCTGCTCGCCACGCAGCATGGACACCGACTCGCGGTGGTCGAGCTCCAAGCGCTTGGTGCCGTAGAACAGCGCGGTGAACTCATCGGTAAACGTGCCGGAGATGGGGGTTCGACAGCGGCGCCTGCGTCGTTTGTGCACGGTCAGCTCGTAGACCGCGACGAGCACGAGGAGGATCACCCAGCCGGGAATCGACCACTGGAGCACCGATGCCATACCCACCGAAGCTACCAGCGGGCCTGCGAGGTTGCCCGGCGCCGACGGCTCGAGAAATGTCCTTCCCGGGACGGATATTCAGTGCGATCGGGGGTATACGCCCGATACGGAAGTGCGGGAAGGGCGGGACGCGAATGCGCCGTCGAACAGTCCGCGCGGGAATGATGCGCGAGAGAACCATGAGAATCGGAAGTGTCATCGTCTTGATCTGGTTGCTGATCGGCGTGATCGCCGCGGCACAACGCAACTATTTCGACACCGGTCCGGTGAACTGCGCCGGTTTCGGCACCATCGTCGTCACGGTCATCGCGGGACCGCTCAACTACATGGGCGTGAACCCGAAGGTCGCGGATTGCGATGTGCCGCAACCGAGCCCCTAGCTCAACCGGGTGAAGGTGGCGAACGATGGCCGGGTGGGTACTCCACCCGGCCATCAGAAGTCGTGTCATCCATCTGTGCCGAGGTGTCCCAAGCTGGGCGCGAGCCGAGTGACTGAAAGGTTGCGGACTATTCGGTAATGCCTCTCGGCCAGTAGCCCGGAAGGGTAGCTGTCGAAAGTTCCGGGTATCCCGCTCGCGGGGAGCACGGAAGGAACCGATGAGATGCGCGACCAGGAACCTCGCACGCCGGCCAGGCGCGGAACAGGCTCCCGAGTTCTCGGATTCCTGCTGCTGATCTGGCTGGCCATCGGGTTGCTCGCGGCCGCTCAGCGGCACAATCTCGACAGCGGGCCCCCGATCGACTGTGCCGGATGGGGCACGATCGCCCTGACGGCGGTGGCCGGACCGCTCAATTACGTAGGCGTCAATCCCAAGGTCGGCGCCTGTGAAATTCCGGAGCCCAGCCGGTAATCGTCCACGGTTTGCTTGAGGCGGATCGGCGTCGCCGACGCCGGTCGCCATGGGTGCCAACCCTTGGACTCGGACCGGGAAACGAACTCGGCCCCGCCCCCCGAGGTCCGGGGTGCGGGGCCGAGTGAACAGCTGCCGGATCAGCTGACGCCGACCGGCACCTTCGCCGTCTCGGCCGAACGCCGCTGCAGCTCACGCAGCTTCGAGCCTTCGACGTCGATGTCGGGCAGGATCCGGTCGAGCCACTTCGGCATCCACCACGACCACTTGCCCATCAGCACCAGCAGCGACGGGATCAGCACCATGCGGACGATGAACGCGTCCAGCAGCACGCCCGCCGCCAGCGCGAAGCCGAACGACTTCGCCGTCACGTCGCTTTCCATCAGGAACGAACCGAACACCGAGATCATGATGATCGCCGCCGAGGTCACCACGCGCGCGCCGTGGTGGTAGCCGGAGACCACCGCGTCCTTGGCGGACTTGCCGTGTACGAACTCCTCGCGCATCCGGGTCACCAGGAAGACCTGGTAGTCCATTGCGAGGCCGAACACGAGGCCGATCAGCATGATCGGCAGGAAGCTGACCAGCGGATGCGGGTCCTCGATCAGGCCGAGCTTGCCTTCCTGGAAGATCAGCACGGTCGCGCCGAAGGTCGCGCCCATCGACAGCAGGAACCCGAGCGCCGCGGTGAGCGGCACCAGGATCGACCGGAACACCAGGATCAGCAGGACGAACGCCGCGCCGGCCACGATCGCCAGGTAGGGCACGATCTTGCTGAGCAGCACGTGGTCCACGTCGGCGTAGATCGCCGTGGTGCCGGTGATGCCGTACTCGATGCCGTACTCGGCGTTCAGCTGGCCTTCGGCCTCTCTGGCGTCGCGCACCAGGTCCTTGGTGGCCTGGTTGTTGGGTCCGGACTTCGGCACGCCGTCCAGCAGTACGCCCTCCTGGTCCTGGCTCCACTGCGGCTCGGTCACGTAGTCCATGTCGGGGTAGGACGCCAGCTTGTCGCGCAGCGCCTTGACCGCCGCCTCGCGATTCTCGGCGGGCACGCCGCTCAGGTCGGCGGCCACGTTCAGCACGCCGTTGCTGCCCTCGCCGAAGCCTTCGGTGCGCAGCTCGTAGGCCTTCCGGATGGTGGAGGTCTTCGGCATGCTGTCGTCGCCGGGCAGGCCGAGGTTGAGGCCGGCCGCGGGGGCGGCGAGCGCGCCGAGCACCGCGACGCTCAGGATCAGCGCGGCCCAGGGCGCCCGGCCGATCAGCCGGCCGAAGCGCATGCCGTTGGTGACCGAGGTGTCGTCCTCGGGGTCGTGCTGGGCCACCACGGGCAGCTTCGGCTTGAACAGGAAGCGGCCGAACGCGCCGAGCAGCGCAGGCATCAGCGTGATCGCGGTGAGCACCGCGAAAGCGGCGGCGATCGCGCCACCCAGGCCCATGAAGGTCATGAACTCGACACCGACGATGCCTAGGCCCGCCAGAGCGATGATGACCGTCAGACCGGCGAACACCACCGCGGAACCGGCTGTGCCGAGCGCGGTGCCGGCGGCCTCCTCCGGCGAATCCTGCACCGCCAGCTCGTGCTTGTACCTGGACACGATGAACAGCGCGTAGTCGATGGACAGCGCGATGCCGATCATCGAGGCGAGGAAGGTGGTGAAGCTGGGGACCTCGATCACCGAGGTGCCGAGCATGATCAGCGAGGTGGCCGCGCCGAGGCCGATGATCGCGGTGACGATCGGCACGAACGCGGCGACGATGGCGCCGAACGCCACGATCATCACGACCAGCGCGACGGCCATGCCGATCAGCTCGGACTTGCCGCTGGGGCCTTCCTGCTTCTGGGCGATCGAGCCGCTCATCTCGACCGTGAGTCCGGCATTGCGGGCATCGGCGCCGACGTCGTACGCGGCTGCGCGATGCTCGTCGGTGACGTCGGTGAACTTCTTGATCGTGAACGGGACGTTGATCACCGCCACGGTCTCCGGCGCGGACTTGCTGAGCACGTTCAGCGGTGCGCCGCTGCATTGCGCCGGGTCGGGGCTGGCCAGGCAGCCCATCTTCTCGGCCGCTTCGACCGGATTGGTGATCGGCTTGTCGTGGTCGACGATGTCGAGCTGGCCGAGCTTGGCGATGAACGCTTCCAGCGCCGCACGGTTCGCCGGGTCCGTCAGCTTCTGCCCCTCGGGGGCGGCGAGGACGTAGGTGCCGGTGACCGCGTCGAACTTGAACGCGTCGGATGCGCCGGGGAAGTGCTTGTCGAGGATGTCATTGGCACGGGCGGACGGCAGGTCCGGCATGCTGAAGTCGTTCGTCATCGGCTTGCTGAGCTGGGCGCCCAGGCCGCCGAGGAGCACGAACAAGACGAGCCAGACGGGAAGGACTATCCATTTCCGGCGGAAAGCGAACTTTCCCCATCTATACAGATAAACGGACACGAGGGGTTTCTCCTAGCGATGACTGGGATCGTGCTGGATCTGCGTGTGTAGACAGCACTCGCGGGGCGCCCTGCATGTCCCCACCTCCACTGACGCTTTCTGCCTACCGTGCGGTAGGTAGACTACCTACGAAGTAAGTGGAGGTACAACCTCTATTTTGCGGGTGGCGTTCGCCCGGCGCGCGAGTGATGAGAGGATCGTCGAATGGTTGTCCGAGACACACCCGGCGCTGTTTCCCCAGGTGGAGGCACTAAAGCCGCGATTCGCGACGCCGCGGTGAAGCTCTTCGGGGCCAAAGGATTCGAGCAGACGAGCCTGCGCGAGGTCGCGGATGCGGTAGGAATCACAAAGGCGTCGCTCTACTATCACTACGCCTCGAAGCTAGATCTGCTATTGGCGATCATCGATCCGATCGTCGATCACATGCGGTCGGTCGTCGACGAACTCGACCACGTGCAGCACGACGCGGAGGGCATCCGCCAGGTACTGCGGACCTATCTGCGCGGTCTGATTCATCATAGGGACGCCGGTGCGCTGGTCGTGCGCGACACGGTGGCGATCATCAACGCCATGGCCGATCGCTATCCGGACTTGATGGACGCCAGTCAGGTGCTGCGCACTTGGCTGGCCGGGCCGAACGCCACCGAGGAGGCGCAGCTGCGCGCCAGCGCGGCACTCGAGGTGATCGGCGTGGCGCTGATCTCCAAGGAACTGGTGCCGGGCGCGGACGACTCACTGGTCGAGTCATCGCTGCTGGACGCGGCGACCTGTGTGCTCGGTGTGGGCGGCGCCGCGTAGATTCGAGCTACCCACCGCCGGACGCCAGGAGTCACCGCTGTGCACATCACCGCGAAGGTCGATTACGCGGTGCGGACGCTGCTCGAGATCGCCAGTGCGCCGCCGCTGAATCAGTCCGTGGCCGGGCACGGCACACCCCTGGTGCAGGCCGCTCCGGTGGTCAAGGCCGAGGCCATCGCCACCGCCCAGCGGATCCCGCCCAAGGTGCTCGAGTCCGTGCTCGGCGAGCTGCGCCGCGCCGATCTGGTGATCAGCAGACGCGGTCCGGACGGCGGCTACTGGCTGGCCAGGCCGGCGTCCGAGATCTCCATCGCCGACGTGATCCGCGCGATCGAGGGCCCGCTCGCGTCGGTGCGCGGGGCGCGGCCGGAGGACGTGCGCTACTCCGGCTCGGCCGAGGCGTTGCAACGGGTGTGGATCGCGCTGCGGGTCAATATCCGTGCGGTGCTGGAGAACGTGACCATCGACGACATCGTGCGCGACCGGCTGCCCGGATTCATCGAGGCACTTACCGAGGACCCGGGCGCCTGGGCGCGAAGATAATGCCGGACGGAAGGGCATTCATGCTGGTCAGAAATCCCCACGACGCCTCGCGCCGATTGCCGGTAGCCTGCGGTTCATCATGCTGATCAGACTGCTCCGCACGTATCTGCACCCCTACCGCGCCCAGCTGGCGGGGGTCGTTGCGCTGCAGCTGATTTCCGTCATCGCGATGCTGTACCTGCCGAGCCTGAACGCGGACCTGATCGACAACGGCGTCACCAAGGGCGATCTCGGCTACATCTGGACCACCGGTTTGTGGATGCTCGCCGTGACCGGCGTGCAGATCGTCGCCTCGGCCGCTTCGGTCTATCTCGGCGCGCAGGCGGCGATGGGCGCGGGCCGGGATCTGCGCGGTGCGGTGCTGCACCGCGTCGGCACGTTCTCCGCCCGCGAAGTGGGGATGTTCGGCGCGCCCTCGCTGATCACCCGCAACACCAATGATATTCAGCAGGTCCAGCTGCTCATCGTGATGTCGGCGACCATCCTGGTGATGGCGCCGATCATGTGCGTCGGCGGCATCGTCATGGCGTTGCGCGAGGATCTCGGCCTGTCCTGGCTGCTGCTGATCGCGGTGCCCGCCTTGGGTCTGGCCATGGCCGTGCTTATCTCCAAGATGGTGCCCGGCTTCCGCGACATGCAGGCCAGGATCGACGAGGTGAATCGGGTGCTGCGCGAGCAGATCACCGGTATCCGCGTGGTCCGGGCGTTCGTGCGGGAGCGGCAGGAGACCTGGCGATTCGGCCTGGCCAACACCGAACTGACCGACACCGCGCTGCGCGTCGGCCGACTGATGGCGCTGATGTTCCCGACGGTGATGCTGATCAGCAATGTCACCGCCGTCGCGGTGATCTGGTTCGGCGGACGCGCGATCGACGCCGGGCACATGCAGATCGGCTCGCTCACCGCGTTGCTGTCCTACATCATGCAGATCCTGATGGCCGTGATGATGGCCTCGTTCCTGGCCATGATGGCGCCGCGCGCCGCGGTGTCCGCCGACCGGATCGGCGAGGTGCTGGACACCGAGTCCTCGGTCCATCCGCCGCGATTTCCGCAGCCGTTCACCGACGACCCGGCCGTGGTGGACTTCCAGTTCGCCGAGTTCGCCTTCCCTGGCGCGGAGAAGCCGGTGCTGAAAGCCATTCGGTTCCAGGTGCGGCCGGGCACCACCACCGCGATCGTCGGCTCGACCGGCGCGGGCAAGACCACATTGGTCAACCTCGTTCCCCGGCTGATGGATGTCACCGACGGCGCGGTCTACGTGGGCGGCACCGATGTCCGCCACATCGATTTGGAGCTCTTGCGCTCGCAGATCGGGCTCGTGCCACAGAAGGCGTACCTGTTCTCGGGAACCATCGCGAGCAATCTGCGCTATGGCAATCCGGACGCTACCGACGAGGAACTATGGCGCGCCCTGGAGATCGCTCAGGCCGCCGATTTCGTCCGGGAGATGCCGGAAGGGCTGCAGGCACCGGTCGCGCAAGGCGGGACGACGGTCTCCGGTGGCCAGCGTCAGCGGCTCGCCATCGCGCGAGCGCTGGTGAAGAAGCCGAGGGTGTACCTGTTCGACGACTCGTTCTCCGCGCTCGACGTCGCCACCGACGCCAGGCTGCGGGAGGCGCTGAAACCGGAGACCGCCGATGCCTCGGTGCTCATCGTGGCCCAGCGCATCGCCACCATCCGGGACGCCGATCAAATCGTGGTGCTCGAGGACGGCGCGATGGCGGGCATCGGCACGCATGAGCAGCTGATGCGGGACTGCTCGGAGTACCGAGAGATCGTCGAATCGCAGCTGAGTGCCGAGGAGGCGCGATGAGACCAGGAATGCCTACCCCGGGTGCGCCGGACGCCAAAGCGAGATCATTTGGGCCGTCTCTGAAACGTCTGCTGCGCAGGCTGGCCCCGGAGCGGGTCTACGTCGGGCTGATCGTGGCGCTCGTCGTCGCCTCGGTGGTGTTGAACACCCTCGGTCCCTACATTCTCGGCAGGGCGACCAACCTGGTCTTCGACGGCGTGGTCGGCAAGCAGCTTCCGCCGGGCGTCACCAAGGATCAGGCGATAGAAGCGTTGCGGGCCAAGGGCGACGACACTTTCGCCGACATGCTCAGCGCCATGGACGTGGTGCCCGGCGTTGGTGTGGATTTCGACGCGGTCGCCCGGGTTCTCGGGTTGGTGCTGGTGCTCTACCTCGGCGCCGCGGTCTTCGGCTGGCTGCAGGGGCATCTGCTCAACATCGTGATCAACCGGACGGTGAAGCGGCTGCGCAGCGACGTCGAGGACAAGATCCACCGGCTTCCGTTGCGCTACTTCGACTCCGCGCCGCGCGGCGACGTGCTCAGCCGGGTGACCAACGACGTGGACAACGTGTCGCAGAGCCTGCAGCAGACCATGAGCCAGCTGTTGATCTCGGTGTTCTCGGTGCTGGGCATCCTGGCCATGATGTTCTGGATCTCCTGGCTGCTCGCGGTGATCGCGCTGCTCACCGTGCCCGCGGCCATCGTGGTCACCGCGCAGATCGCGAAACGCTCCAAGCCGCACTTCGTCGACCAGTGGAAATACACCGGCCTGGTGAATGCCCAGGTCGAGGAGGCCTACACCGGGCACGAGGTGGTCACCGCGTTCGGGCGTAACCGCGAGGTCGGCAAGGAGTTCGACAAGCGCAACGAGGAGCTCTACCAAGCCAGCTTCAAGGCGCAGTTCATCTCCGGGCTGATCATGCCCGCCATCATGTTCCTCGGAAACGTGAACTTCGTGCTGGTCGCGCTGGTCGGCGGCCTCAAGGTGGCGACAGGCAGCCTCTCGCTCGGCGAAGTGCAGGCGTTCATCCAATACTCCCGGCAGTTCAGCCAGCCGCTCACCCAGCTCGGCGCGATGGCCAATCTGCTGCAATCCGGCGTCGCCTCGGCAGAGCGGATCTTCGAGATCCTCGACGCCGAGGAGCAGACCCCGGACCCGGTGATGGACACTGCCCGTCCGGTCGATCGCGGCCGGGTGGAGTTCGAGGCTGTCTCGTTCCGCTACGAACCGGAGAAGCCGGTGATCGAGCGGCTCTCGCTGGTGGCCGAGCCAGGGCACGTGGTCGCGATCGTCGGCCCCACCGGCGCGGGCAAGACCACGCTGGTGAACCTGCTCATGCGGTTCTACGAACTGGACGCGGGCACCATCACCGTCGACGGGGTCGACATCACCCAGATCACCCGCGACCACCTCCGCTCGCGCATTGGCATGGTGCTGCAGGACACCTGGCTGTTCCGCGGCACCATCCGGGAGAACATCGCCTACGGCAACCCGAACGCCGGCGAGGAAGACATCCTCGCCGCGGCGCGCGCCGCCTACGTGGACCGCTTCGTGCACGCGCTGCCCGACGGCTACGACACGGTCATCGACGAAGAGGGATCCGGCGTCAGCGCGGGCGAGAAACAGCTGATCACCATCGCACGCGCGTTCCTGGCCAAACCGTCCATCCTCATCCTGGACGAGGCCACCAGCTCGGTGGACACCCGCACCGAGCTGCTGGTGCAGCACGCGACCGCCGCACTGCGCCGGGACCGCACCAGCTTCGTCATCGCCCACCGCCTGTCCACCATCCGCGACGCCGACCTGATCGTCGTCATGGAATCGGGCCGGATCGTGGAACACGGCACGCACGAACGCCTCCTCGAGGAGCGCGGTGCGTACTACCGCCTCTACAACGCCCAGTTCGCCGCGGCTGTGTAGTTTGGCAGCGCCTGCGGCGCTGCGAACAGGCAATGCTCGGTCTCGCTTCGCGCGAAAACCGGGGTGGGCCATGTGGGTCGGATTGGTAGGTAGCCGCGGCACCGGGGTGTTCGCGGTGCTGTGGTGGCTTTGCAGAGGCTTGCGGTGCTACGCGCGCGCCCTGTTGGTGGCCTGATGTGGTGGGTGCCCGGGGAACTGCGAGGATAGCGGGGTGTCCAGTCCCGAATCGTTCTCCTTCACCGCTGGTACGCGTCTGGATGGGCGGCACGGCCGGTCCGGTGTGATCGGTACGCCGCACGGCTCGATCGCCACGCCCGCGTTCATTCCGGTGGGCACCAAGGCGACGGTCAAGGCGGTGCTGCCGGAGACCATGCGCGACCTCGGCGCCCAGGCGTTGCTGGCCAACGCCTACCACCTCTACCTGCAGCCGGGCGCCGACATCGTGGACGAAGCGGGTGGGCTCGGCGCGTTCATGAACTGGCCGGGGCCGACCTTCACCGACAGCGGCGGGTTCCAGGTGATGTCGCTGGGCGTCGGGTTCAAGAAGGTGCTCGCGATGGAGGCCGTCGACGTCCGCAGCGATGATGTGATCGCCCCCGGCAAGGAACGGCTGGCCACCGTGGACGACGACGGCGTCACCTTCCGCTCGCACCTGGACGGCTCTGTGCACCGGTTCACCCCCGAGGTGTCCATGGGCATTCAGCACCAGCTGGGCGCCGACATCATGTTCGCCTTCGACGAGCTCACCACGCTGCTCAACACCCGTGCCTACCAGGAGCGGTCGGTGCAGCGCACGCACGAGTGGGCGCAGCGCTGCATCGACGAACACGAGCGGCTGACCGCCGCACGCTCGCACCGCCCGTATCAGGCGCTGTTCGCCGTCATCCAGGGCGCGCAATACGAGGACTTGCGCCGCAAGGCCTGTCGCGGTCTCGAATCGATCCGGGGTAGCGCGGGAACGGGTTTCGACGGCTACGGCATCGGCGGCGCGCTGGAGAAACACAACTTGGGCGCTATCGTCGGCTGGTGCTGTGACGAGCTGCCCGAGGACAAGCCGCGACACATGCTCGGCATCAGCGAGCCGGAGGACGTCTTTACCGCCATCGAGAACGGCGCGGACACCTTCGACTGTGTGAACCCGTCCCGGGTCGCTCGCAACGCGGCGATCTACGTCGACACCGGCCGGTTCAATATCAACACCAGCCGCTTCCGGCGGGACTTCACCCCGATCGACGAGACTTGCGACTGCTACACCTGCGCCAACTACACCAGCGCCTACATCCATCACCTGTTCAAGGCCAAGGAGATGCTGGCGGCCACGCTGTGCACCATCCACAACGAGCGGTTCACGGTACGCCTGGTCGACCGCATCCGGCAGAGCATCGAGGGCGGCTACTTCGACGAGCACAAAGCGGAAGTGTTGGGCCGCTGGCGGCGAAGTGGTGGTTGATCCGCACCGCCTGCGAACACCGGCGCTGCCGTATGCCTCACGCAGTCGCGCTCGTCTGGCCGCTGTCGAGCGAAACGTGACTTGACCAGCGGCTCAGCCGTGTCCGGGCGAGCAAACAGCGCTTGCGCTTCCAGACGACAACACCGGCCGACCGCCGGTTTCGAGCGAAGCGAGATCGAGCATCGCCGTTCGCGGCCCGGCTCGCGTCGGAGCGGCCGACCCGCAACGAAGTCGCAAGCGGCAGTCGCTCGGACGCGAGCTTACGAGTTCGCGTATGCGCTGCGAATCGAGCCCAGCTCAGGCTTGGAGTGGGGCGACTTCCGTTGGGGAGTAGGTAGGTTCGCGCTTCTTCAGGAATGCGATCACGCGATAGGTGATCGGAAGCACCAGTACTTCGACGAGGGTCTTCCAGAGGAAGCCGACGATCACGTAGTTCACGAACTGCTGCCAGGTGTCGATACCGATGGCGCCCGCGGCGATCGAGCAGAAGATCAGTGTGTCCGCGAACTCGCCGACGATGGTCGATCCGATCAGCCTGGCCCACAGGTACTTTTCCTTGGTCCTCTCCTTGATCAACACCAGTGTCGCGGAATTCAGTAGCTGTCCGACGAAGTATCCGGCCAGGCCTGCGATGACGAGCCGGGGCGTCGTCCCGAGGACCGTGCGGAACGCCTCTTGGTTCTCGTAGAAGCTTGCGGCGGGCAGACGGATCGCGATGGCGAAGCACACGACCGTCAGCAGCAGGGCGGCGAAGCCGTAATAGATGGCGCGCCGGGTGGCGCGGAAGCCGTACACCTCGCTCAGCACGTCGCCGAGGATGTAGGCCAGCGGGAAAAGGAAGAAGGCTCCGTCGGTGGCGATGGGCAGGATTTGCAGCGGCCCCAGCGACGCCGAGCGATCGCCGAGGAACTCCACCCCCTTGGTGGCACAGATGTTGGAAATGATCAGGGTCGCGGTGAACAGGGCCACGATCGGTGCGTAGTACCCCCGCGCCACCTGGGCAAATGCCGCATGGTCCGCGGGGCATCCAGGCCCGCCGTGTTCTTCGGTGGTATTCGACTCACTCACCCGCATCATCCAACCAGGTTGTGGAATACCCTGTAGCAATGACGAATCCCGGCGATTCCGACGAGTGGTGGAAGCAGTACGGCGGCCAAGGCGTGTCGCCGGAGTCCGGTGGGCAGAGTTCGGTGCCGCAGTACCCGAGCGCCGAGCAGCCGTCGGGTTATCCGTCGGCGCCGCAGTACCCGGTGCAGCCGCCGTCGCAGCCGACGACGCCGCCTCCGCAACCGCAGTACCCGTCTTATCAGCAGCCCGCGCAGCCGTATCCGCAGCCGAATTACGGCTACCAGAGCCCCTACCAGCCCTACGGCGCTCCGGCGCAGGGCACCAACGGCATCGCGATCGGCGCGCTGATCTCGTCGCTGGTCGGGTTCGTCACCTGTGGGCTCGGCTCGATCATCGGCATCATCCTCGGCGTGGTCGCGCTGAATCAGATCAAGCAGTCCGGCCAGGAGGGGCGGGGCATGGCGCTCGCGGGCATCTGGGTCGGTGTCGGCGCGTTCGTGCTGGGCCTGCTGTATTTCGTCGTCGTGATCGTGGTCGGGGTCTCCAGCGCGTAGCCGCCGGGCCGGGAAAGCATCAGGGGCGCACCCGAATGGGTGCGCCCCTGCGCGTTTCGCCACGACTTACGCGGCTCAGGCCTTGACGACCTGGGTGCCGCCGGCGAACTTGTCGTGCCAGCCCTGCTTGTTCGGGTCCTGGGAGATGGTGATGATGATGTAGATCACCAAGCCCAGCGACACGAGGCCGCCGACGCACGGAATGATGTTCGCCGCAATGAACGCGTTGCGCTTCAGCGAGGTGACCGCGTCCACATTGCCCGCGCCGCCGGGGGCGAGCACCTTCAGGCCGAGGATCTTTTTGCCGAGCGTGGCGCCCTGCGAGGTCTCCAGGCCGACAAAGTAGCCGAGCTGCACCAGGGTCCAGACCAGGCTGAGCACGATGGTCAGCACAAAGGAGTCGCTGACCAGGGCGTACAGGATGAAGTAGGGGATCAGCAGGATGATCGCGTCGATGACGCGGGCGCCGATGCGGGTGCCGAGGTCACCCGGCTGACCGCCGTAGTTGTTGAAACCGGGCTGCTGCGGGTACTGACCGTAGGGCTCCTGCCCGTACTGCGGCTGCTGGCCGTACTGCGGCTGCTGGCCGTACTGCGGGGGCTGCTGCCCGTACTGCGGGGGCTGCTGGCCGTACTGCGGCTGCTGGCCATACTGGGGCTGACCGTACTGGTCGCCGCCCTGCGGGTACGGCTGCCCATACGGCTGCCCGCCCTGCGGATATTGGTTGGGGTCGTACCCACCGCTTGTCATAGTTATTTGTCCTCGTCGATTGATCAGTAGTTGGACGATGCGTACGTTACGGACATCGGCTGTGTTGCAACAACCCATTCACGTCGAGTGTCCACGGTTCGCGCGGCACCAGGCGCGGGTCGAAATGCGCGAGTAGCTCGGCGGACGAGGTCGCGGTGTAGCCGAGCGAAGCGGCGAGCGCCGCGACGACTTCCTCGGGCGTGTTGCCGAGCGCCCGCCGGTCGGTAAGGGTCACGGCGCCATCCCGTTTCGCCAGCCGCCGTCCCTCTGTGTTGAGCACCAGCGGCACATGGGCGTAGCGCGGCGCCGGAAGATCGAGCAGCGTCGCGAGGTATGCCTGTCGCGGTGTCGACGGCAGCAGATCGTCGCCGCGCACGACTTGGTCGACGCCCTGTGCCGCGTCGTCCACCACAACCGCGAGGTTGTAGGCCGGTACGCCGTCGCCGCGGCGCAACACCACGTCGTCGACCGGGCCGCGGTAGCGGCCGTGTAGGTCGTCGTTCACCTCGAACTCGGTGACCGTCGCGCGCAGGCGCAGCGCGGCAGGGCGGCCCTCGGCGCGCAGCCGGGTGCGCTCGGACGCGCTCAATCCGCGGCAGGTGCCGGGATAGGCGCCCATCGGCCCATGCGGCGCTGTCGCTGCCTTCTGGATTTCTCTTCGGGTGCAATAACATTCATAGGTGAGCCCGGCGGCGGTGAGGCTTTCGATGGCCGCATCGTAAAGCGGCAGCCGTTCGGACTGGCGTACCACGGGGCCGTCCCAATCCAGGCCGATCGCGGCCAGATCGTCCAGTTGCCGCCGCTCGGCACCGGGGCGCACCCGATCCAGATCATCGATCCTGAGCACGAAGCGGCGGCCGGTGGAGCGGGCGAACGCCCAGGCGAGCAGCGCCGTGCGGAGATTGCCCAGGTGCAGGTCACCGGACGGGCTCGGCGCGTACCGGCCCGCGCCCGGCTCAGCCACGGGCTCGGCTGGTGAACGAGGAGATGCGCACTCCTGCCATCGTAGGAGCGAGGCGATCAGCCGCGCAGACGCGGCCTCAGGTCGGCCTCCGATAGTTCTTCGCCGGCCTCCAGCGCGGCGAGCAGAGATTCCGCGTGGGCAACCAGTCCCGGACGATCGATACCGTAGGGCATCTTATCTTTCTCGGGGCGATAGGCGGTCAGCCGGGACACCGCGCGGGCGAGGAGTGTACGCGCCCCCTTGTGATTTCCGCGCTGTATGTGGGTGAGACCGACAGCGAACTGTGCGAGCGCCTGCCACAGCATCCGCTCGGCGAACGGGCCGTTCTTCCATGCGGCCTCTAAAACCTCATGTGCGTTGAATGCTAGTCCATCGTCCAGCAGTTGCTGGGCGAAGGTCAAGGTTTGCTGGGGTGCCAGATCGAGCTCATCCGGAATTCGGGCAACTCCGGTGCTGCCCGGCGGCAGTGGCCGCCCGAGTCGGTCGCGCGGGCGGGCATTGCGGGCGCGACCTGCGTCGTCGCGATCGCGTTGGACCATAGTTTCCATGATGCACGGCCGCGGCGTCGTGGTCGAAGCGGCCCGCGGCGGTCGGCGAATTGTCGGCCGATAACAGAGCAATCACATCCGTTAAAAAGATTGTGGTACGCCAGTGCTGGGAATGAATGCCAGCGGCTGGCAATGTTTCCGCAACCCCCTTCCTTCGCAAACGTGTGTGGCTGCGATGATTGAATAGGCAAGAGATGGGCAAACTTTCGATGGACCTGCTAGTGTGGGCCCGCGGGGACAAGCCCCGCGCGAGGTTAATTTCCTCTCGAACTCGATGTGCGATATCCCCGCACCGGGAAAGTGTGCTCTGCAAAGGGTGCACTGCGGGATTCGGCTTTCAGCCGAGTGCCGAGGCTAGCTGAAACGATGTCAGGAGAAATCTATCTCGCTCTCGACGCAGCAAAGGAGCTAGTGCCGTGGAAGTTGATTGGGCGGGCGCTGTGTGGCGCAAGAGCACATACAGCGGTCCGGATGGGAACTGCGTAGAAGTCGCTTTCCTCGGGAACGGCAATGTCGCGGTTCGTGACACCAAGGACAACGGACGTGGCCCGGTCTTGGCCTTCGTGCCGGGCGAGTGGGATGCGTTCCTAGCGGGGGTCTCGGCGGGGGAGTTCCGGCGCGGATAAACCGCACCGGAGTCGCCTGAGCCAGGCAAAGCGGGCCCCGAGTCGTATGGACTCGGGGCCTTCGCGGCTTTCCGTGGACGACTTTCCGTGCCGTCCGATCATCAATGGGGGAAGCCGTTTCCGCTGCCGTTCGCCCGCTCCTGGATCTTGCGCAGCACGGCGAGTTGTTTGCGTTCTTCTTCGTGCTCGGTCGCGAAGTGCTGCTCGCTCTCCTGGCGCGAGTCCGCGCGCAGGAAGCTACCGGTGCCCGGCTGACCGGCCGCACCCAGCTTGCTCATCTTCTTCGGGACCGGGGCGCCCTGGTATTCCAGCGGGATCGGGTGACCGTGCTTGCCCACCGGGCCGAGTGGCTGATGGATTTCGATGTACTCGCCGTGTGGCAAGCGCTTGATCACACCGGTTTCCACGCCGTGCTCGAGCACCGCGCGGTCGCTGCGCTGCAAGCCGAGGCAGATACGGTAGGCGAGGAAGTAGGCCAATGGTGGCGCGAGCAGAAGCCCGATCCGGCCGACCCACGTCGTCGCGTTCAGCGAGATGTCGAACTTGTAGGCGATGATGTCGTTGACGCAGGACAGCGTCAGCACCACGTAGAACGCGATCGCCATCGCGCCGATCGCGGTGCGGACCGGCACGTCACGCGGACGCTGCAGCAGGTTGTGGTGCGCGGCCCTGTCGCCGGTCAGCCGTTTCTCGATCCACGGGTAGGCGATGAGAAGGGCGAACACCAAAGTCATGATCACCGCGACCCAGAACACCGCCGGGACGGTGTAGCGGCCCAGATACAGCTCCCACGGTGGCATCAGCCGCGCCATGCCGTCGGTCCACATCATGTAGAAGTCCGGCTGCGAGCCCGCCGACACCTGCGAGGGGTTGTACGGCCCCAGGTTCCAGATCGGGTTGATCTGGAAGACGCCGCCCATGATGCCGACGATGCCCAGGGTGAAGGCGAAGAACGCGCCCTGGTCCGCGGCGAACACCGGCACGATTCGGGCACCGACCACGTTGTTCTCGCTGCGGCCGGGACCCGGGAATTGGGTGTGCTTCTGGTACCACACCAGGGCAATGTGCGCGGCGATCAATGCCAGGATGATGCCGGGGAACAGCAGCACGTGCGCGATGTACAGGCGCGGGATGATGATGTCGCCGGGGAAGTCGCCGCCGAACATCAACCAGTGCATCCAAGTACCAATGATCGGGATCGAGATCGTGATGCCGGAGAACGCCGCCCGCAGACCGGTGCCCGAGAGCAGGTCATCCGGCAGTGAGTAGCCGAAGAACCCTTCGAACATCGCCAGGATCAGCAGCAGCGAGCCCATCACCCAGTTCGCCTCGCGCGGCTTGCGAAACGCGCCGGTGAAGAAGATCCGGAACAGGTGCACGATGATCGACGCCGCAAAGAGCAACGCCGCCCAGTGGTGCACCTGGCGGACGAACAGGCCGCCGCGCACCTCGAAGGAGATGTTCAGCGCCGTCTCGTACGCCCGCGACATCGTCACACCACGTAGCGGCTGGTAGGAACCGTTGTAGACGACCTCCGCCATGGAGGGGTCGAAGAACAACGTCAGATACACACCCGACAGCAGCAGGATGATGAAGCTGTAGAGCGCGATCTCGCCGAGCAGGAACGACCAATGCGTCGGGAAGACCTTGTTGATCGACCGCTTCATGAACGCGGCGCCCTTGTACCGCTCGTCCGCCTCGTGGGCTTGCGTAGCGATTGTGCGAGCTAGATCTGTAGCCATGGCCGACACCCTGCCCAGGGAGAGAGTGGTATCCGTTGCTACTACAGACGGTAGCAGAGCTTGGCGGCGGAATCGATGGGGTTTTCCGGCCTGTTGTGGAACAAGATCATCACATTTACTTCGGGCTCGCCGGAAGCGGTGGTATCCGAGTCGATATCGTTTTACTTGTGAGCGCGATGGCACCGCAGGACGCGACGATGTACTGGCTGTCCCGACGTACGCGCAACGATCTGTTTCTGCTGTATTGCTTCGCGGATTCTGGGCGGCCGACCAAAGAACTGCGCGCCGCCGTAGCGGAACGTAGCGAACGGATCGCAGACCTGCGGGTGCGCCTGCGCGAACTGCCCGCAGACATCGATTACCCGTACTGGACACCCTGTGAATTCGCCGCCGAGCAATTCGTGGAACACCGACTGGCGGAGCCGAATTGGTCGCGGCTGCTGGACGCGCTCGGCGGTGTGCTCGGCACCGGGGTCGACGCCGCCGTGCGTCCGTGGCGATTGCATGTGTTCCGCGGGATCGTCGACGCACCAGGGCCGGGGAACGGGCCCGCCCTGGTGGCGGTGCTGCAGATGTCGCATGCGCTTGCCGATGGACGGCATGCCTCGGCGATCGCGCGGGCGCTGTTCAGCCAGCCCGCGGAGGATGTCGCGTCTCGGGCCGGTCGTCGAGAGGCGTCGGTGCCGGGAGGCAGCGGCGTACTGGCCGATTCGGCGCTAGGGCTGCTGCGTATGCCGGTTCGGCTGGGGGCGACCGCGGTGCGGGGTTACCAAGCCTTTCGGGCGCAGCAGCAACTCGCACAGTTGACCGAGTCGGGCCGACTCTCCCCACCGGGAGCGGGTTTCCCACCCAGCTCGGTGAATCGGTCGGTGGCCGAGGGAATCTCGCGCCATGAGGTCCGGATGCTCGTGTTCTCGGCCGAAGACCTGCGGGTACCCGGTCGCACCGTCACCGTTGTCGTCCTGACAGCGGTGTCGTCGGCGCTCGCTCGCTACCTGGCCGACCAGGAGGAGCTCATGCGGCGCCTGGGCGCACAGGTGCCGATGGCCCTGCCGGAGTCGTCCACCGAACATGGCATCCGGCCGCGCAACAATTACCGCAGCCTCGGCGTCGACCTGTTCACCGACGAGCCGGACCTGCGCCTGCGCGCCGACAAGATCGCCGCCGCGCTCGTCGAGCGACGCCTGCGCGCTCAGCACCCGCTCTTGTCCGCGCAGGACCGGGTCACCGCGACCATCCCCGCCCCGTTGCTGCGCCGCGATGTCGACCGCTATCCCATCGACACCGTCCCCGACTCGATCGCGGGCCACACCGTCGTCTCCAGCGTCGACCGTGGCCCCGCCGACCTCGTCTTCGGGGGCGGCCCCATACGGTTCACCGCGGGCTTCCCAGCTCTGGGGTCGGTCATGCACCTCACCCATGGCGTGCACGGCCTCGGCGACACCGTCACCGTTTCCCTGCACGCGGATTCCGCGGTCGTGCCTGATGTCGACACCTACGCCGACCTGCTCCGCTCCGCCGTGAAAGAAGTGATCGCCGCGCTGTGAGCCCCGGGCGCACACCGGGATTTCCGTACGGCCCTGTGCCGAGCCGATCTTCGACCAGGAGGATTCAGGCTCGGGCGAGGGCCGGTGGGGGCGTGGCCTGCGCGAGTTCGCTGGAGACCTTGATCTCGAGTTCGATCCGCGTCGCGCTGATCACGGAGCGTTCTTCCTCGACCGTGTTCTCGATCGCCCGCGACCACAGCGCTTGGATTTCCGCGATCTCCTCGCCGGTGGCCTCGCCGTCGAGTTCGATGCCACGGCGCTGCAGGGTGATGTTCAGCGCCGCGCTGAGCGTGCGCATCAGATCCTCACAGCGATTGGGGAGCTTGCGGTGCGCCACGACGCGCAGACTGCTGATGAATCCCACGGAACCGGCAATGGTTTGGCGCAGTTCCGCACCCACCCGGTCCAGCTCGTCGTCCGCCCAGCGGTCGCAGTGCATCAACTGCCGCCGGACCTCACTGGAGATCGCCAGCACGGAAGAGACCGCGGTCAGCACGGATTCCCGCCTCCATTTGTCCTGCTCCCGGCGTTCCGCCGCCGCGTTCGTCAGCTCCACGTTCCGCTGCGCGGCATCGAGTGTGACTCGGTTCCGCTCGTCCGCTGCGGTAAGCGCCGCACGATTCGTGCGGTTGTTGACCAGCACGCCGACCAATGCCGCAACGGCGACGATGAGGGAACCGATGAGTGGAAGCCACTGAGTCACGGGGAGATCATCGCATCGTAATCGGAAGTCGCACAGTCTCGATCGGATCGCTGCGGGTAGCGGCTGATCCCACGCCTGGATCTCTTCCCGCTATCGGCCTCGGAATCATCCACAAGCCGACGCGCTTTCGGATTCGCGGGAGGAAATGCCGATCATCGCAGCACCGGACCGGGCAACGGCAGCGTCAGCCAGGGAAGTCTGACGCCATGCTCCAGATGAGGCGTCAGCTCCGTGCGGCGCCTTCCGGCCACACGACATCGACCGGCACGCCGCGTTCACGCGCGAGTTCCACCACGCTCGCGGTGATCGACGGACAGCCCTGTCCACCTAGCCGCTCACCGGGCCGGTGCTGATCCTCGCAGCGGCGACGGCAGCCGTCATCGGCATCTTCGCCATCGCCTTTCTCATCGCGTGGCTGCTGACCGGAGTACCGGCGACCGGGCCGCGCGTCAGCGAGATCGATGAACGGCTCAGCCACGAGCCCCCGATCCGACCGCTGACAGTCGAGCAAGCCAACCAACAGTGGCCGCGGCGTCTCGCATGCCGCCTCAGCTACTGCGCACGCAAGCAGGAGATCTTGCGAACGCTGCGCGCGGCGGGCGCGACGCCGGACATCGACGCCACACCGGATTCATACACGGCACCGACCCGCCGAGGTGGTCGGCACGCCCACCCCCGAAGGAGGAAACCATGATGTTCAGCACCGCTCTGCGCGCCCTGCTCGCCGGTTGCGCCTCACTGCGTCGCTGGTCGGCGGGACGATGGCATCGACCGCGATACCGGTCGCGCAGGCCGGGCCCTGCCTGTTCGGGCACGTCGATCCGAACGACGACAACAGTGCCTGCCACGGTTCGGATTCGGCGAAATGGCCGGAATCGGAATCGACCCCGGACGGTACCCCGGCGCTGTTGTGTGCCCGGCTCAACGAAGGCCAGCGGGTCGCGACCCGACTGCCAGATCCTCTCGGCGAACGCCACTGGATATGCAAGAAGTACAAGGATTCGTGGGGACACACCTACTACGAATGGACCGAGGTACTCGTCTCTTAGATGGGAGACTGGAGTGATGGCGGAGCCGATCATCCACACGCCCATGTACGAGCAGCTGCTCGCCGGCGCCGAACGGCTCGCGCGCGACCGCGGAGACGGATGGGTGGGCGTCGAGCACGTCTTGATCGCTGCCTTCTCCGACCCCGACGCAATCTCGACCGTTGAGCTGCGCGATCGGATGGGCGTCGATCCCGCCGAACTGATCCGCCGGTTGGCGCAAATCATCGATGCCCCGATCCCCGGACCGGGCGAGTACCGGGTGCGCAGCCTGGACGGCACGACCGTTATCCGGTCGGTCGACGGCTAGCTAGCCGGATCATTCGGTCAGCTGCGGCTCTGCCATCCCCGTCGTCAGCGGGCTGAACAACGAGTTTCTCAGGGAGGGGAGAAAATTGTGACGCAGAACGGCCCGGGTCGGAAGCCGGAAAAGCTCCTGACCCGGGCCGTTGTGGCGGAGGATAGGGGATTTGAACCCCTGAGGGCGTTAACCCAACCCGCGTTCCAGGCGAGCGCCATAGGCCACTAGGCGAATCCTCCGTGGAGCAGCATACCGGTAGGGCCCGGCTGGTCGCCAAATAGGGGAGGGGGATGGGGTGAAGCGCCTGGTAAGACGGGGTGGCGGACCCCGGGGGATGGACCTGCGGGTGGGAGCGGCTACACTGGCCGACGGATCCCGCGCGGCGCGCATCCTGTGAACCCCCCCAGGGCCGGAAGGCAGCAAGGGTCAACGGGCTCTGCCGGGTGCGCGGGGTCCCCTTTCAAAGGGCTCGCGCGGACGGGCGATCCGCCGTCGGATAACGCCTCCAATTCCGAGCAGCGCACGGGTAACGTGAACACCGTCCGCGGATGCACGTGCGTCTGCACGGACACCATGTTCGGCCGCCGCCGCACATCGGTCCGGCCAACCCATCGTCCCTTCGCTGCTTGAAAGGCTGCCCAGGATGCCCCGGCAAACGCAGATCGGTTTGATGAGCCATGAGGAACTCGTGCACGAGCACGACACCCAGACCGCGAACTACGCGACGCTCAAGACCGAGAAGCTGACGCTGGACCTGACCAGGGGCAAACCTTCTCCGGAACAACTCGACCTGTCCGCCGCGCTGCTCGACCTGCCCGGCGAGGGGGATTACCGCGACGGCACCGGCACCGATTGCCGTAACTACGGTGGCCTGCACGGTCTCCCGGAGCTGCGGGCGATCTTCGGTGAGCTGCTCGGCATCCCGGTGGACAACCTGCTCGCGGGCAACAACGCCAGCCTTGAGTTGATGCACGACGTGATCACCTACGCGATGCTGTACGGCACCAACGACTCCGAACGGCGCTGGGCGGCCGAGGACACACTGAAGTTCCTGTGTCCGGCCCCCGGCTACGACCGGCACTTCGCGATCACCGAGGCGCTCGGCTTCGAGATGATTCCGATCCCGATGCGCCACGACGGTCCCGATATCCACGCCATCGCCGAACTGCTGGCGAACGACCCGCAGATCAAGGGTCTGTGGGCGGTGCCGAACTACTCCAACCCGACCGGTGTCACGTTCTCCGAAGATGTGGTCCGCGAGCTTGTTTCGATGCCCGCCGCGGCACCGGACTTCCGGCTGTTCTGGGACAACGCCTATGCGGTGCACCCGCTCACCGACACCGCGGCCCCGGTGCACGATGTACTCGGCATGGCCGCCGCGGCCGGAAACCCGAACCGTCCGTTGGTATTCGCCTCCACATCGAAGATCACCTTCGCCGGCGCGGGTGTGAGTTTCCTCGGCGGTTCCAAGGCCGATCTGGACTGGTACCTGAGCCATGCGTCGAAGAAGAGCATCGGCCCGGACAAGATCAACCAGTTGCGTCACCTGCGTTTCTTCCAGGATGCCGACGGCGTGCGCGCGCACATGCAGAAGCACCGCGCGATTCTGGAGCCGAAGTTCGCGCTGGTGCTGAAGATCCTGGAGGACCGCCTGGGCGCGTCCAAAGTGGCGTCCTGGACCGAGCCGAAGGGCGGCTACTTCATCAGCCTGGACGTGCTGGAGGGCACCGCGGCGCGGGTGATCGCGCTCGCCAAGGACGCGGGCATCGCGCTGACTGCGGCGGGCTCCGCCTTCCCGTACCGGAATGACCCGGAAGACAAGAACATTCGCATCGCACCCAGCTTCCCGAAGCTCCCCGAGCTCGAGAAGGCGATGGACGGCCTGGCCACCTGCGTGCTGCTCGCGGCCACCGAGAAGCTGCTCGGAAAGTAATCGGGGACAGATCGCACCCAGCGGCGCCCGGCATGGATTTCGTGCCGGGCGTTCGCTCCTGGGCCCAGCCGGTCGGGGTCTGCCCGCACCCGGACCAGCCCGACCAAGGCGGGCCGCCGCTTATCCGGTCTCCAGCAGCGTCTTGAGCTGCGTGAGGTCGGCGCGGTTGGCCCGGCGGATCGCCGCTTCCAGCAGTGGCGCGGCGAGTTTCCCGAACCCGCTGGGCTCGCCGCGGTTGCGCAGCGTCATGCGGGTGCCGCCCGCCGCGGTGTCCGCCCAGATGTAGGTCGTTTCCATTGGAAACGGGCCCTCCGCGGTCCGCATCACCAACCGCTCGCCGGGCACGTAGTCAACGACCTCATAGGTGTAAGTCAGCCGACGCCCCAGGAAGTGGGCGACGAATGACATCCGCGCGCCGACCCGCAGCGGCGGCTCCGTCTGCCAGGTGGCGCTGTGTATGCGCGAGTACCAGGCGGGAGCATGGGTCGGGTCGCCGGCGAAGGCCGCGACCAGCTCGCGCGAGCGGTCGATCTCGACTTCGGTCAGTACGTCGACGGCCATCGGGCCGGTTCAGCGTGGTTTGTGTGCGAGGACGGCGAACATGGTGACCGAGAGGTGGATGTCGCCGCTGGCCGCGCCCGCCTCGAGGTCGGTGAGCAGTTGATCGCGCTGCGCCTCGGTGATCGCGCCGCGCGCGACCGCCATCGCCGAGATCCTGGTGACCAGCGAGCCGACGCCGACGCTGCGGTCCTGCACCAGGGCTTGCGAGTTGATGTCGTCGACCACCAAACCGGCCTTGGTGAGCAGGCCGGGGATGCGGCGACCCGCCAGCGGGTTGGTGGTCGCCGATATGAGCGTGTCGATCACCTCGCGCACGACCCGGCGGTCGCCGGGGTGCATGATCGCCGTGCCCCAGTCGCTGTCCACCACCACGACGCGTCCGCCGGGTCGCAGCACGCGCGCGATCTCGTTGGCCGCGCGAGCCGGTGCGGTGAGGTGCTGGAAGACGCGCTCGCACAGTGCGGCGTCGAAGCTGTCCGAGCCGAACGGCACGCCGTAGGCGTCGCCGGAGTGGAATGTTGCCGTCGAGCCCGACTCGGCGGCCCGGCGTTCCGCGGAAGCGAGCAGGTGCGGGTCGGGCTCGACGCCGACCGCGCTGCCGTTCGGGCCCACGGCTTCGGCGAAGCCGATGACTTCTGTACCTGTGCCGGAGCCGATGTCCACGGCGTGCTCGCCGGGTCGCAGCGCGAGCGCTTCATGCGCCCAGGTGCGCAAGCGGCGGATACCGGGTAGCGCGGCCTGCAGGTCGCGCACGTCGACAAGTTGGTCCTGACCTGCTCGGTCGAACCGATCTGGGCGCAATCCGTAGGTGTTCATGGGCCCGTGTCCGTCCCTGGCCGTTGCCGTCGTGCCTGTCGGGGTCGCCGTCATCTGAGGCATGGCCTGGAGCCTACGCGGCGTGTCGTCTACCCGCGCGTAGGGCATGTGACTCGCGTCACTCACCGTGGCCGATGAACCGGGCGTTCCCCGGTCGTCGGCACTGGTGGGATGATCGAACCGGTCCGGAGTACACCGAGCAGGAGGTAGGCGATGTCTCGCACGCTGTGTCTGGCGCAGGACGCCGAGGCGGACAAGCTTCTGACCGAGGACCACTTCGCCACGTTGCTCGGGATGCTCCTCGACCAGCAGTACCCGATGGAGCACGCCTTCCGCGGCCCGAAGAAGATCGCCGACCGGATGGGCGGGTTCGACATCCACCGCATCGCCGAGGCCGACCCGCAGGAGTTCGAGGATCTCGCCGCGACGCCGCCCGCCATCCACCGCTACGGCCGTTCCATGGCTCGGCGCGCCCAGGAGCTGGCCCGCTACGTCATCGAGCACTACGACGGCAGGGCCGAGAATATCTGGACCGCGGGCGACCCGGATGGCAAGGAGGTGCTGCGGCGCCTGAAGGCTCTGCCCGGCTACGGCGAGCAGAAAGCCAAGATCTTCCTGGCGCTGCTCGGCAAGCAGCGCGGCGTGCGGCCCAAGGGGTGGCGCGCGGCAGCGGGCGCCTACGGCGAGGAGGGCTCGCGCCGCTCGGTAGCCGACGTGACCGACGCCGAATCTCTCGCGCAGGTGCGGGAATTCAAGAAGCAGGCGAAAGCGGCCGCCAAAACGACCTAGCGTGGCGGCCGTAACTCGTGGGTTGCCTGTTTGAAATCTTCGTGCGTTTTTTCCTCGTTCTTCCGGAGTTTGTGGCCGATGCTTTCGGCTGGAACAGCTCCACCCGAGATGAGGGATTGCAGGACATGAGGATGAGGAAGCTCGCCGTACTCGCGGCGCTGGTGACCGTGGCGACCGGAGTGGCCGCGGGGACGGCCGGTGCCGCGCCTGCGGAGGAAAGTGCCGAGGGCGCGATCAATTTCACCGCGCATGCGACCGATACCCAGTCGATCATCGAAACCGACGCGGGTTCGCTGGTCGTCGAGGACGAAGTGCTCGAGGTGAAGGCCTCCAACGGTACCGTGGTCGCGGCCACGCCGCTGCGGTTTCGGCTCGACGATTTCGAGTTCCCGATCGCCGCACAGATTTCCGGCCGCAGCGCCACCCTGACCCCGATCTTCGACCGTGAGCACGCGGTCTACAAGCCGGTCGCCCTGCCGTACGAGGACAAGGCGCCGTGGAAGACCGAGTACGACCGTGAGGTCGCCGCCTGGACCCGCCTGACCAGCACGATCAGCGCGGGGGCGACCATCGGCACGCTCGTCGGCGGCCTGGCGGGCGGGGCCGTCGGCTGCGTGCTCGGCGGCATCGCCGGCGCGACCGTCGCCTCGGCGGCGATCGTCGGCCTGTTCGGCGCGTTCATCCCGGCCGCCGCTATCGGCTGCCTCGGCGGCATCATCGCGGTCGGTGCGCTCGGCACCCTCGCGGGCCAGATCCTGATCACCGCTCCGGTGGCGATCGGCGCCGCGATCCAGTACTTCACAACGGTCAATTCCTCATTCCCGGGGAACTGATCCGACCTGGGGAAATGACTGGAAGGCGGGGTTTACCAGCTGTTTTCCAACGCTGTGATTCCAGTCACTCATGTGGGCAACGTGTCTTGATTTGCGCCGTTAAGGTTTCCTCGAGCGGATCCCATTTCCGCGGGTGTTACGTTGCGGGGCATGGGTTCCAGATGGGTGGAGGGTTCCGGGCATTACCTGGCGAGCGAGGGGTTCGCCGATCAACTCCCGCTGCTGGTCGCGGACGCCGTGTGGGAATTCTTGCGGGACAAGGCCACGCGGGTTGCCGATGAGGTGACGGCGGCGCTGGAGGCATGCCTCGAGCAGCCGGTGGTGTCGCGGGCGGCGGCGCTGTTGTTCCAGGTCGCGACCTTCGATGCGCCCGAGTTGCAGCCGTTGCGGCTGGCGCTGGTGCGGGCGGCGCGGCCGACCTGGCATGCGGACCCGGATATGCGGGAGCGCGTGCAGATTCTGCGGCGCTGGGCCGAGGGTGAGGAGACGGCCGATCAGGTTGCCGTCGAACTGCTCACCGTTGCCGCCGAGCTGAGCGCGATGGTGGCCACCGACTCCGATGAGGATTTGGTGTGGCAGGTCCGCGTGCTCGAAGACCTGGTCGGGGCTTTAGATCTCGTGCGGGAGCGGACTGCGGAGCAGGTTGCCTACGGTGTCGTGAACTCCAGGCGCGTAGTGACGATCCTCACCGAGTTGGCGGGCCGGGACGAGCCGACCTACCTACGGTGGCTCGCGGCCGCCCATTTCACGGCGGCTCAGTTCCTGGCAAGCGCGAACTCACCCGAGCCAGCGATAGCGGAGTCGGAACACGGGATTCAACTGAGTCAGAAGCATTTTCGGCGCACACCGGAGATCGGCTCCGCGCTCGCGCTGGATAAGGCCTGGGCCACGCACCGTGGATTGCTCAGGCGCCTCGGTGACAGCGCACAGGCCAGCGCGGCTCACAGCGAGCACCGCGCCGTGCTGCATGCTTGCGTGGCCGCGCTCACGAAGTCCGCGTCGGCGCAGGGGCTTCGACAGTGGCTGGATGTGTTGCGTAGGCGGGAATGTTTCGACGACGCGGTGACGGTGTCCGCGCGTGTGGTGGAGTTGGCTGCCGAAGCCGCTGTCGCCGAGGATATTCCGGCGTGGGGAACGCTGGCCACGGCCCTGCGCGCGCATGGGGAAACCCAATATCGCGCGGGCCGCCACGATGATGCGGCGTTGTCCTGGCAGCGATTCATCGAAGTCCGGCAGCGCATCGTCGATCTCGGCGCTGCTGCCGACGGTGTCGCGGAAGCGTTTCAGCAACTCGTCCGCCTCGCCGACCAGCTCGAAAACCCGGCTATGGCAGTGGCATTCGGCCGATACGCGACCGTGGAACGGGCCGAGTGCGCGGACCGGGATCCGGACGTGCACCTGGCCATCCTGGTCGAGGAGCTGCGCGCGCACGCGTATCGGCTGCATTCGGTAGGTCTCGCCAGCGAGGCCGCGGAGGTCGCCGAACGCGGGCTCACCCACGCGCGGGTATTGGTCGAGAAGGATCCGGTGGAACATCGCGCGGAACTCAGTGGGATGCTCACCTGTGCCGCCGCCATGCACCGGGAAGCCGGCCAGTTGACGGCCGCCGACCGGCGATCGGCGGAGGCGCTGGCGGTGGCCGAGCAGCTCGCGCAAGCCGATCCCGATTCTCTGAGTCATGCGGCGAATGCCCTGCACAACCGGGCTCTCGTGCTGGGCGGTCTCGGGAACCGAACAGCGGCGAAAGAATTGCTGACGCGATCGGCGGCGCTTTACCGCTCGATCGCCGCGGACAACACCGAGATGCAGGGTTCGCTGTCGAATGTGCTCTGCACCGCCGCGGCGAACCAGATCGATCTGTCGGAATATGAGGAGGCGTTGGCGTGCGTCCAGGAGGCGGAGGCAACCTTCGCGCGGCTCGCCGGCGCCGACCCGAATAGGTACCTGGGCGATCATGCTTACGCCCTGACCACTCAGGCGGTGCTGCACCACAGAATCGGCGAGTATGAACTCGCACAGCACGCCGCCGCCGCGGCGCTCGAGTTCTGCGGCCGGCTGAAGCCGGGGCACAGCCGCGATGAGCGTCGGTTCGACGCGTTACGCACGCTGGCGGAGATTTCCGCGGACAGCGGCAATGATCGGGCGGCGCTGGAGTACGCGAGATCCTTGCTGGAGCTGGGCGAGCGGATGGTCGACGAAGGCAGATCTGAGCAGGCCGACCTCATCGACGCCCTCTCGGTTCTGACGCGATGCCTGTCACGGGTGGGTGAGACCTTGGAGGCGCTGGAAACCAGCACGCGCACTGTGGCTTTGCTGTACGAGCTATCCGAATCCGAGCGCGATCCGCGCAAGTGCGCGGACGTCCTGGACCGGTATGCCAGCGCGCTTACAGAGACCGGGCGCCACGATGAAGCACTGGAGATGTCCGCGCAGGCTCTCACCTACGCCGAGCAGCTGCTGGCGAGCAATCGTGATACGCATCTGGTCACGGTCGGGAAGGTCCTGAACAATCACGCTTTCCGGCTCGACAACTCTGGGCGCCCGGAGGAAGCGATCATCTTCACGGCTCGCGCTATCGATATCAACGAAGAGCTGAGTCTGCTCGATGAGCGCCATCGTAGCGAGGTGGGCATCAACCTGCTCAACTACGCGAACCAGCTGATCAACCTCGAGCGTTATGAGGAAGCACTCGAGGCCGCGGTGCGCACGGTGGCAGTATTCGATGAGCCGAACCCCTGCGAAACTTCGGAATTGTTGGCCAAAGCACTAGCCAACCACGCGACGGCGTTGAGCCGTCTCGATCGTCACCACGAAGCGGTTCGGGTGCAGGAGCGGGCCGTCCGAATCGTCCAGGACTGTGCCGCCGAGGAACACCTGGCGTTCCTGCCGCAGTTGGCGCGCACCACGCGTGCGCTGGCCGCCTGGATGTCCGCAGCCGATCAGTGGCCTGAGGCCAAGCATCGTTCGGCGGCAGCGGTGCGGCTGTGGTGGGAGGCGGCCCAGCACGACCGGCGGCATCTGTCTGACCTGGTAGACGTCGTGGACCGCCACGCCGAGTACTGTCACGACCGTCGGGATTCGGCGGGCGCCGCTACCGACCTCGGCGAAATCATCGGCTGGGCAAGGCAATTCGGATCGACTGCTGATGCGAAGGACCGCCTCCTGGTGGTGAACCTACTCGGCACCTACGCCTGGATGCTCGGCGATTCCGGGCAGCGGCAGGCTGCTCTCGATACGGCACAGGCCGCCGTGACGCTGGTGGAAGAGGTCATCGAAGGCAGCGACGACGACCATCGCGCGAAACTCGCGGACACTCTCGATTCTCTCGCCGACGCGTTGGCGGATTGTGGGCGATACCGAGAAGCGTTGCGGTACAACGCTCGTGCCCTTGAGCTGTGGCGTCAGATGGCGGGCAAGGGTCGCGCCCACCGCAGCAATCTGGCGTGGTCATTGTGGCATCACGCCGCCTGGCACGCCGAAGCCGAAGCGGAAAGTGCTGTGCCACTGCATTATTCGATGGAAGCGCTACGGATCTACCGGGAGTTGTGCCGAGCGGACCCGGAGGAAGTGGAGTACCTGGCGGGCGCGCTCGTCGACCATGCCCGGCACCTGGCGCGGGTGGGGCGGCACACGGAGGCCGTAGAAATCTCGGCGCAAGCCCTGGAAATGATCGAGTCCAACGCGATTCCCGACCCGGATACGCACGGCGCTGACCTGGCGACGTGCTTGCGTCACCACGCAAGCCACTTGGTCGCCATCGGTAGAGCTGATGACGCGCTCGAAAATGCCAGGAGGGCACTGCGATTCATCGAACCCGCAGCCGCGAAAATCCCGCTGCGGTATCTACCCGAACTGGCCGCGATCTGCGAGGACACCGCGCGGCTGGTGGTCGACCGCGATCCGGCCACCGCTGACGCACTGAACGAGCGCGCTCTCCGGATATACACCCAGCTCGCACCGGCCGAGCCCGAACTGTTCAGGCCCCGCCTACGAGATGGCGGATAACCCATGCCGCACAGGTCGGGCAGCTGAAGCTGACCGGCCGCGACCGCCCGATTGTGCAGGGTCAAGGCGAGTTTTGCGCGAGGGCTTCGGCGCCGAATTCGACTGCCGCCGAACGGCCCCGCACTTTTTCGCCCGCGCGACAACCCGTTCATAAGGCATTACCGAGCCGTGCGGGCCTGCTACCCGCCGCCGACCGCTTTTCCACGTCTATGAAGCGCCGCCATGCGGCTGCTGCCTCCGCGCGTCGGCCAACGGCTTGGAAATCGTCCCCAAAATATAAGAGCGATCTGGTCATTGTCGATATCGACGACACGTCGTCGATATCGACCTCCCTGTCCGCCGCTGCCACGACCTGCGCTATCACCGCCACGGTCTCCTCGAGCAGCGCCCGAGTCCGAAGCAATCGAGCCAGCTGTGACAGCTCGTCCAGCGACGCGAAATCGCTGACAGCTGCCGCCTGTTCACGCAGCAATTTCACGACGGCAATGCGCACGCTCTCGCACCCGGCTATCACTGCCCGCGTGATTCAGCATCGCAATGTGCTCGGTCCAGGCGCGGTCGATCTGTGGCACGGCCGATGTACCTGAGGTGGCGACCAAGTTCTCCCATAGACGAATACAACACTCGGTTTCGCGAACGCCGCGCTGGGCCCATCCGGCTCGGGTCAATCGGCTGGAATCTCAAAGGAGTGTAAAAGGTGGTCGGCGGACTCGATTCGGCGGTAACGCTGCTCTGCCGTGGAACGAAAACCAGGGTACGACGCAACGTTATTCGGGTTGTGACGACATTGATTGACCCAATCGATTTCGTCGGGAACGACGATATTACTCGGACGATCAAATGCGTCAATTACTTGAATGCGCAACGAGAACGAGGAAAAAATGGGAAACATGCGTATGAAGGTGGTTGGTTCCATTGCGGCCGTCCTGCTGAGCGGCACCGGGCTGGGCGTCGTGACTGCGGCCCCCGCGACCGCGGCCACGACTTGCAACGATTCTGTCTCGCAGAAAGACAGTCGAGGCCGGGTCGCCAAGATTCCGATACCCGGGGAGTGCACGATGCGCGAGGGCAACTCGGGCGATGCCGTCAGAGCCCTCCAGTCTACATTGTGGAAGTGCTACGGCCAGAACATTTCTCGCGACGGCGTTTTCGGTCCCAAGACGAAATCCGCCTTGATCCATGCCCAGAAGCAAGCGGGTGCTGGCGCCGATGGCATCTTTGGGCCCGAAACCTTCGGTAAGATCAACTGGGCCTTCTTTGACGGGACCGAGGTCAACTGCCACCGATACGGCCACGGCTAGTCTCAGGTCGGCGAGTAGTCCACGGTACCTGGACATAGGGCTCCCAGTCGGCGCCCACTATCCACACGACGTCGCGGCGGGTCTTGTCGAAGGCTCTCTCCGGGTCGGCGGCCGTCGCTGCGCGTCGTCGCACTGCGGCAAACTCGCCCACGGTGCCCCCAAAGTCGAGTTTCTCAGCCGTCAACCGACCGGTCACACTGCGAACCACTATTCATGGTGGTTACAGCCGCCTCGGCTGTGATCCAGTACTTCACCACGATCAATCAACCGTTCGTCGCGCCGAAGTAATCCGGGCGCGCGAAAAGACCCCGCCCCGAGGACTTCTCGGTGGACCGGGGTCCTTTTCGTGTGTTCACGACCTGCGGAGATAATGTGCGGGTGCGCACAACGGCGAGTCGCGGGTTGGTGCGTCGCGGACATCGGTGTTAATTTTGATGACATGTCTGCTGGCCGATGGAACCCCCTGCGGGTCGCTTACGTGACTGCGGCGCTGGGCCTGCGGCTGCCTTTGACGCGCGAGCTGTGTCGCCTTTCTTGCTGCAGCTGAGCCGTTTTACCTGCTCATTTGCTGCCTCGCCGCCCATGTAGGCATGTCCCGTTGGATAACGGGACTTCAGCAAGGATCTACACAATGTCCCTTCCCGCCCTTGAACGGTCCGTCTCCAGGGTCGCCAACGGTCGTGTCCGGGTTCAGCGTCCCGTGGTTGCTCCCGAACTCCGCATCGGCGACAACCCGGCGGCCGCGGTCCTGCGCGCCGCCACCGGCGGTCCCGTTTCCCGCGACAATGCCGCGCGCACAACGCGTTTGAGCATCGCGACGGTCAATCGCCAAGTTTCCGCGCTGCTCGCGGCCGGCCTGCTGCGTGAGCGCCCCGACCTGACGGCCTCGGGTGCGGTCGGGCGCCCCCGCGTGCCGTTCGAAATCGATCACGACGCCTACCTGACCATCGGTATTCACGTAGGCGCCGCGGCCACCAAGATCGTGGCCTCCGATCTGCGCGGCCGCATTCTCGGCGGGCTGGCCATCGCCACCCCGCAGACCGGGCAAGAGTTCGCCACCACCACGGTCGCCCGCAGCGCGAAAGCGTTCCTGCAGCGCTGGCATCGGCGCAAGGCATTGTGGGCCGGCGTCGCGATCGGCGGCCGGGTCGACCCGCTCACCGGCGTCGTCGATCATCCGAAGCTGGAATGGCGTGGCGCGCCGGTGGGCTCGGTGCTCGGTGAGGTACTGGAGCTGCCGGTGTCGGTGGCGCCGCACGTCGAGGCGATGGCCGCCTCCGAGCTGCTGTTGCCCACCGGCGACCCGAAGGACCAGGCCCGCGGCAGCAGTCTGTACTTCTACGTGCGCGAAACCGCGGGTGTTGCGGTGACTTTGGATGGTCGCGTGCATACTCCGAGCAACGGTCCCGGTTCGATCGCGCACTTGCCCACCGGTTCGAATGTCGAATGCGCCTGCGGCCGTCGCGGCTGCTTGGAGGTGACCGTAGGCGATCGGTCGCTGCACTCCAGGGCGGTCGGTCGCGGCATCATCCCAGCCCACAACGGAACCGGGGGCTCGACCATCGCCGACCTGTACCGGGCGGCGGCCGCGGGCTCGGAACCCGCGCGCGAACTGCTGGCCGAACGAGCCGCCATCCTCGGGCACACGGTGGCCATGGTGCGGGACATGCTCAACCCAGATCGGGTGATCCTGGGCGGCCAGGCCTTCACCGCCTACCGGCCCGCGGTCGCCCATGTGGCGCGTGCGTTCAACCAGGGCTCCACGCTGCCGCCGACCGATATCCGGATCAGCGGATTCGGCGGAAAGGTGCAGGAATTCGCCGCGGTGGTGACATCGCTGAGTGTCCTCTACGCCGATCCGCTCGCCGCCATCCGGCGAAGCGCGTCGATCGACTGAGCGATACGAGAAAGGGGCGACCGGCCATGTGGCTGGTCGCCCCTTTTCGTGGGTGTGAACGCGCTAGCGGTGCGGATCTCCGGCGTTCGCGAACAGCCCTTCCAGCGCGGTGATGAAGAACGGGAAGTGGCTTGCGAAGCGCTGGAGGTTGCGCTCGCGCTCGAAGCCGGCGAACCAGTAGAGGCCGGGTTGCGCGTCGGCTGACGGATCGAGGTCGCGGAAGACGCGGATCCAGTTGTCGACGCGGCCGCCGATCACCGTGAACGGCAGGGCACGGGAGAACACCGTCTCCTGGTCGATCGGCGGGATCTGTTCGCGCCGCGTCGCTTCCAACCCGCGTTGCAGCGCGCGGATCTGCCGGGTGAGCTCCAACCCGCGAGCCGTGCGGACCGGAAGGTACTTCGGCAGCAGCAAGGTCGCCACGCCGCCGAGGGCGATGGCGACGCCGACCAGGGCGTGCCCGGAGGTCAGGGCGAGCACGACGGTCGCGGCGATACCCGCGACGACCAGCGCACCGCCCAGCCACACCGGGAGACCCGGGCGGCGGCGATCGAGGAAGTTGCCGCGAGCTACGGCGTCGGCGAGCAGGGCGGTGCGGACCGGACCGGCGGCGATACGGCCCGGCTCGCGCAGCTCGGCGAGCGTCACCGCGTCGGTGCCCGCGGGCAGCAGCGCTTGGTAGACGGCCTTCTCGTAGTCGCGCAGCTGATCGTCGGGGGCGTTCACGCGGGTGATCCGCCAGTCCCGGTCGCTGAGCGGAGCGAGCCGGATGTATCGGCGCACCGCGAGATCCACCACGGTGGCGGCGATGTCGACGGGGTCGACATACCCGTCCAGCAGTAGGCCGGCCTCGCCGGGCAGCACGCCGTCGGGCGAGGTGAACTGCACGCGGTCGCTCTCGCGCAGCAGCGGATCGATCGTCGCCGAACCGCTGCCCGCGGCGGCGTCCTGACGACGGGCGCGCAGCACGAACGCGACCAGGCCGGCCAGGGCGAGCAGCAGGACGCCGAATGCGACGAGTACCGGGCCGGTGATCGCGAAGGGACCTCCGGTGCCGCTGCCGCGCACGTCGGCGTTACTCGGCACGGTGCCGGGCGGCAGCTGCAAGGTCAGATCGATCGCGTCGCCCTTGTGCAGGTCGGCCTGCTCCAGGAAGAGCACTCCGTCGGATTCGATCTTGACGTCGGCGCACGGCCGCGTGTTGCCGGGCGGGCCGAGTTTGCAGTCGACGATTCCCATTTCGAAGCTGGGGCTGATCAGCGTCGCGCTGATCGCGGCGATATCGGCGTTGAGCACACCGAGCCAACGGAATACCTGGGTGCCGGGCGCGTCGCTGACCGTGTTCCGCACCGAGTACCTGAAGGTGGATTCGCCGGGCTTCGCCTCGATGGTGAACTGGTCGTTCGCCACCGTCGCGGTGCCGGCGCCCTCGGTATCCACGTCGGTGACCTGGAAGATGCGCTCGGCGTCGTCGCTCACCTTCAGCCGCAGCGGAAGTGACATCCGGAACGAGCCGTCCGGCGGCACCGCCACCTGTTCGACCACCTCGAGGACGCCCTCGCGGTTCAACTTCAGATCGGCGGTGATGGTTACACCGCTCGGTGCGGGCTCCGTGTGGGCGACCGGGGCCGACGCGAGCATTCCCGCGGAGGCGAGTAGCAGCGCGCCTACGGCGGCCCCCCGAAAAGTCAGCATGGCTGCCTACTCTAGACAGCTTGCTATTCTGCGTCAGCGGCTGTCGGCGATCACTGAGATGAGGGGGTACGGGGGCGTGACACAACCACCGTACGGACACGGACCGGTTCCGCATGGCGGGCGCCCGGTTCCGCCGCAGCCCGGTTACGGTGCGCCCTTCGGCTCGCAGCCGGGTTATGGCCCGCCTCCTGGTTACGGTGCTCCGCCGGGATACGCTCCGCCTCCTGGTCACGGTGCTCCGCCAGGATATGCCCCGCCTCCTGGTCACGGTGCTCCGCCGGGATATGCCCCGCCGCCCGGGTATGGCCCGCCGCCCGCCCACGGTGTGCCGGGGTATCGCCCGCATGTTCCGCCGCCGATGCCCTATGGTCCGCCCGGACGTCCGCCCTATCCACCGCCGCGCAAACGCGGAGGTGGCGGCGGCTGGATTGCGCTGCTGGTCGTGGTCGTCTTCCTGGTCGCGGGCGGCCTGGTTCGTAACGCGATCTCCGTCGGACGCGACGACAGCGACGCGTCCGGTCCGCAGCCGACCTTCACCTTCGACCCGCAGGCGGACGGCTCGACCGGTCCCTCGGAGACCGGCAACAACCCGCTGCTGACCGACCCCAACGCGACGCTGCTCCCGGCGCGGTGTGATTACTCCCCGTGGGGAACCCAGGTGGACGCCGCGCGCAAGTTCTTCGAAAGCGCCGCGTCGTGCCTGGAGGCGGCGTGGAAACCGGTGCTGCGCAAAGCGAATCTGCCGTTCCAGCCGCCCACGGTGAACGTCAGCGCGACCACGTCCGGCATCACCACGCCCTGCACCGGGTCGACGAGCAATTTCGCCGCGTTCTACTGCCCGGCGAACAAGACCATCTACATGCCGATCAGCCAATTGCAGACCGATTACTTCAAGGACAACTGGGTGGTCTACCTGTCGGTCTTCGCACACGAGTACGGACATCATGTGCAGGCGATGTCGGGAATCCTGCGCCGGGCCAACAGCGAGCGCGCCGACGTGGGCCCACGCAGCGCCAAGGGGCTGGAATTGTCGCGCCGAGTCGAATTGCAGGCCAATTGCTTCGACGGTATGTACCTCTCGTCCTCGGCGGAGGGCGGTTCCCTGACCGATCGGCAGCTCACCCTCGCGCGCAAGGATGCCTACGGCCGTGGTGACCAGGCAGGAGACATGCGCGACCACGGTTCGTCCGAGAACGGCGGTCAGTGGTTCGAGACGGGGCTGGACAAGAACCGTGCGGCACAGTGCAATACGTTCACCGCGTCGGCCAGCTCGGTGAGCTGAGGGGGTGACGCACCCGCCTGTCGTCGCGGTGTGCGGCCGCATTCCTCGGTCGGCTCGGTCTCGCTGTCCAGGCGTGCTGGCGTCTCGGGTCGCCGGACCGAGCGGATCCGCCGAGGCGCCCCCTCATCGAAGCGCCCCGGCGAATTGCCTCCAGCCAGCTCATCGGCGGACTGACAAACGGTTAGGTGTCGACGCCCACCGGCTCCGCGGGTGTCCCACCGCCTGTCGGGCCATCACCGGAAACCCTGCGGCTCTCCCTGGACCGGATCGCCCGCGCGATCAGCGGCCACAGGAGGATCACCGCGATCACCGCGTACACGGCCACCGAGAACCAGGTGTTCACCAACCCACTGAGGTGACCGTCGCTGATCTGCAGGGCCCGCCGCATCTGCTGTTCCGCGTTCGGTCCGAGGATCACTCCGATGATCGCGGGCAGCAGCGGCAGCCCGAATCGCCGCATGAGCAGTCCGATGACGCCGATCATCAGCAGCAGCACCAGGTCGACCACATCAGCGCTGAGTGCGTACGCGCCGACCGTGGCAAAGAACAGAATTCCTGCGTAGAGGTACGGGCGCGGAATCCGCAGCAGTTTCGCCCAGAGCGGCGCCAGCGGCAGATTCAGCGCGAGCAGCAGCGTGGTTCCGATGAAAAGGCTCGCGATGAGCGTCCACACCAATTCCGATTCACGCTGGAACAGCAGCGGTCCCGGCTGGATGCCGTACTGCTGGAAGGCTGCGAGCATCACCGCCGCGGTCGCGGTCGTCGGCAGGCCGAGGGTGAGCATCGTGGTCAGCGTTCCCGCCGCGGACGCGCTCGCGGTGGCCTCCGGTCCGGCGACGCCCTCGATGGCGCCCTTGCCGAATTCGCCGGGGTGCTTCGACAGCCGCTTCTCGGTCGCGTAGGACAGGAACGTCGGAATCTCCGCTCCGCCCGCGGGAACCGAGCCGAACGGGAACCCGATGAGCGGTCCGCGCAGCCAGGGTTTCCATGACCGTGCCACGTCCTGCCTGCTCAACCAGGGTCTGCCCACCGGAATGGGCTGGGTGGGCCGGTGGCGGAGATGCGCGGCGACCCACAGCGCCTCACCGACCGCAAACAGGCCGACCGCCACCACGATCAGGTCGATGCCGTCGGCCAGCTGCAGTGAGCCGAAGGTCAGCCGCTGCTGCCCGGTGATCGGGTCGAGTCCGATCAGGCCGAGCGCCAAACCGAGGCCGAGCGAGGCGAATCCGCGTACTCGGGAGCTGCCGAGCACCGAGGTGACCGCGATGAACGCCAGCAGCATGATCGCGAAATAGTCCGGTGCGCCGATGTCCACTGCGAGATCGGCGACCGCGGGCGCCAGCAGCACCAGCAGCAGCGTGCCCGCGATACCGCCGATGAAGTGGCCGATCGCCGCGGTCGCCAGCGCCTGCGCGCCGCGCCCCTGCCGCGCCATCGGATGGCCCTCGATCGCGGTGACCACCGCCGCGGTCTCGCCGGGTGTGTTCAGCAGGATCGAGGTGGTCGAGCCGCCGAACATGCCGCCGTAGTAGATCCCGGCGAACATGATGAACGCGCCAGTTGGCTCCACGCTGTAGGTGATCGGCAGCAGCAGTGCGACCGCCATCGCAGGCCCGATACCGGGCAGCACCCCGATCGCGGTGCCGAGCAGTACCCCGATCGCAGCGAGCAGCAGATGTGTCGGCGTGAGCGCGGTGCCGAAGCCCTCGACCAGGTTTTCCAGTCCACCCATCTCAGATCACCCCGCTCAGCGGCCCGCCGGGCAGTGCTACATCGAGCAGTCGCACGAAGACCACGTAGGTGACCAACGCGAGCGCGGCGGCGACCAGCGGGTCGCGAAGCCAATGCCTGCTGCCGAGTGCGTAGGCGGCGCCCCAGAACAGCAGCGCGCCCGCGATCGGGAATCCGACGATCTCGATCAGCACGATATTGGCGACGAAGACACCGACGAGCAGGAGAACGGTCCGCCACTCCGGCGGCGTGGTCAAGTCGATGTCCTCGCCGCCTTCGGCCTCGCCCCGTCCACCGCGCAGTACGTCGACGGCCAGCGCGACCGCGACCGCCAGCAGCAGCGCCCCCACGGCCAGCGGCATCGCCTTCGGGCCGACCGGGCCGCGCTGGGTGTAGCCGACCGACATGGTGAGCGCATCGATGATCACCAGGGCACCGGAACCGGCCAGCAGGACGACCACCCCCAGTTCGGAGTGTTCTCGCAGCCAGCCGAACACGGGGCGCGCGGTCCAGTTATCGCGCCGCTGCTCGCCTGTGCCGCTGCCGTCGGATGCGCCGAGGCCGATCGCCGGATCGCTACGCCCGGGTGCGCCGCTGCTCATCCCAGGCCCAGTTCGTTCAGCACCGACCCGACCTGGTCGGTCTGCCGCTGGATGAAGCCGCCGAACTCGTCACCGGTGAGGAACGCATCGCCCCAACCGTTGTTCGCGAGCGCGTTCTTCCACTGCGCGGAGCCGTGCATTTTCGTATAGGCGGCGATGAGGGCCTGGCGGTCGCTGTCGCTGATGCCAGGGGGTGCCACGACGCCGCGCCAGTTGGTGAATTCGACGTCGATGCCCGCCTCCCGCAGTGTCGGCGCGTCCACACCGTCGATTCGCTTGGGGCCGGTCACCGCGAGCACCCGCAGTTCACCCGCCTCGATCTGGTCGAGGTATTCACCGACGCCCGAAACGCCGAAGCCGAGTTTGTTGCCGAGGATCGACGCGAGCAGCTCGCCGCCGCCGTCGAATGGTACGTAGTTGACCCGCTTAGGCTCGATTCCGATCGCCTTGGCCACCAGCATCGGAGCCAGGTGATCCGGTCCGCCCGGCGAGGAGCCGCCGCCGACCGGGACCGCGCCCGGGTTCGCCTTCCACTCGGCCGCGAGCTGCTTGATATCGGTGTACTTGGAGTTCTTCGACACCACGATGATGTCCGGCTCCTCGACCAGCCGTGCGATCGGTGTGGTCTCGGTCAGGTCGGACGGCGACTTGTTGGTGTAGACGCTGCCCACCACCCCCAGGCCCATCTGCATCACCAATTTGCCGTTGCCGTTCTCGCCGACCAATCGGCCGAGGCCGACCGTTCCTCCGGCGCCCGGCAGGTTGAAGACCTCGACGGACCGCGCGATGTTCGCGTCCTCCATGGCCTTCGCCGAGGTGCGGGCGGTGATGTCGTAGCCGCCGCCTGGGGAATTCGGCACCATGATCCGCAGGCCGGTGATCTTATCGGTACCGCCGCCCGTGTCGGTGCAGGCCGTCATGGATACGGCTGCCAGCACACCGACGATGGCGGCAAGCAGTTTCGGGGTTGGCATTGTGGATCCTCATCTCTTCATCGAGCTGGCCGAAATTGTGAGTCCTGTCACTGGGTCATGTCTGCCTTGCGTCCGCAACGGTCGTTGTGTTCGTAGTGTTCACAGCAGAGCAGGCCGCGGATCGGCGTGGTACGGGTCACACTGGCTGCGAGGGATTTGCCAGGAGGTATCAGGACCGTGGGCAAGAAGGGCTCGCTGGCACGTCGGCTGCTCGCCTTGCAGCTGCTGATCGTGCTCGTCCTGCTCGCGGCGGTAGCCGCGGTGGTGGTTGCGCAGGCGAGCGAGACATTCCGGACCACCGAATCGCGGCGGATGCTCGGTATCGCCGAAGATGTCGCGGCCAATCCGAGCCTGCGTGCGCTGCTCGCCGATCCGAAGCAGCATCTGCGGCTCGCGCCGTTCGCCACGTCGGCGCAGGTGGCTTCCGGCGCGGACGTGGTGGTGATCGCACGGGCCGACGGCAAGGTGCTCACCTCGCAGTACCCCGGCGAGATCGGCGAGCCGCTACGGCTGGCTGATTCGCCGGTGCGCGACGGCCGGGCCTGGGTGGGCGAGATGGACGGTGCGGTGGTGGCGCACGTTCCGGTCATCGCCCAGGACACGCACCGCGTCGTCGGTTTCGTCGCCGCGCGCAAACAGCATCCCGCAGTCTGGCAGATACTCACCGATTCGTTCCCTGGCCTGCTCGGTCTGCTCGGCATCGCGAGCGCGCTCGGGATCGTCGGATCCTTGTCGGTCGCCTGGTGGGTGAAGCGGCAGACCTTCGGTCTGGAACCGGCCGAGATCAGCGGGCTGGTCGAACATCGAGAAGCGATGCTGCACGGCATCCACGAGGGCGTCGTGGGGCTGGACCAGCAGCAGCGGATCACCCTGGTCAACGATCAGGCCAGGGTGCTGCTCTCGCTGCCGGGGACGGTGGTCGGGCAGAACCTCCACGACCTCGGACTCAACGAGCGTGTGCTGGACGTGCTCACCGGAAAGGTCGCGGGCACCGACCTGATCGGCCTGCGCCGAGGCAGGGTGCTGGTGATGAACCGGACCCCGATCAGACGGCGGCAGCGCACCCTCGGCGCGGTCGTCACGTTGCGCGACCGCACCGAGCTGGTCCGGCTGCAAGATCAGTTGACCGAGCACCGCAACGCCACTGGAACCCTGCGCGCTCAAGCGCACGAGTTCCGCAACCGGTTGCACACCATCGCCGGGCTGATCGAACTCAGCGAGTACGACGAGGTCCGCCGCTACGTCGACCGGGTGAGTGCCCGCAGCGATCAGTGGCAGGCCGAGGTGACCGGCCGGATCGGTGATCCCGCGGTCGCCGCGCTGCTGATCGCCAAGGCCAGCCTCGCCGCGGAACAAGGTGTCGGGCTGCGCATGTCGACGACGAGCGAGTTGCGCGAGGTGGACGAATCGCTGTCCGCGGATCTCGTCACGGTGCTCGGCAATCTGGTGGACAACGCCTTGGACGCCCTGCGCGGACCGAGCGCCGGGTGGATCGAAGTCGATCTGCGGCAGTCCGATACCGAGGTGCACGTGGTGGTCCGCGACTCCGGTCCCGGTGTCGCGCCCGAACTCGCGCGGGAGGTTTTCCGTAACGGCTTCACCACCAAGGCCGCCGAGCAAGGCGGGCAGCGTGGTCTCGGCCTGGCGATCACGAGGCAGGCATGTGTGCGACGGGGCGGTTCGGTCTCGGTGCACAACGCAGAGGGCGCGGTGTTCACCGCGTCGTTGCCGATCGTTGCGGAGACACGGCGGTGATCCGGGTGCTCGTCGTCGACGACGACTTCATGGTCGCCAAGGTGCACTCCGGATATGTCGCCAAGACACCGGGTTTCGCGGTCGCCGGCGTGGCCCGCACCGGCGCGGACGCGCTGCGCATGATCGGCGAACTAGCCCCGGATCTGGTACTGCTCGACATCTATCTGCCCGATATCGATGGCCTGACCGTATTGCGAGGCATCCGGGAATCCGCCGAGGCGACCGATGTCGTGGTGATCAGCGCGGCCGACGATGTGGACACAATCCGCGCTGCGGTGCGCGGCGGCGTGCTGCACTACCTGATCAAGCCGTTCACCTATGGCGCGCTCTACGACCAGCTGCGGCATTTCGCCGCGCTACACGCCAAGCTGGGTGTGCTGTCGCGGGCCGCGCAGTCGGATGTGGACGAGGTCTTCGGCGGACGGCCGCGCGGATCGGCCGCGCTGCCGAAGGGGTTGACCGCGCAGACCGCGGAACTGGTGGAACGAGTGCTGCGCGCGGCGACTCCCGACCTCTCCGCGCAGGAGTGCGCCGAGGCGACCGCACTGTCGCGCGTCAGTGCCCGCCGCTATCTCGAGTACTTCGTGGAAACCGAACATGCCCACGTACGGTTGCGCTACGGCGGCACCGGCCGCCCGGAGCGCCGATACCACTGGATCGGCGGGTGATCAGGCGCGATTCCGATGTGGGACTGCGGTTGCGTGGTACTAACCATCGGCCGAGCACGGGACAGCCGCGCGGCCGGGCTACTGACCCGGCGCCTTTGCCAGGGGCGCTGGATTTTTCTCCCGGAGCCGACCGATCCAGTCGGTGACCTCGTCGGGGGTTGGAGCGCCGCCGATCAGGTCGAGCACGGCGTGGCCGACACAGGCGGCGCTCATCACCCGGTCGGCGGCCGCCTCGACCTCGCCCCAGGGCAGATAAGGCTTGGCGATCAGCAGCGACGCGATGCCGTGAGCGACCGCCCACATCTGGAGCACGACAGGCAGCGGGTCGCCCGGGGCGATCGTCCCCTCGTCCATGCATTCGCGCACCGTCACCGCGAAGAGTTGGAACGCGCCGCTGGTGAGCACCTGATCGACCGCCCCTCGGCTCGTAGTCGGCGCGGTGGCAAGCCGGTACTGCTCCGGATGTTGCAGAGCGAAGCGGACATATGCCATGCCCTGATCGCGCAGGCGGTTCATTGGAGAGGTATTCGGGTCGATCGCTGCGCGCAGTGCGGCGGACAAATCCTCGAAGGCTTGGGCCACCACGGCCTCGATGAGTTCGTCCTTGTCCGCGAAATGCCGATAGATGGACGGCGCACTCACCCCGACCAGCTTGCTCACCGCCCGGATCGAGACCGCGTCGGCATGGCCGGTCCGCGCGAGCAGTTCGGCGGTGGCGCGCAGAATCTCCTCGCGCAGTTGTGCTCCGGAACCGCGCGGCGATCGCGGACGTCGGCCACCGATCATGCCCGGCCCGCGCCTTCCAGCGTGCGGGACGCGGTGCTCTCCTCGCCCTCGGTCAGCCCGATCTTGGCGTGCAGGCGCGCCAACGGTTCGGGCGCCCACCAGTTCGCCTTGCCGAGCAGCCGCATGAGTGCCGGCGCGAGCAGGCCGCGGATGATCGTGGCGTCGGCGAGCACGGTCAGCGTGAGGCCGAGGCCGAGCAATTGCATGAACGACACCTTGGAGGTCACCAGGGCGCCGAGCACGATCGCCATCAGCACGGCGGCCGCGGTGAAGATCCGGCCCGTGCGAGCCACGCCGACCGCGACCGCGCGCGTGTTGTCGTGCGTGGCCAGCCATTCCTCGCGCACCCGTGACAGCAAGAACACCTCGTAATCCATCGATAGGCCGAAGGCCAGGCAGAACATCAGGATCGGCATGGTCGGCACCAGGTAGCCGACCGGAGTGAAGCCGAGCAGCCAGGATAGGTGGCCCTCCTGGAACACCCACACCATCGCGCCGAACGCCGCGGCCAGCGAAAGGGTATTCAACACAAGCGCTTTGATCGGCAGCACCACGCTGCCGGTGAACAAGAACAGCACGATGAAAGTGGTCAGCGCGATCAGCGCGACGGCGAGCGGCAGCCGGGCGGCCAGTGCGTGCAGCGAGTCGGCGTTGGCCGCCGCCGCGCCGCCGTAGAGTGCCGGGCCCGGTGCCGGGACCGCCCGGATCTCGCGCAGTTGCCGGTCACCGGCGGGCGAGAAGGGATCGAGCTTGGTCGCGACGCTCAGATATGTCCCGGTGTCGGTGGCCATACCGGGTGGAGGCGCGCCGAGGCGGGCTCCGGAGACGTAGATCCCGGCGCTGGACAGCACCGCCGGTACACCGTCGACCCGAGACAGCTCGGCGGCGTAAGAGCCGATCGCCGCGGTGTCGCCGCGGTATCCGTCCAGCACGATCGTGGTATTGGCGACCGGGTCGGCCTGGGGGAACTGGGTGCGCAGCGCGTCGCCGACCTGGCGGCTGGAGGCACTGGTCGGCAGCACCCGGTCGTCGGGATAACCGAACTTGACCGACAGGAACGGAGCGCCGAGCGCCAGCAACACCGCGATGATGACGATCGCGACCGGCGCCGCGTGCCGCATCACCCAGCTGACCATTCGGTACCAGCCGGTTTCCTCCGGCGCCTGCGGGCCGGGCGCGGGCGCGCCGCGACGGAACAGGCGCCGCAGCGGAACCCGCAGATCGAGGGAGTTCACCCGAGGGCCGAGCAACACCAGCGCGGCGGGCAGGACCACGATCGAGGCGGCCGCCGCCGCGACGACGACCGCGACGCCCGCGTACGCGAAAGATTTCAGGAAGTACAGATCGAACACGCTCAGCACGGCCATCGACAGCGCCACGGTCAGTGCGGAGAACAGCACGGTGCGTCCGGCGGTCTGTACGGAGCGGATGGTGGCCGCGGTGGTGTCGAGGCCGTTGCCGAGTTCTTCCCGGAAGCGGCTGACGATGAACAGGCTGGCGTCGATGGCCAGCGCCAGGCCCATTGCCGTCGTCATGTTCAGCGCGTAGATCGAGACGTCGGTGAACAGCGTGAACAGCCGCAGGATCGCCAGTGTGGCGAGGATGGCGAACAGGCCGATGGCCAGCGGGAGAGCGGCGGCGACCAGGCTGCCGAACACCAGGATCAGCACGATCATCGACAGCGGTACCGCGACGCCCTCGGCCAGGGCCAGATCTCGGGTGGTCTGTTCGGTCACGTCGTGATAGATCGCCGCGATGCCGCCCTGGCGGACCGTGATGCCGCCGGAGTCCAGGGCCAACTGCTTCTCCAACTCGCCCGCGGTCTGCTGAATCTGTGTTTCGTCGCCATCCAGGAAGGCGATGACCAGGGCGTTCTTGCCGTCGGTGCTGCGCAGCGCGCTCGCCAAGGGCGGCGGTGCGGTCCAGTAGGACTGGACGCCCTGCACACCGGAGCGCGCCTTCAGCGCGTCCACCAGTCCGAGGCCCGTCGCTTTTGTGGCCGGATCGTCGGCGCCCGCGTCCGAGCTGACCAGCAGCACGAAGTTGGGTGCGGCGCCGCCGAAGTTGTCGGCGATGAGCTGGGTCACCCGGGCGGACTCGGCGTCGTCGGAGGTGAAGCCGCCGGACTTCAGGTGCGTGGCCGCGGTCGCGCCGAAGACGCCGAACAGCACGGCAAGGGCGAACGCCGTCGCTAGCACGATGCGGGGTGAGCGGGTGGTGAAGCCGGCTATCCGGGTCAGCATCGTGGCTCTCCTCGGTAGGTTAACGACGTTACAGTAACGCTGTTAACCTGGCGCTGTCGAGGCCGCTCGACGAGCCGGAGGTCAGCCGCGGGATTTACGGATCGCCCGTAGGCCCCTGCGTCCTGGTTCGGGGAGATCGTCGCGCATGGCGACCCACTCGGCGGTGGTCAGCCAGAGCTGTTGGGCGCGGGCATCGGCGGTGTTGTGGAAGATCCGGCGGCCGCGGTCGTCACGCAATTCCTGTGCGACCACCGACCAGCGGGGCGGGCGGCCGTGCTCGTCCAGATAGTCGGCGAGGTAAGTCGCGATGGCGGTACCAATCGTGTTCACCGGGCGCAGCGACACGCGGTTGCCGTACTGGGCGGCGTAGAAACGCCGTGCGGCACAGAGGGATCGGGGATTGGCGTTGGAGGCGATCCAGCCGGCGCGCTGCGCCCGTTCGATCAGCCACAGATGCTTGACCGCCGACGGGGCGATATTGCCGACCCGGGTGCGGATCAGCGTCATGATCTGCTCGCTGCACAACACGTCGCGGCGGGTGGGTCCGTATCCGTATGTGGTCCAGTGCGCGTCCGCGAGTTTGGCGAGCACCCTTCCGAAGTCGTCGATGCTGCGCTGCGCGCGACGGCCGAGGCGTTCGATGCGCTCGGCCTCGCGGCGCATCTCGTTCTGTGCGGTCAGGGTGCGGATCGCGGCCATGGTGGGGACCTGGCCGCGTTCGAGGAGTTCGAGGATGGCGGCCGAGGTAGCTGGGTCGGCGGCCGCGGTCACCGGGAGCGAGTCGCGCTTGATCGCGAAATCCTCCGGGCTGATCGCGCGGCTGAGTAGAGCTACTGCGGAGCGGTCGCCGGCGAAATCGGTGCTGGACAGCCAGGCGGCGGCGATGTCGTCACACGACGGCACGGTGGAAGTTCCTCCGGTGGAAGTGTGGGAGTTGGCGCTGGTCACCCGTGGGCCGAACTTTTGGTTGTGCCCCGGTCGGGATGAGGGACCGGCCGGGGTCACCAACCTGATGAAGGTTTGGCTACCGAAGTTGCCGACAGTCACGTTAGCCAGCGGATTGCGTCATGTCACTCATGGTGACGGATTCGTTATCTCCGAAAAGTCGGCGTCAATCGGGGTGTGCGTCCATATTTTCGGGCTCATGAGGAGTGATGTGGCGACCGACTTCCGAATTGACCCGCGAGGCATATGTGATTGCTAGATCATTGCCATCTGGTGAGGGGCGGTTGATCGCCGAAGAAGGCGCTCGGCATGTTGTGATCTGAATCACATATACGCGCTGGAATCCGCCATACCGGCCGGGCATGTCCTTTGTCGGTGGCCGCCGGTAACCTCTGGCCGTGGCTCTGTACCGGAAGTACCGACCGGCAACGTTCGCTGAGGTGGTGGGTCAGGAGCACGTCACCGACCCGCTGAGTATCGCGCTCGACACCGGGCGGATCAGTCATGCCTACCTGTTCTCCGGTCCACGCGGCTGCGGCAAAACCTCCTCCGCGCGCATTCTCGCCAGATCGCTGAACTGCGTACAGGGCCCGACGTCGACACCGTGTGGCGTCTGCCCGTCGTGCCTGGCGCTCGGCCCGGGCGGTCCGGGCAACCTGGATGTGATCGAACTCGACGCCGCGAGCCACGGCGGTGTCGACGACACCCGTGAGCTGCGTGATCGCGCCTTCTACGCGCCCGCCGAGTCCAGGTACCGGGTGTTCATCGTCGACGAGGCGCACATGGTCACCACCGCGGGTTTCAACGCGTTGCTGAAGATCGTCGAGGAACCGCCGGCCCATCTGATCTTCATCTTCGCGACCACCGAGCCGGACAAGGTGCTGCCGACCATCCGCTCGCGCACGCACCACTATCCGTTCCGCCTGCTGCCGCCCGCCACCATGCGCGGCCTGCTCGGCCGGATCTGCGAGCAGGAGCAGGTGCCGGTCGAAGAAGCGGTGTACCCCTTGGTGATTCGCGCGGGCGGTGGTTCTCCACGCGACAGCCTCAGCGTGCTCGATCAACTGCTCGCGGGCGCGGGCCCCGAGGGGGTCACGTACACCAGGGCCGTCGCACTGCTCGGCGTCACCGACGTGGCGCTGATCGACGACGCCGTCGAGGCGCTGGCCGCCGACGACGGAGCCGCACTGTTCGGCACCGTGGACCGGGTGATGGAGGCGGGCCACGACCCGCGCCGCTTCGCCGTCGACCTGCTCGACCGTTTCCGCGACCTGATCCTGCTGCGCGCGGTCCCCGACGCCACCGAACGCGGCCTGGTCACCGGCCCCGGAGACGTGCTCGACCGGATGCGCGATCAAGCCGAGCGCCTCGGCCCGGCCACCCTGACTCGTTACGCCGATCTGCTGCACGAAGGGCTCGGCGAGATGCGCGGCGCCACGGCGCCGCGACTGCTGCTCGAGGTCGTCTGCGCCCGCATGCTGCTGCCCTCGGTGTCCGATGCCGAATCCGCCACGCTGCAGCGTCTGGAACGGCTGGAGCGGGGGTTGGCCAGTGGTTCCCTCGGTGCGGCACCTGCTGCGTCCTCGGCGCCGCCCGCCGCGCCGTCCCAGCCCGCTCCCGCGGGTACGTCGCCGTCGGAGCCGCCGCGGCGCCGAGGTGCGGAGGCGCTGGCCGCGATTCGCCGCGACAGCCGTGCGGGTGCCGGTACGGGTTCGGCTCAGGCGTCCGGCTCGACGGTTGTCACGGAAACAGGTGTGCCGTCCGCTGGTGGTCCGTCGCGGACCGGCGGCGCCGCGAGTGTCGGCGATGTGGTGCCGGAGGGAGGTACAGCCGCCGAAGCCGGAGTCGCCGATCGCGCGGCGCCCGTCGGCGACAGCGCGCCAGGGGACAGTTCGTATTCCGGCGTGTCCGATTCCACCACGGCTGTGCCCGGCGGTGACGTGCGCGCTGCTGAGGCGGCATCCACTGGTCGGCAAGGGCCCACCGGGGCCGCGGAATCCGGTCCGGGTAGCGCGTCGCCCAGCCGTGCGGAGTCGGCGGGTGGGCCGAACACAGCCGTGGAGACGGGGGCCGCGAGTGCTCCGCAGGCCGGAGTCGGCGATGCCTCCGGTGCCGGGCCTGCCGCGCCCGGCGGCAGGGTCGGGTCGGGGCGTGGCGGGCCTGCGGACGGTGCGACGGGACAAGTCCAATCCGGTTCGTCCGGTCCGGAACAGGCCCGGCAACGGATTTCCACTGACGATGTAGCCGGTCCACGAACTCCCGCCTCTGCCGTGGATTCGACTTCCGCGCGGACAGCCGGTGCACGGTCCGGGATTCCGGAAGGGAGCGGTACGTCAGGCGGCCACGGCGTCGAGCCAGTTGATGCGCGGGGGTCTCGCGCCGCCGGCGCTCAGCCCGCAGGCGCGGCACCGCAGGCCGCCGCGCAACCGGCGTTCGCCGCCACAGGTGACCTGTTCGGCGAGGTGGAAGCCGCCTGGGCGGAGATCCGGGCCAAGGTGCGGGAGTTCGGCGCGGCGGTGCAGGCGATGCTCGCCGGTGCGTCGGTCGCCCGGGTCGAGGGCGATGTCATCGTGTTCGCGCATCAGCACGCGCCGCTGGCGCAGCGATTGTCCGATCCGCGGAATCTGGAGGCGGTGCGGTCGGCGGTGCGTGCGGTGCTCGGGCGCGAACTCGAGGTGCGCTGGGAAGTGGGCGGCGCGCCGCAGCGACCCGCCGCGCCCCGGTCCGGCGGATCAGCGAACCGCTCGCGCACGTCGGGCAGCCAGGCGGCGGGACGTGAATCCGGCAACGCGCCCGGACGCGCGTCGGACACGGTGGCGCCGCCGCGATTTTCGCGACCGAGCCAGTCCAGGAACGCGGGCGCGGACAAGTCGGCCGAGGCGGGCCATTCGCGCTCGGCCGGCGCGAACCCGCGCCCACACGTCGCGGACGACGACATCCCACCGCCCGACTACCCCGACCTACCTGACGATCCCGGCCCGGCGGACTATCCACCGCACGAACAGGAGCCGAGCGGAAACAGCGCCGTCACCAGCAGGGGCTGGGACCACGACGGGGTCGTCCCCGCCTCGACGCCGGAGGAGGAGCAGGAGATGATGGCCGCCGCGGCCGATCCGGTCGCACCCGGCGACCGGCGCGACCCGGACGAGGTCGCCCTGGAATTGCTGAAGAGTGAGCTGGGTGCCACACGGTTGGATGGTTGACAACCACCGTTCCGACGACGTTAAGTTAACCGGAGTTCGCATACCGCGGTAGTATGAACGGGTAGCCGTGAGCTCCGGGACGACGACGTTCTATGGTATGCGCAGGCGTACGGGCGACCGGAACGTGCGTCCGCTGTTGCCTACCTGGTTTTGTACAGCGTTAGGAACGGTCGGCCACAGGGCCGGTCGGCGAGGTCAGCCGCAGCCACGCCGCATACGCGGTGTCGCCGCACACCAGCGCTCGGACGGACGAAGGTCCGGCCGCCGCACCTTGAGGAAGGAAACTCCGATATGACCACAGAGGCCTACATTTACGAGGCCATCCGCACTCCGCGCGGCCGCGGCAAGAAGAACGGCTCGCTGCACTCGGTCAAGCCGATCGACCTGACTGTTGGTCTGATCCAGGAGCTGCGCGGCCGCTTCCCGAACCTCGACGAGGACCGGATCTCCGACCTGATCCTTGGCGTGGTCATGCCGGTCGGCGACCAGGGCGCCGACATCGCCCGCACCGCGGTCACGGCGGCCGCTCTGCCCGACACCGTCGGCGGCGTCCAGATCAACCGCTTCTGCGCCTCCGGCCTGGAAGCGGTCAACATGGCCGCCCAGAAGGTCCGCTCCGGGTTCGACGACCTGGTTCTGGCCGGTGGCGTCGAGTCCATGTCGCGCGTGCCGATGGGCTCCGACGGCGGCCCCTGGGCGATGGACCCGGCCACCAACTACGACACCTACTTCGTTCCGCAGGGCGTGTCCGCCGACCTGATCGCCACCATCGAGGGCTTCTCCCGCGACGACGTGGACGCCTACGCGGTGCGCTCGCAGGAGCTGGCCGCCCAGGCGTGGACCGGCGGTTACTTCGCCAAGTCGGTCGTTCCGGTCAAGGACCAGAACGGCATCGTCGTGCTGGACCGCGACGAGCACATGCGTCCCGGCACCACCGCAGAGGATCTGGCCAAGCTGCAGCCGTCCTTCGCCGTGATCGGTGAGATGGGTGGCTTCGACGCGGTGGCGCTGCAGAAGTTCCACTTCGTGGAGAAGATCAACCACGTGCACCACGGCGGCAACAGCTCCGGCATCGTCGACGGCGCCGCGCTGGTGCTTGTCGGTACCGAAGAGGCGGGCAAGGCGTCCGGCCTGACCCCGCGTGCGCGCATCGTCGCGACCGCCACCAGCGGCGCCGACTCCACCATCATGCTCACCGGTCCGACCCCGGCCGCCAAGAAGGCGCTGGCCAAGGCGGGTCTGACCCTCGACGACATCGACCTGGTCGAGATCAACGAGGCGTTCGCCTCCGTGGTGCTGAAGTTCCAGAAGGACCTGAACATCCCGGACGAGAAGCTGAACGTCAACGGTGGCGCGATCGCCATGGGCCACCCGCTGGGTGCGACCGGCGCGATGATCACCGGCACCATGGTCGACGAGCTGGAGCGCCGCAACGGCCGGTACGCGCTGATCACCCTGTGCATCGGCGGCGGCATGGGCGTGGCCACCATCATCGAGCGGGTCTGATCCCCAACCGACAGCTGATATTTCACGCGGCGTGAGCGTCAGGCCCGGAGGAGGCAGCCTGCGTAACCACGTAGGGCCCGCGAACGCCGCAATTAGACACAGGAGACACAGAGCTGTGAGCGAAACCAACATGATCGGTTGGGAGCAGGATTCGGACGGCATCGTCGTGCTGACGATGGACGACCCGAACCAGGGCGCCAACACGATGAACGAGCTGTACAAGAAGTCGATGACCGCCACGGTCGATCGGCTGGAGGCGGAGAAGGACAGCATCACCGGTGTCGTCCTGACCTCCGCGAAGAAGACCTTCTTCGCCGGTGGCGACCTGAAGAACATGATGAAGGTCGGCCCGGACGACGCCAAAGCCCTGATGGACGAGCTCGGCGAGATCAAGGGCGCGCTGCGGCGCCTGGAGCAGCTGGGCAAGCCGGTCGTCGCGGCTATCAACGGCGCCGCGCTCGGTGGCGGCCTGGAGATCGCGCTGGCCACCCACCACCGCATCGCGGCGGACCTGCCTGGTTCGCAGATCGGTCTGCCGGAGGCCACCCTCGGCCTGCTGCCCGCGGGTGGCGGCGTCATCCGCACCGTGCGCATGCTCGGCCTGCAGAACGCGCTGATGCAGGTGCTGCTGCAGGGCCAGCGCAACAAGCCGGCCAAGGCCAAGGAGATCGGCCTGATCGACGAGCTGGTCGGTTCGGTCGAGGAGCTGATCCCGGCGGCCAAGGCGTGGATCAAGGCCAACCCCGAGGCCGGCGTCCAGCCGTGGGACAAGAAGGGCTTCAAGATCCCCGGCGGCACCCCGTCCTCGCCCGCCTTCGCGGCGAACCTGCCCGCGTTCCCGGCCAACCTGCGCAAGCAGATCAAGGGTGCGAACATGCCTGCGCCGCGCGCCATCATGGCGGCCGCGGTGGAGGGCTCGCAGGTCGACATCGACAACGCGTCGCTGATCGAGTCCCGCTACTTCGTGCACCTGCTCACCGGCCCGGTCGCGAAGAACATGATCCAGGCGTTCTTCTTCGACCTGCAGACGATCAACAACGGCGGTTCGCGTCCGAAGGACGTGCCGAAGAAGGAGATCAAGAAGATCGGCGTGCTCGGCGCGGGCATGATGGGCGCGGGCATCGCCTACGTCTCCGCCAAGGCGGGCTACGAGGTCGTGCTGAAGGACGTCTCGATCGAGGCGGCCGAGCGCGGCAAGAACTACTCCGAGAAGATCGAGGCCAAGGCGCTCTCCCGGGGCAAGACCACCGAGGAGAAGTCCAAGGCGCTGCTGGAACGCATCAAGCCGACCGCGGACGCGGCCGACTTCGCCGGAGTGGACTTCGTCGTCGAGGCCGTCTTCGAGAACACCGAGCTGAAGCACAAGGTGTTCCAGGAGATCGAGGACATCGTCACCCCCGACGCGCTGCTCGGCTCGAACACCTCCACCCTGCCGATCACCGGTCTGGCGACCGGCGTGAAGCGCCAGGAGGACTTCATCGGCATCCATTTCTTCTCGCCGGTCGACAAGATGCCGCTGGTGGAGATCATCAAGGGTGAGAAGACCTCGGACGAGGCGCTGGCCCGGGTGTTCGACTACACCCTGGCGATCAAGAAGACCCCGATCGTGGTCAACGACAGCCGCGGCTTTTTCACCTCGCGCGTGATCGGCACCTTCGTCAACGAGGCGATCGCCATGCTGAAGGAGGGCATCGAGCCCGCCACGATCGAGCAGGCCGGTCTGCAGGCGGGCTACCCGGCCGCGCCGCTGCAGCTGTCGGACGAGCTGAACATGAAGCTCATGCAGAAGATCGCCAAGGAGACCCAGGAGGCCGCCCAGGCGGGCGACACCACCATGGGCGCGAAGCGGCACCCGGCGCAGGACGTCATCGACTACATGGTGTCCGAGGGTCGTCCGGGCCGCCTGGAGAAGGCGGGCTTCTACGAGTACGACGAGAACGGCAAGCGCACCGGTCTGTGGCCGGGCCTGCGCGAGCACTTCAAGACCACGGCGGACTTCACCGCCCCGCTGCAGGATCTGATCGACCGCATGCTGTTCGCGGAGGCGATCGAGACCCAGAAGTGTTTCGACGAGGGCGTGCTGACCTCGACCGCCGACGCCAACATCGGCTCGATCTTCGGCATCGGCTTCCCGGCCTGGACCGGTGGTGTGCACCAGTACATCGTCGGTTACCCGGGTGGCCAGGAGGCCTTCGTGGCCCGCGCCGACTACCTCGCCAAGACCTACGGCGAGCGCTTCGAGGTTCCGGCCTCGCTGCGTAAGTAGTCTCCGCGCCGAACGAACGACGAAGCCCGCCATCGCTTTCCGCGATGGCGGGCTTTCGTTCGCGCGGATAAGTTACAAGGCGTGCCCAGACGTAGTCACCGAATCCTGATCGCCAGTTGCGCGCTCGCGCTCGCGTCGGCGCCGCTCGCCGCCGCCGATCCGGCGGCGGGTCCGTCGGTGCGGCTGCTCGGCGAACAGACGGTGGCGCACGATGTGGATTTCGAGGGCACCATCGTGGGCGGGCTGTCCGGTATCGACTATCTCGAACGCACCGGCGAGTACGTGCTGATCAGCGACGACCGGTCGAACAAGAATCCCGCACGGTACTACACCGCGCGGATCGATGTCGGTGAGCACGGGGTCGGTCCGGTGGCGTTCACCCGCATGCGTCCGCTGTCCACCCCGACGGGCGCCGCCTACCCGCCGAATTCGGTGGACCCGGAGGAGATCCGGGTCGATCCGTGGACCGGCGACTACTACTGGACACAGGAGGGCGAACGGCTCGACACCGTCCTCGCGGACCCTTCGGCGCGCATCGCGCACCCCGACGGCTCGTATGCGGGCGAGTTGCCGATCCCGGACAACGAACGAATGCGCCCCGGCTCCGGCCCCAGGCAGAACCAAGGGCTGGAGGGCGCGACCTTCGCGGCAGGGGGCACGTTGTTCCTGACCTCGGTGGAGGGGCCGCTGCTGGAGGACGGCCCGATGGCGACCACGTCCAGCGGCGCGAGCGCCCGGATCACCGTCCAGGCACGCTCAGGACAGCTGCTCGCCCAGTTCGCGTATCCGATGGAGCCGGTGCACGCCGAGTCACGTCCCGAACCGGGGCGCGGCGGGACCGGGATCGCCTCGATCCTGGCAGCCGACCCGCTGGATCCGACGAAACTTCTTGTGTTGGAACGCTCGTTCGTCCCGGGCGTGGGCAACAAGATCCGGGTCTACGAGGCCGATCTCGGTGTCGCGACCAATATCCTCGACGCTCCGATCGGTGCCGCGCGTTCGGTGGCCAAGCGGCTGGTCGTCGATCTGGACGACGTCGGACTTTCCGCCATCGACAACGTCGAGGGCATGACCTGGGGTCCGCGCCTGCCTTCGGGAGCACGAACCCTGGTGCTGGTCAGCGACAACAATTTCGACCGTCACCAGATCAACCAGGTCATCGCCTTGGCCGTCGGCTAGTCGGTGCGGTGCGGGTTCTCGCCGCCCTGCGCCGGTCACCCGGAGACCGGCGAGTTCGAGTCGCCGCTCGGCGGGGTCGTCTTCGGGTATTGACACGTCCCGATTTCTAATTGCTTCTTCAACAAAATTTGGCGGCCGCCGCGGCCTGTCGCCGGATTTCTCGAGGGCATCCGATTGGCCGACTCCTACTCGGGTATCCGTTCCCGGGGCCGGATATGGGCTGGGCTGCCAGCAAGGCGACATCCGAGAAGGTGAGCGCCGGGTAGATGTCGGCTGGCAAATCGTCGGCGTTTCAGAACGCCAAGCGCCAGAACATGAGCCTGCGGCCGTGTGCTGAGCGGCGCGAAACGCCCGGGCCCGCGACACGCTCCATCCGGTTCCGAAACATCTCCCGCGGGGTCTCCCGCCGCGCTACGTTGGAGTATGCGCAGACATATCGGACACCCGCGGTGTCCGGCTTCGGCGCGAAGTTGGCCGCCGGTGACGCCGATTCGATGTGGGATCGAGGTGATCACATGAATCCACAGACGCGTTCGGGCCGGGTGGGCCCCGAATCGTCTGCGGCCGAATCGAATACGCAGCGTCAGACGCCCATCGACATCGGTGACGAGCTGGAGGCGATGGGCCTGTCCGGCGCGGTGGAGATCGGTCGTGGCGGGTTCGGGGTGGTCTATCGCTGCATCCAGACCGCACTGGACCGGGTGGTCGCGGTGAAGGTGCTCTCCTCGGAGATCGACGAGGAGAGCCGGGAGCGCTTCCTCCGCGAAGAACAAGCCATGGGCAGGCTGTCCGGTCATCCGAACATCGTCGACATCCTCCAGGTGGACGTCACCGCAACCGGTATGCCGCTGATCGTCATGCCGTACTGCACGCGCGGGTCGCTGGAGCAGCTCATTCGCGATCACGGCCCGCTGACCTGGCCGGACTCACTGCGCGCCGGGGTGAAGCTGGCGGGAGCGATCGAGAGCGCGCACCGGGCCCACATCCTGCACCGGGACGTGAAACCGGCCAACGTCCTGCTCAGCGGCTACGGCGAACCGCAGCTGACCGATTTCGGCATCGCCCGCATTCCGGGCGGATTCCGTACGTCGAGCAGCATGATCACCGGCTCGCCCGCCTTCACCGCGCCCGAAGTGCTCAAGGGCGACGAGCCGACGGTCCGCTCCGACATCTACGGCCTCGGCTCGACGTTGTTCGCTCTGCTCACCGGGCATGCGGCCTTCGAGCGGCAGGCGGGCGAGCGGGTGGTCGCCCAGTTCCTGCGGATCACCACGCAGCCCGTGCCCGACCTGCGCGAACAGGACATTCCCCCGGACCTGGCCGCGGTCATCGAACACGCCATGTCCCCGGATCCGCGCGACCGCCCGGACAGCGCGTACGAATTCGGCGAAATGCTGCGGACGGTTCAGCGCGACCACGATCAGTTGCCCGATGAGATGGCGTTGCTGGAAACCACGCCGGAATCTCAGTCGACTACCTCCACCGACCTCAGCGAGCCCACCGTGGTGTGGACCGGTACCCATCCCGCGGTCACCGCGCGGCGCAGCTGGCCGCTGACGCTGCGGCCCGCCGTCTCGCAGCACCCCGGTACGCCCGGCGCGATCACGACGCCGCCAACGGCGGTAACCAAATTTCGTCCGCCGACACCTACGCGCGCCCCGATACCGCGGCCGCGTTTGCTGGACATCCTGCGTGCGGGCGACCGGCGTCGGCTGGCGGTGATCCACGGGCCCGCGGGATTCGGCAAGAGCACGCTGGCCGCGCAGTGGCGCGCCGAACTCGCCGAGAGCGACGCCGCGGTCGCCTGGATCGGCATCGACCGCGACGACGACAACGAGATCTGGTTCCTGGCTCACCTGATCGAGGCGATCCGCCGTGTGCGTCCGGATGTCGGCAACGGCTTGGAGCAGGTGCTCGAGGAACGGCCCGCCGACGCGGCCGCGTTCGTGATCCCCACGCTCATCGATGAGATCCATGCCGCGCGCCAGACGATCGTGGTGATCGTCGAGGACTGGCATCGGATCACCGACGCGGGCGCGCATCGCGCGATGGAGGCGCTGCTGGACAACGGTTGTCACCACTTGCGATTCGTGGTGACCAGCCGGGAGCAGGCCGGTCTGCCGACCGGCCGCATGCGAGTGCACGACGAACTGGTCGAGATCGGCTCGGCCGCGCTGCGCCTGACCGAGGCGGAGACCAGGCAGATCCTGGTGGAGCGCAATGGGTTCGAACTCACGCCCGAGCAGGTCACCGAGATTCACACGGCCACCGACGGCTGGCCCGCCGCCATCCAGTTGGTCGGCCTGTCGCTGCGTGGCAACACCGATCCCGCACAGCTGATCGCGACGCTCTCCGAGGGTGACCACGGCATCCGCGAGTACCTCGCCGAGAACGTGCTGGACACCCTGGAACCGAGGATGCTCGAGTTCCTGATGTCGATCGCGGTGACCGAGCGGGTGAGCGCCTCACTCGCCGCGGCGCTGTCCGACGAGGCGGACGCCGACCAGCTGCTCGAACAGGCCGAACAGCGCGAGCTGTTCCTGCGGCGCATCGAGCACGATCCGGACTGGTTCCGGATGCAGCCGCTGTTCGCCGAGCATCTGCGGACGCGGCTCGACCGCGTGCATCCCGGGAAATCGAAGGCTTTGCATCGCAAGGCTTCTCGGTGGTACGCCGAGCACCAGCTGCTGCGCAAGTCGGTCGACCACGCGCTGGCCGCGACCGATCTGAAGATGGCGCTGGACCTGCTGGAGAGCGGCGGCATGGACCTGATCGACGGTTCTCGCCTGGCCACGCTGCTCGGCAGCGTGTCGAAACTGCCGATGCAGCAGGTGGCTTCGCGCTCGAAGCTGCTGATGGCGGTGGCCAGGGCGAATGTCAACCTGCAGCAGTCCGGCGCGGCGCGCAACGCGCTGGGCAGGCTGTCGAACATCCTGGCGCGCGGGTCATCCAGCGACGACGACGTACGCGTGCAGCGCTGCCAGGCCGTGGTACTCGCCGCGGCCGACCAGATCGCGCGCGACCACACCGAAGGCGTGCTGGACCGGGTCGCCGACTGTATGCAACACCCGGACGAACTGCCGCCGTGGACGGTCTCGACCGCGGCGAATCTCACCAGCTTCGTGCGGCTGTGCGAGTTCGATTTCGAGGGCGCCAGGAAGGTCCAGGAATGGGCCGCGGAATACCACGAGCGTTCGAAGGATCCGCTCGGCATGGTCTTCGGCCTATGCGGCCAGGGCGCCGCCGCCTACGAGCAACTCGACGTCGCGACCGCCACCAGGTGCTTCCAGCAGGCATGGGAGGCCGCGCGGGCGCGCTCGGGCCCGCGCTCACACGCGGTGCGCGTCGCCGCCGCGCTGCTCGGCGAATTGAGTTACCGCCGGGGGGATCTGGGCAGCGCCGACCCGCTGCTGGACGAGAGTCACGAGCTGGTCACCCGGGTCGGCCCGGTGGACTTCCTGATCTCGACGTTCGTCGTCGGCGCCCGGGTGAAGGCGGTCCGTGGCGACCTATACACCTCGGCCACCCGGCTGGACGAGGGCGCCCGCATCGCGGCCGACAATCGCCTCGCCAGGCTGAGCGCGCACATCCGCGCCGAACGGCTGCGGCTCGGCCTGCCGCCGGACGCCGCGGACCGCCGCTACACCGATGTCGCCGAGTCCACGCCGCTGCAGGCGGGCCACCGGCTGACCGGCGCCGCCCTGCTCGCCGCCGAGGCCGAGGAGCTGGCCGCGATCCGCGCGCTGCTCACCGAACGTCGCCTCGGCTCCGACGACCGGGCGGTGCGCCGCGCCCGCGCCTTGTACGATCACACGCTCGAAAAGCACCGTCCCCGTGCGCAACTGGACGCCGCGCTGCTGCTCGCGGAATGCCTGGCCACCTCCGGCTGGGTCGGCGAGGCCACCAACCTGCTGCTGCCCGCCGTCGCGACCTGCGCCGACCTCGGCTGGACCAGGCCGCTGCTGGACGCGGGCCCCGGCGTGGTCGGCATCCTGCGCGTGCTGCGCGCCGATCTGCCGCCGTCGGGACAGGTCGCAGACACCGAACTGCCCGCCCCGTTCCTGGATGAACTCCTGGAGGAGGCGGGCAGCCAGGCGTTTTGAATTACGGCTGCCACCATGGGCGCAGCGGCACGGTCCAGTCGCCGTCGGCGGGCAGTTTGACGCCGAGTACCTGGTGCAGCTGAACCACGTTGCGCTGGAATCCGAGCCGACAGCCCGCCATGTACAAGCCCCACACCTTCGCGGTGCCCTCGCCGACTTCCGTGACGCAGGCGTCCCAGTTGGCGACCAGGTTCTTGCACCATTCGTGCAGGGTCAGCGCGTAGTGCTCGCGCAGGTTCTCCTCGTGCAGCACCTCCAGTCCGATGTTCTGGATCTCGGAGATGATCCGGCCGGAACCGATCAGCTCGCCGTCCGGGAACACGTAGCGGTCGATGAAATCGCCCGCCTTGGTGGTACGGGTGTTGTCCGGGCGGGTGATGCAGTGGTTCAGGAACAGGCCGCCGTCGCGCAGCTTGCTCTTGATGTAGTCGAAGTAGAACGGGTAGTTGTGCACGCCGATGTGTTCGGTGAGACCGATCGAGGACACCGCGTCGAAGTCGCCCTCCGGAACGTCGCGGTAGTCGGAGTGGCGCACCTCCGCCAGGTCGGTCAGGCCGTCCTCGGCGATCTTCTTCTGCGCCCAATCCGCCTGCTCGGCCGACAGCGTCGCGCCGATGACCTTGACGCCGCGCTTGGCGGCGTACCGCACCATGCCGCCCCACCCGCAGCCGATGTCGAGCAGCCGGTCGCCTTCCTTCAAACGCAGCTTCTCGAACACCAGGCGGTATTTGTTCTCCTGCGCCTGCTCCAGTGACCAGTTCTCGTCACCGTAGACCGCGCAGGTGTAGGTCATGGATGGGCCGAGTATGTACTCGTAGAAGGCATTCGAGACGTCGTAATGATGGTGGATGGCTTCGGCGTCTCTGGTCTTGGAGTGCCGCAGGCCCTCGAAGGCGATGCGGCGCCAGCGCGGCAGGGTCTCCTGCGGCGGCGGGGCGATCGGCTTGAGCCGCTCCCAGCCGAGCGAGCGCGCGATGGTCACCAGGGCCAGCGCGGACGGGCGACGGAACTTCAGCCCGTCGATCGCCTTCAGGATTTCGTACGGATCACCGGGGTGTACGCCGCTGGCGGTCATGTCGCCTGCGATGTAGGCGCGGGCCATACCCAGGTCGCCGGGGGCGGTCGCCAGATAGTTGATGCCGCGCGGCGTCTTGATGTCCAGCGCGAACTTCGAATCCTCCGGTCCGGCCGCGCTGCCGTCGTAGGCCGTCAGGCGGATCGGCACATCGCCCTCGACGAGGGTCTCGAAGATGTCGGCAATGCTGAGCTTGGTTCCGAGGTCAGCGAAGACATCGGAACGGTCCCGGAATGTCGTCATTTGCGTTGCACCGCCTTCGAATACAAATCCAGCAAGCGCTGGTCTGGGTCGTAGCGTTTCTTCAGTTCGGTGTAGGTGTTTCCGCCGTAAAGCGCGGCGAACTCATCTTTGTCGTAGAAGGAATCCGAGTACAGCGACTTATGTCCGTCGAAATCGGTCACCGTGCGCTCGATGGCACGGTTGGCCGCTCCTTCTTGCTGCCCGGGGACGGTGGGGACGGCCGACCAGAATCCGACATTTACGTAGGTTCGGTTCGGCTCGAGAGGATACAGCGGCCACGTGCGCTCGCCCGGCCGGTTTTCGTCGTCGGTTTCGCGCAATCGCAGCGGGCACAGCCAGATCGGTTCGATCGGAATCTCCCGCAGGAACCATTCCACGAAGTCGGCGGTGCGCTCCACCGGTACCTCGATGTCCTGCACCACCCGCTCACGCGGCGGATTGCCCTTGCGGGCCTCCAGTTTGTCGCCGATGTGGTATTTGTGGTCCAGCGCGACGAGCTTCCAATAGAAGCTGCTGCGCCGGTAGCGTTTCGGCCAGAACCGGCGGATCCTGGGGTCTTGTGCGCCGAACGCGCGAGAGCACCAGAACCAGTCGGTGTCCCAGCGCCACAGATAGTCGTGGATGGTGAGGCGGTCGCGTTTGGGTGCGCTGCCGTCGTGCTGGATGGACCGGTAGTAGATGTCCATGCCGGTGTAGTCGCTGGTCGGGCCCGGCTCGTCGGTTCGGCGGCCCAGCGTCAGGTAGCTCTCCTCGGCGGAGAACACGACGCCGTCGAGATAGTCGACCCGCTCGCCCTCGAAACTCCGGTCCGTCACGATCGTCGCGAGGGTCGTCTCCAGCTCGCGCAGATCGCGAAAGCGCACGTGCCGCAGGGCGACATAGGGCTGCACCTGCTCCAGCTCGATCTTCAGCCGGACGGTGTAACCCAGCGTGCCGTAGGAGTTCGGGAAACCGCGGAACAGATCGGCGTTCTCATTGTCCGGCGTCGCGGTGATGATCGCACCCGCTCCGGTCAGCACGTCCATCTCCAGCACCGACTCGTGCGGCAAACCGCTACGGAACGAGGTGGACTCGATGCCGAGCCCGGTGACCGCTCCGCCCAGCGTGATCGTCTCGAGCTGCGGAACGACCAGCGGCGCCAGCCCGTACGGCAGGGTGGCGGCGACCAGTTCTTCGTAGGTGGTCATGCCAGCGACATCGGCGGTCTTTGCGACCGGATCCACCGCGATGACCGTGGTCAGGCCGGAGACGTCCAGACCGGGCGCGGTGTTCTTGGCCCTGGCACGGAATAGGTTCGAAGTTTTCTTGGCCAACCGGACGTTGGCGTGCTCGGGTATCGCGCGGTAACTCGCCAAAAGGCGGTCGACGCCCGCTCGATGCGCGGCAAATCCTGATTCGCGTGTGGCCGGTGCGTGTCCGGCCTTCCCCAACAGACTCACTGCCACCCCTCGACGCTAGTACGCACCGTGACCTACAGCCAGCGAGAAATGATCAATCCGGGAGAAAAGTCACGCGAATGTTGCATCGGGAATACCGCGCGTTCGACGTGACAAGCCTGCGCCGGGGCAATGTCCGATTCAGTCCGGCGGATACCCCGGCGGCGGGCCGTACTGCGGTCCCGGATAGCCCGGCCGGTTGCCGTACTGCGGCGGATGGCCCGGCTGGCCGTATAGCTGCGGATAGCCTGGCCGCTGAGCGCCCTGTGGCTCACCGTACTGGGCCGGGTATCCGGCATGCTGCCGGTAGCCGCCGTGCCGGGGATCAGCGGATGGCTCAGCGTAATTCGGCTGCTGGGCGGGGGCGTACTGGTGGGCAGGTGGCCGGGAAGCGTCACCCTGCTGCGGCGCGGGCGTTCGCCGGGCGGGCCTCCCACGGCGGAACTCGCCGCGCAGGAGGTAGGCGGTGCCGAGGGCGACGAACGGGCCGATGCCCAGCATGATGAAGGCGTTCTTCCTGTTATCGGCCTTCTGCGCGTTGTGGTCGCGGACGGTCTCCGTGCCGTCGCGGGTCTCGACGCACAGCTGACTTGCCGACTGGGTGTCCTCGCCACACGCCACGGAATCCGACGAGAGCTCGGCGATACCCGCGATGATCATGCCGATCCCGAAGACGACACCCATCAGGTAGACGATGATGTTCTTGATGCGGACGGTCTGGTAGATGAAATTCCGCATGCGGCCCCCTCCCTCGACTGGCTGAACCGGAGCATAACAAGGCGAGGCTGGACGGTGAGCCCGCAAGGAGGCAGGGCAGGATAGGGAACGGTCGAGACACCGCATCCGGACAAGGAGCTCATTGTGGGACAGGTCAGCGCCAGCAGTTCGATCGTCGTTGCGGCGGATCCGCAGCGCGCCCTCGAGGCAATCGCCGACTACGACACGATGCGTCCGCGCATCCTCTCCTCGCATTACCGCGACTACAAAGTGGTCGAAGGTGGTAAGGGAGCGGGCACCGTCGCGGAGTGGACGCTGCAGGCCACCGAGAAGCGCACTCGCAATGTGCACGCGGTCGTCTCGGTATCGGATTCAATTGTCACCGAGCGTGATTCGAACTCCACGATGGTGAACACCTGGACCGTCACCCCGGAGGGCTCCGGCGCGCGTGTCACGCTGCGCACCACGTGGAAGGGTGCTGGTGGCATCTCGGGCATCTTCGAGGGGATCTTCGCGCCGCTGGGCCTGAAGAAGATCCAGGCCGAGGTGCTGGGGAACTTGCAGAGCGAACTGGCCTGATCGGCCCGGATACGACAATGGCCCGGCGTCGCGTTGGCGGCGGGCCATTGTGTGTCGGTTCACCAGTCCGTGTTTGTCGGTGCGGCAGGATAGGGTTCGGGTGTGTGGACTGGCCGCCGTTATCGCCTGTCTCTCAACGAGATTCAGGCGCAGTATGCGCAGTTGGTCGGCGATACCTGTCGTGCGGTGTGGAACACCGGGTTGGAGCAGCGTCGCGAGTATCGGCGCAGGGACGCCTGGATCAACTACCGCGAACAGGTGGGGCAGCTGGCCGCGGCGAAGGTCGAGCATCCGTGGGCAAACAGACACCCGAACAGCACCCGAGCGCAGGCGCGGTCGGTGTGGATCGGGGTGTCGCGGTCACCCTCGCCTGCTCCGACGGCAGCATGCACGACCGCGCATTCACCACGGTCGGTGAGCGCCAGCGTTACCGCAGGTTGCAGCAGAAGCTCGCGCGGCAGCAGAAGCACAGCGTCAACCGGGGCAAGACGATCGCCGCCCTGCGCACGTTGAAGCGGCGGGAGACGGATCGGCGCAGCGACTTCGCCGCCCAGGTCGCCAACTGGCTCGCCACCCGCCACGGCGTGGTGGTGCTGGAAGACCTCAACATCATGAACATGACGGCCAGCGCGAAGGGCACCCGCCGAGCCCGGTCGCGGTGTCGCCCAGAAAGCGGGGTTGAATCGCGCCATCCTCGGCAAGGGGTGGTACCGGTTCGAACAGGCGCTGGCCAACGTGGCCCGGTACACGGGCACCCGGATAGTGAAGGTCCCGGCCGCGTACACGTCGCTGAGGTGTTCCCGTTGCCGCAGTGTGGACCCGGAAAGCCGTGAGAGCCAAGCGGTGTACCGGTGCACCAGGTGCGGATACAGCGAGAACGCCGACGTGAACGCCGCAAAGAACATTCTCGCCGCAGGACGTGCGGTGACAGCCTGCGGAGACCTCGGCGGTGGCCGGTCTGCGAAGCAGGAACCCCTGGCCGTTGCGTACAACAGCCAGGAATCCCAGCCCTCACACTGGGGAGGACGTCAACTCGTGGTAATAGCGCGCCGCCGCCGCAGCAGCAACCTCACGCTGCGGTGGCTCAGCCTGAGAATTCCCCGATCGGGACGGTGGCCGTCATGGCCTCAGCCAACACCGTCCAGTGACGGGAGGGTCACCGCATCCCGTGGTCAGGCGAGAGCGAAGGTCAGCAGCAGGGTGGTCTGGACGGCGCCGCGCCACCAGGAGTAGCCGAACCAAACGCCCGGGGTGACCTCCCGGATTTCGTCGTACACCTGCGGCGTCGGCGACGGTGTGTAGTTGAGCGCCCAGATAAGGCCGCCGTCGGTCAAAGCGGGCGCGGCATAGACGTCGGCACGCCAGCCTTCGATGCCGGCGCCGGTGAGACGGTTCATCAGGTAACCACCGTCCGGTCCGGTATAGAAGGTCTTGCCGGTCCAGAACGGGGGCGCGAGAGACTGCATGATCGGCGGGCGCGTCACCCAGCCGGCCTTCACGCCCATCGGGACCGCGCCGAGCGGTGCGTCGCGGAAGATGGCGTCCTGCTGTTCCGGTGAGCAGCGGAACCGTAGCGAATCCAGGGTCGCCGCCTTGTCGTCCGGGTAGAGAACGCAGCCACCGCCGTAGTCGGCTACGGCCGGGACGACGACCTGCGTTTCGATGACCTCGGCGTCGGCGGACGCAACTGGATCGGCGTCGGCGGACGCGGCGGGATTGACGTCGGCGGACGCGGCTGGGGTGGTATCGGCGAACGCAATGGGGGTGGCAGCGCCGAGAAATATGCTCGGGATGCCCAGCGCGAGCACCACGCTGGGCAGGAAACGGTATGCCCTCATCGTTATCTCCAGTTATGCCGCATCGGTCGCCGACCCAGTTCGATGGTAAGGCGAGGTCGATCTCTCTCCATGGAAACTACCCAACCTGTTACCGGCACTGCTTCGAACACCTCGGACCGATCGGGCCGCGCCGGACATCCGGTGCGGCAGGACTAGGCTGGCCGATGACACCTTCTCCAGAGAGGACACTCCCGTGCAGCCAGGTGGTCAGTTCGATATGCAACAGTTACTCGCCCAGGCGCAGCAGATGCAGCAGGCGGTGATGGAAGCCCAAGCCGAGATCGCGGCGAGCGAAGTGGACGGCGCGGCGGGTGGTGGGCTGGTCAAGGTCACCATCAAGGCGACCGGTGAGGTGGTGTCGCTGACCATCGACCCGAAGGCCGTCGACCCCGACGACATCGAGACCTTGCAGGACCTGGTGATCGGCGCGGTCAACGACGCGATGGCGAACGCGCAGCGCCTCGCCGCGGAACGGCTCGGGCCGTTGTCCGGGGGTTTCGGCGGCGGTTCGCTGCCCGGTTTCTGAGCCGAGGTAGCAGTTGTACGAGGGTCCGGTTCAGGATCTGATCGACGAATTGGGCAAGCTGCCCGGCGTCGGTCCGAAGAGCGCGCAGCGCATCGCGTTTCATCTGCTCCAGGTGGAGCCGCCGGAGATCGATCGGTTGCAGGCCGCCCTGCAGAAGGTGCGCGACGGCGTGCGGTTCTGCGTGGTCTGCGGGACGGTCTCCGACGGCGAGCTGTGCCGCATCTGTGCCGACCCGCGGCGGGACCGCGCCATGATCTGCGTGGTCGAAGAGCCCAAGGACGTGCAGGCGATCGAGCGCACCAGGGAGTTCCGCGGCCGCTACCACGTGCTCGGCGGCGCGCTCGATCCGCTCAGCGGTGTGGGCCCCGATCAGCTGCGGATCCGGGAGTTGCTGGCGCGCATCGCGAATCAGGAGGACGGTGTCGACGTCACCGAGGTGATCATCGCGACCGATCCGAACACCGAGGGCGAGGCCACCGCCACCTATCTGGTCCGGATGCTGCGCGACTTTCCCGGCCTGAGCGTGACCCGACTGGCTTCGGGCCTTCCGATGGGCGGCGATCTGGAGTTCGCCGACGAGCTGACCCTCGGTCGCGCGCTGTCCGGGCGGCGCGCGTTGTAGCCCGCTTGCGCGACAACACCATTGCGCTCGAGGGGCATTGCGCCGCGGCGAGCGTGGGTTACTGTGTCGGGGATGAGCATCGAATTCGTGCTGACGACGCTCGTCATCGTCGCCACCCCCGGTACCGGTGTGCTGTTCACGCTCGCGGCCGGTCTGTCGCGAGGCGCCAGGGCCAGTGTGATCGCGGCCTTCGGCTGCACGCTCGGCATCGTTCCGCACATGATCGCGGCGATCACCGGCTTGGCCGCGGTCCTCAACGCCAGCGCGGTCGCGTTCCAGACACTGAAATACCTCGGCGTCGCCTACCTGCTGTACATGGCATGGACCACGTTCCGGGACAAGGGCGCGCTCGCGGTCCCGGAGCAGGCCGAGCACGCCGCACCGCCAGCGCGCACAGTGATCACCTCAGCGGTGCTGCTCAACATCCTCAACCCCAAGCTGACCATCTTCTTCTTCGCGTTCCTGCCCCAGTTCGTGCCCAGCGGCGCGCCGAACGCGTTGGCGCGCATGCTGGAACTGAGCGGCATCTTCATGCTCGCCACCTTCGTGGTGTTCGCGATCTACGGCGCTTGCGCGGCCGCGGTGCGCGACCAGGTCATCTCGCGCCCCGCCGCGGTGACCTGGATGCGCCGGGCCTTCGGCGCTTCATTCGTCGCCCTCGCAGGCCGTCTCGCCGCCCAGAACCAGTGAGCGGACTTCCGCTCGGAGCCGGGAAGCGCGCGGCGGTGGGCGGTCAGAGTTCGACGCGGGACCAAGGGAGGCTGGGGAAGCGAGCCCGGTTGTCGTTGGCCCAGTCCCAGATGACGGCGGCTACGGTGGCGGGATCGGCGACGGTGGTGCCGAAGTGCTTCTCAGGGGAGCCGTCCCGGTATTCGAGGGTGTAGACCCCGGTGTTCTCGCGGTAGGTCTGGATATAGAACTGCTCGCCGCGCTCGACGACGAGGTAAGGGTTCGGCGGGCTCAGCTCGGGAACCCACTGCTCGGCGAGCGCTTTGGTGAGGTACGGGAACTCGCCCGCGCCGCCGTGGGTGACGGTGGCCGCGATGTGCCCGGCGGGATCGATCAGCCAGGCCAGCTGCGGGTCGTAGACGGCGTAGTTCAGTGGTGTCGCGAGTTCGAACAGCAGGTGGCGCACGAAGCCGATCGCGTCATACGGGCAAGGTACGTACAGCGCCGCGCCGGTCGCGGTGCCGCCCACCGGGGCAGTGCTGAGAAAGCTGTCCTCTTCGGGTAGTTCCGCGTTGCGTCTGTTGAGCTCGGCCGCGATCTGCGCGACCACACCCGCCTCGGGGATGCCTTGCTGGGTGCTCAGGTAGGCGTCGACCTGCGCGATCGACGACGCGACACCGGAAGGCAGCAACACGTGGTCATAGCTCACCTCGGCCAGGGTACGGAACCGCGAAAACCCGCCGACGGGTCCCGTCGCCTTCCGTGCACCGGCAGCCGCCCGCGAGATCGCCGCAATCGATGACGAAGGCGTGTCGAGCATGGGCGGGATCGATGCACAGCTCGTCGGTGCATTCGGAGATCCGCCCCGCATGCACGATCAAGGTTCCGTGGCAGTGGTCGAACGCGGAGTCGCAGGATGAACAACCTGTTGTGCCCATGTGACCTCCTGGAGAGACCGGAGTTGTCATTCGGTGATATCGGCGCCGCACCGGGTGCGGCAGGACCATTGTGGCGTGTGTTGCCGCGCTTTCTCGATCATTCAGCAATCATGTCGCAACTTTTTCTTTGTGACGGATCTCGTTCCCAACTCTCCATGTCTCTAGAGCTGTTACGTGCGAAAATGACAGCAAAGTCCACCGATTGCAGTTCGTCGAACCCGCTCACCGCATGTCTGGACGGAATGCTCGAGAGTTTCCGGCGACTGCTTAGCATCCTTGATGGCGGAAGTGAGGTCGGCGCGGTGGCGGTGCGTGATGAGCCGCGAGACACGGCGACCGGTGCGAATGCGCGCGAGCAGTTCGCGCGCTACCGCGCCGAGGGTGCCGGCACCGCCGCGTACGACGAATGCGGCAGGCCCACCGCCGGCTATCACGACGAATTGGTCGATGCCGAGGGCAAGGTGCGGCCGATGTGGCGGGAACTGTCGGCCGATTTCGTCGACCTCGGCAGCGACGGACTCGACCGGCTGGACAGCCGGGTGCGCAGGCTGGTCGATGACGACGGCATCACCTATTTCGAGGCCGGTGCGTCGGCCGAAAGCGCGGCACCGAGCCCGTGGCGCCTCGACCCGATCCCCCTGCTGGTCTCCGCGGACGACTGGACCCGGCTGGAGGCGGGCCTGGAACAGCGTTCCCGAGTACTCGATGAGGTACTCACCGACATCTACGGCCCGCGAAGGACGCTCAGCTCGGGACTGCTCGCGCCGGAAGTCGTGTTCGGCAACCGCGGTTACGTGCGAGCCGCGCACGGCATCACCGTGCCGGGGCGGCATCAGCTGTTCCTGCATGCCTGCGACCTCAGCCGCTGGAGCGACGGCCGATTCCGGGTGATCGCCGACCGGGCGCAGGTGCCGTCGGGTGCCGGATACGCGCTGGCCGATCGCAGGGTAGTGGCGACGGCGATCCCGGAGTCGTTCGAGCACGCCAATCCCCGGCCGCTGACGCCCTTCGCCAGGGCGATGCGGGCGATGCTGATCGAGTCGGCGCAGGCCGACGACGACGAGCCGGTGATCGTGGTGCTCAGCCCCGGCGTGCACTCCGAGACCGCGTTCGATCAGGCGTATCTCGCCTCGACGCTGGGCTTTCCCCTGGTGGAGAGCGCGGATCTGGTAGTGCGCGACGGGGCGCTGTGGATGCGGTCGCTGGGCACGCTGAAGCGGGTGGACGTGGTGCTGCGGCGGGTGGACGCCGAGTACTCCGATCCGCTCGACCTGCGCCCGGATTCCCGGCTCGGTGTGGTGGGACTGGTCGAAGTGCTGCGGCGCGGAGCGGTGACCGTGGTGAACACGCTGGGCAGCGGGCTGCTGGAGAATCCGGCGCTGGCCGGGTTCCTGCCTCGGCTCTCGCGCTCGCTGCTGGGGGAGGACTTGCTGCTGGAGAGCGCGCCGTCGTATTGGGGTGGTGACGACCGGGAGCGCGCGCACCTGCTCGCGAATCTGGACACACTGATCATCCGCTCGGCGGTCGACGGCGCCACGCTGTTCGGACCCGAACTGAGCCGGGATCAGCGGGACGACTTGATCGCCGGGATCGACGCGTGCGGATGGCAGTGGGTCGGTCAGGAACCGGCGCAGTTCTCCGTCGCGCCGGCCGTGCGGGAGCACGGTGGGCTCGCCGCGGCTCCGGTCGGTATGCGGCTGTTCTCGCTGGCCCGGCGCGGCGGCTACACCGTGATGTCCGGTGGTCTCGGCCAAGTGCGTGAGCGCGTGGTGCCCGACGGCGTCGTGACCAAGGTGGCCGCCAAAGACATCTGGGTGCGTGCCGCGCCGACGACCGCCGCCGCGGTCGGCGCCGAGCCGCCGCGTGAGGAACGCGAACGGCCCACCGTCCCGGTCGTGGAATCGATCAGTTCCCCACGTGTACTCAACGATCTGTTCTGGATGGGCCGCTACGGCGAGCGCGCCGAGACCACCGCGCGCCTGCTGATCGCCACCCACGATCGCTATCAGGAGTTCCGCTACCGTCCCTGGCTGGAAGGCGCGGACGCGCTGCCGGTCCTCTTGGCCGCCGTCGGCCGGACCACCACCACCGCCGCACCGACCGACAGCCCGTTCGGTCGACAGGGGCAAGACCTTGCTGCGCAGCAGAATTCGGCCTCGCGCGCGGGACACGACTACCTCGTCGCGCTGACGATCGACCGGGAGCAGCCCGGGTCGCTGGCTTTCGCGATCGACCGGTACGGCATCGCGGCGCGAGCCGTGCGCGACCAGCTATCGGTGGACACCTGGATGATTCTCAGCGCGGTCGACCGAGCACTGGCCGACTATCGCGGAACGGCGGGTGACGAGGAGGCGGAGCTCTCGCAGGTGCATTCGCTGACCCTGGCCGGCCTGCTCGCGCTGTCCGGAATCGACGCCGAGTCGCTGGTACGTGAACCCGGCTGGTACGTGATGGACATCGGCAAGCGCATCGAGCGCGGACTCACGCTGACCGCACTGCTCTCGGCCGCGCTGATCCAGGAGTATCCGGAGGAGACCGAACGCGAGGTCACCGAATGGGTGCTGCGCGTCACGGAGTCGTCGGTGAGTTACCGCCGCAGGCACCGGGATTCGGTGCGGATCGCCGCCGTCGCCGCGCTGCTGCTGTTCGACACCGGCAACCCGCGGTCGCTGGCGTATCAACTGGACCGCCTCGATGCCGATTTCCGCGCGCTGCCCGGTGCGGCGCGATCGTCGCGCCCGCGGCGGCTCCTCGCGGACGCGCAACGCATGCTGCGGCGCTTGGACCCCGACGACCTCGAAGTCACCGACACGGACGATCGGCGGACCGAATTGGCCGAACTCCTGGATGGGGTGCACGTGCGGTTGCGCAAGCTGTCCGAATCGTTCGAGACCACCACACTGTCGCTGCCGGTCGGCATCCAGCCACTATGGGGCAGCGCGCGGGTTGTCGGATGATCGCCGGCGGCGCGGCCCGGCGCTATCGGGTGGAGCACCGCACTACGTATTCGTATTCCGGGGAGGTCATCAGCTCCTATGGACGCGCGTTTCTGACGCCGCGCGATTTGCCTGGCCAACGGCTACTGACACACGACGTCCACATCGACCCGACGCCGTCGGACCGGTCGGTCGGCGGGGACGTGTACGGCAACGTCACCTCCTTCTTCCACGTCACCACGCAGCACCGCGTCCTCGCCGTCACCGGCGCGTCGCTGGTCGAGGTCGACGTGCCCGTTCGCGATCCGGCCGACACCGCGCAGCTGTGGGAGATAGCGCGTCCGACCAGTGCGAATGGACCGCTCGCGACGGAGTTCGCCCTCGACCTGCACCCGCGGGAGATCACTCCGGAGATCGTCGCGTACGCGGCCGAGTCCCTCCGGCCGGGCAGGCCGCTGCTGGACGCGGTGGCCGAATTGAACACCCGCATCTTCACCGATTTCACCTACATGTCCGGCGCCACGACCGTGTCGAGCAAGGTCGCCGACGTGTTCGCCGCCCGCGCCGGCGTCTGCCAGGACTTCGCGCGGCTCGCCTGCGCCTGCCTGCGGTCGCACGGTCTTGCCGCCAGGTACGTGTCCGGCTATCTGGCCACTGATCCGCCGCCGGGCAGGGAGCGGATGGTCGGCGCCGACGCCACCCACGCCTGGGCGGCCGTGTGGCTGCCCGGCGCCGGCGAACACGACCGTACCGGCCACTGGATCGACTTCGATCCCACCAACGACCAGTTCGGCGACGAGCGGTACGTCACCGTGGCATGGGGCCGCGACTACGCCGACGTACCTCCGTTGCGCGGCATCATCTACACCGACGCGAAAGACAGCGTCATCACCGTCTCCGTCGACGTTTCCGAGGTCGACGGGTGATCACCGTGCGCACGGCCTCGGCCCGCTGTCTGGCCGGTCACACGCTTTGCACTCGGCGTGCGCGGGGCGCGAACTGTGGAAACATCATAGGTAGCCCGTAGCCGACCGTCCGGCGGCGCCGCGGTACCAGCCGGAGTTTCGGGGAACTGACGCCGGAATGGGGACGAAATGAGCAAGCACATGACCGACACGTGGGCGGCAGACGAGCTCGGATTCCGGCCGGACGTATCACACGAGGACCTGCGCAAGCTGGTGGGGCGGATCCGGGCGGAAGATCCTCCGGATGCGCTGTGGCTGATCCTGCGGCCGTGGACCGCCGAACCACGATGGTGGCACCCGGAGGTGTACGGCATCGATGTGCCCGAGGTCGAGGGCGGCCCGTGGGTCTGCGAGCTCAACGCACCGGTCAGATGGCACTCGCTGATCGGTGGCCTGGAATCGGTCGAGTGGGTGAACAACCGTCCGACCATCGACGAACTGGGCCGGGCCTGGGACAAGCTCGAGGCGGCAGGCATGCGTCCTTCGGTCTGCGTCAACCTCGGCCCGGCCGGGCACGAGGGCCGCTGGCAGGTGCAAGTCGTGTCGGTATCCGCGCTCGGCAAGATCGACGACGACACCATGAGCGATGTCGGCGAGACCCTCGGTGGACGACTGGGGTATTGGTCGATGAACCCCGAGTGGATCTTGTGGCGAACCGACAACTGAGACTCGCCGTACCCGATCCGGCCGAGCCGTGGTTCAGGCGCGCAGGCGTTCGCGGCGGAGCTGGTCGACCTCGGGGAGATCGAGTGGGGCCAGTTCGGTGACGCCGAGGGCGCGCGTCAGCAGCAGGTCGGCGAGTTCAGGGTTGCGCGCCAGCACTGGGCCGTGCATGTAGGTGCCGATCACCGAACTCTGGACGACGCCCTCCAGCCCGTCGCCGACACCGTTGCCGACCCCGCGGGAGACCCGGGCCAGGCCGGTCGCATCGCCGCCGAGTTTGGTGCCACCGCGGTGGTTTTCGAAGCCGGTGAGCGCCGCGGTGAGCCCGTCGAGCAGCGGTGTGGTCGTCACCTCGCCGATGGCACGCTTGTGCTGCGGCGATGTGGTGACGTCGATCAGGCCGACGCCGTCGACCCGCTCGCCCGCCGAGGTCTCGTACCACTGGCCGAGCACCTGGATGGCCGCGCAGATCGCCAGGACCGGAGCGCCTTTCGCGGACGCCCGCTGCAAGCCGGGGTAGCGCTGCAGGTGCCGGGTGGCCAGCCGCTGCGCGGAGTCCTCCGCGCCGCCGAGGGTATAGATGTCCAGCGAATCGGGCACCGGGTCGGGCAGCGTGATATCGACGATCTCGGCGTCGTAGCCGCGCATACGCAGCCGCTGACGCAGCACGAGCGCGTTGCCGCCGTCGCCGTAGGTACCCATTACGTCCGGCAGAACCAAGCCGATGCGGATGGTCGATTCACTCATACTGTGTCCTCTCTGCCATGCGCGGAGCCCTCCATGGTCACGCTTCGCTGCCGCCTCCGGGCTCGACCGCTCATGCCGTCCGCTGCTCGAGGTCGCGGTTGAGATCACGGAACGCGGTGTAATTCGCCAGCACCTCGACGTGGCCAGCAGGGCAGGACGCGATGGCACGCACCGGGTCCGGCACCGTGGTGTGCGCCACGCCTGCGTAGGTCAGCCGTACCGCGAGGTCGGCGGCGCGTTCGCCCGCCGCGACCACCTGCACGCCTTCGAAGTGCTCGAACCGTACGTCCCACAGCCAGGAGAGGTCTTCGCCGTCGGGCACCTGGCCGTTCACCGCGATCACCAGGCCCGCCGAGGTCGGTTCGATCATCGATAGCGCCTCCTGCCACCCGGCCGGGTTCTTCGCCAGCAGCAGACGGGCGTCGTGCTCGCCGACCTGCACGGTGCGGTAGCGACCCGCGATCTCACGCACTGTGCCCGCGGCCGCGACAGCCTGCGCGGCGTCGGCGCCCAGCGCGACGGCGGCGGCCACCGCCTGTGCGGCATTGCCGCGATTTGCCCGCCCCGGCAGTGCGAGCCGCAACGGGAAACGCGCGCCGTCGCGGCCGATCAGATCGTCTCCGTCCAGCCACCAATCCGGTTCGGGGCGTTGGAAATCCGCACCGGTGCTGCGCCAGTGCGCGCCCTCCCAGATGATCGGCTCACCACTGCGCGGGCAGCTGGTCGCGTCCATCGCCCAGCCGCTGCCCGCGGCCACCCACACCACATTGGGGTGGTCGTAGGCGATCGAGGTGACTAGCACGTCGTCGCAGTTCGCGATCACCACGGTGGCCGGGTGCTTCGCCAGCCCCGCGCGCAGCTTGCGCTCGATCATGTTGATCTCGCCGACCCGGTCGAGCTGGTCGCGGCTGAGGTTCAGCAGGACCACCGCCGAAGGGTTGAGCGAGTCGGTGACGTGCGGCAGATGCAGTTCGTCCACCTCGATCGCGGCCAGCGGAGCGCGCCGGTGGGCGTTGAGCGCGGCGACGATGCCCGCGTCCATGTTGGCGCCGTCGGCCTGGGTCGCGACCTGGCCGAGCGTGCTGAGTGCGGCGGTGGTCATCCTGGTGGTGGTGGACTTGCCGTTCGTGCCGGTCACCAGCACGGTGCGCCGCTGCCGTCCGAGCTGGTCCATGACCGTCGGATCGATCTTCAACGCGATCAGGCCGCCGATCATCGAACCCTTGCCGCGACCCGCCTTCTGCGAGGCCCAGGACGCCGCGGCCGCCGCCGCCAGCGCGAGCCGTCCGCGCACCGATATGTCTGCCACGTCGCGAGTCTATGTTCGCCCCGCGATCCGGGCGCGGCGCGGTCTCCAGGGGCGTGGGCCACCCGGCTCAGTCGCGGTAGAGCTTCGCCTCGTAGTTCTCCGGCGCGTAGTAGCGCTCCAGCTGCTCCACCGTCTCGGTGACGTCCTTCTGCACCTCTTTGACCAGGCAGGCAGCGCTCGGCAGGGTGTCCTGCGGCCATTGCCGCGGCTCCCACAGATGGCTGCGCATGAACGCCTTGGCACAGTGGAAGAAGATCTGCTCGACGTCCACCTCGACGGCGAGGATCGGGCGATGGCCGCGCACCACCATGTCGTCGAAGTAGGGCGCGTCACGCACCAGCCGGGCGCGTCCGTTGATCCGCAACGTCTCGCGGCGGCCCGGAATCAGGAACAGCAGGCCGACGTGCGGGTTGGCCAGGATATTGAGGTAGCCGTCGGCGCGCCGGTTGCCGGGACGCTCCGGGATGGCGAGCGTCGTGTCATCGAGCACGCGCACGAACCCAGCCGGATCGCCCTTCGGCGAGGCGTCGCAGTTGCCGTCCGCGTCGCTGGTGCTCATCACCAGAAACGGGGAGTTCGCGATCCACTCCCGGTCCCGTGCGTGCAGGGCGACCCGCTCCTTGGTGGCGGCACGTGGCATCACTTCGCCGAGCAATTGCCGCAGGTCCGCCGGGTCGGTGATCTCGTTCGGGACGGTGCTTTCGCGCATACTTCGATTCAAACATCGGCCCGGACGGTGTGGCGATCGAATTCCCTTCGGGTGTGTGGAGATCGATCGCCCGGCCGGGATCAGACCGGCACGTCGAACATGTTCCGCTGCCCGGCCGCGTAGCGGTCGGCGTCGATGCTGCGCAACGGTTCCAGTTCCGGCGCCCGGTACAGCGTGAACATCCGGCAGCGCTCCGCATTCGATCCGGCCACGTCCAGTAGCGCGTTCACCGCGGCGCGCGCGGATTCGTTGGCGCCCTCCATGGTGGCCAAATCGACGTTCGTGCGCACGTAATCGCCTGCCAGGAACAGGTTTTCCAGCGCGCCGTGCGGGGCGGGGCGGTACTCCCAGGAACCGGCCGTGTTGATCAGCAGTGGGTCGGCGTTGGCGTTGCGCCGCTGTCCCTCCTCCCAACTGATCCCCGGGTCGAGGAACCAGGAGTGCAGATCGGCGTCGCGCAGCACCTCACCGCGATCGTCGAGGTGGGCCTTGATCTGTGCCCATGCCTCGCGAGCGATCTCCTCGTGTGTGCACTCCTTGGCCGGTTTGCCGAACACCATGCCGGGAGTGTTCCAGTCGGAGATGTCCACCGACAGGCAGTCCTGCACGCTGCCGTCGCCGAATTCGGTGAGCTTGTGGCGCCACAGCTGATTCTGGCTGATCGAGGTGAGCGACCACGGCGCGTCGACGTAGGCGGTATGGCCGCGCGAGATGTCGGCCGGTCGGCGCAGGTAGAACTGGATGCCGTTCATCCAGTCGGTGACCAGCCGGTCCATCCCGGCCAATTCGGGCCGCACCGCCAGCACCTGCGGTGACCACAGCGTGCGGGCCTGCTCGGCGGGCAGCGCGACGACGAAGTAATCGGCCTCGATGGTGCGCTCGGTGCCGGTTTCGTCCACCGCGCTGGCGGCGGTGATCCTGTGGTCGCGCACCTGGAGCCCGCGCACTTCGGTGCCGAGCACGAATTCCGCGCCCAGCTCGCGGATCCGCCGCATCCACGGGTCGATCCAGACCGCGTTGGTCGGGCCGTTCAGCACGCGGTCCAGCCCGCCGTCGTTGCCGATCTCGAAGGGATTGCCGAGGAACTGCTCGCCCATGGTGCCGATGGTGCGCACGCTCGCCGCGTTTTCCTTCGCGGCGACCATGATGCTGGTCAGTGTGCGGGACAGCAGCGCACGGAACTCGTGCGAGCGCGCGTGCCCACCGACGAAGTCGTGCCAGGAGGTGTGCTCCCACTGCCCGAGGCGGCGGGCATCGCAGCTGGAATTGAAGACCAGCAGGCGTTCGGCGAAGTAGATCCCCTCTCGGGGAGGCATTTTCAGCGTGGTCGCCAGCGTGGCGCCGAGCGTCTCCCGGAAGCCGTCCGGGGTGAATCCGGAGCGGGCGCGCGGACCGAGCGGCACGCGGAAGTCGTCGCCACCGTGCCGGGCGAAGCGCGCCTCGGGCACCGCGACCAGGTTGTCCCAGACGCCATTCGGGTTACCCGGGAACGGGATTCGCCGCATGGTGTCCGGCACGTGTTGATAGAAGCCGGGGAAGAAGCGAAACCCGTGTTCCCCGGGGAGGTCCGCCCGTCCCCCAGCTCCGGTTCCTGGCACCCCGACGCTGCGGGCTTTGCCGCCCCACGCGCGTCTTTCGTAGATGGTGACCCGGAATCCACGTTCGGCCAGCTCATGCGCCGCGGTCAGACCGGCGACACCGCCACCGAGAACCGCGACCCGCGGCCCGCCCGGACTCGCCGCGACCGCCGCCGGTCTCAGCGCACCCGCCGTCAGTCCCCCCGCCGTTGCCACCCCCGCCGCAACCGTGCCACGAAGCAGTGCTCTTCGCGAGACGGTCCACTGATGTTCTGCCATGCGCCGATCTGCTGTCTAGCCTCGGGACCAACTTCCACGCTCGGGCACTACTGTAAAGCGGTAGGTCTTCCCGGTCGCATCGACCCCGCAAACCGATTATCGTCCTGTCGGTGCGGTCGAGTGCTACCGAGCGTGCCGCCCACCCGTGGAGGGCGAGCGGCGCCTCGGGGAGCTGATCATCCCGTTTTGCTTCAGGCCCCGGCAGGCCGTCCCGTACCTATCAGGGCCTCCGTCGGCGGGGCGGCGGCGTCCACCGGTCGCGGCTTGCTCGAGGTCGCGGCAAAGGCGCCTGTGATCACCACCACACCACCGAGAAGCGACAGCGGAGTAGGGGCCTCGCCGAGGAATGCCCAGGCCGCAGCGATCCCGACGACCGGAACCAGCAGCGAGAACGGGGCGACCGTGCCCGCCGGATAGCGGCCCATCAAATAGGTCCACAGCCCAGTGCCGACGACCGTGGCCAGGACGGCGATGTAAGCCAGCGCCACCAGGGCGGGCCAACCGGCGAGCGAGAACGAATCGGTGAGAGCGTGCAAACCGGTGGTCGGCCCTTCCGTGAACACGGACAACACGAACAGAGGCAATGGCGGAATGGCGGTGGTCCACAGCATCAGGTGCAGCGGATTGACACCGGGGGACTCGGTACCGGCCGAACGTGCGCCGATGTTGCCGAATGCCCAGCCCAGTCCGCCCGCGAGCGTCAGCAGCACCGGAAGCAGAGTGGCGTGTTCCAGCCGGTCCCACCCGATCACCGCCATTCCGGCGACCGCGACGGCGATGCCGGCGACCTGCACCGGCCGAATCCGCTCGCCCAGCACCAGCGCACCGAGCACCACGGTGAACGGCGCCGAGGATTGCAGCACCAGCGAAGCGAGCCCGGTCGGCATCCCCACCCGCATGGCGGTGAACAGGAATGCGAACTGCAAGATGCCGAAACCGGTGCCGTACAGCAGGATCCAGCGCGTCCGCACCGGTGGGCGCGGAATGAACAGCAGCGCGGGAATCGCCAGCACCGCGAAACGCAGTGCCGCGAAGAAGAACGGCGGGAAGTGATCGAGCCCCACCCGGATGGCGAGGAAGTTCAGTCCCCAGAGCAGGACGACGGTGCAGCCGAGCAGGCGATCGCGAGTGGTCACGCGTTTCATCGTGCGGCCGCCCAACCATCAGAACAATCGAATAAATATGGATCGATAATGTAGTTTCGCTTAATGGTTTCCGGATTCGAGAAGGCCGTGCCCGGCCCGCCCATGGCCTTGGAACGGCTGCGTGTGCTGCGTGAACTCGCCGATCGCGGCACCGTCGCCGCCGTCGCAGCCGCGTTGTCGATGACGCCCTCCGCGGTCTCACAGCAGCTCAAGGTGCTGGCCAAGGAAGCGGGCGTGGCCCTGCTCGAACCCGACGGCCGCCGCGTCCGGCTCACCGACGCCGGGCGGGCGTTGGTGGTGCGTGCCGACGAGGTGCTCGCGGCGATGGATCGCGCGGTCGCCGAGATGGCCCACTATCGCGGCTCGCCGCGCGGCCGGGTCCGCGTGGCGGTGTTCCCTTCGGGTGGCGCGCTGTTGCTGCCGCATGTGCTGCGCGGCATGGCGGACAGCGGTGTGGACGTGGTCGCGCGAGACGAAGACGTGCCCCCGTCCGAGGTGGCGCGACTACTCGCCGACTACGACGTGGTGCTGACCCATCGCGACGAACGCGCCGCGCCGATCGCCGATCCACGCGTCGCGATCCGGATGCTCATGCGCGAACCGATCGACGTGGTCGCGGCTCCGACGCATCGGCTCGCCGGGCGCTCGGCCGTCGCGCCGGAGGAACTCGCCGACGAGACCTGGCTGAGTGTGCGCGGCGGCTTCCCGGTCGACGACGTGCTGCGCTCCATCGCCACCGTGACCGGCGTGCAACCGCGTATCGCGCAGCGTCTCAACGATTTCCGCGTCATCGAGACGCTGGTCGCCACCGGCTACGGCGTCGCGCTCATGCCGCGCTACGCGGTGAGCGATCCCACGCTCGCGGTGCTGCGTCTGTCCGGCGTGCGCGCCGCCCGGATGTACGAACTGGCCACCCGCCCGCGCGCCGACGCCCGTCCGGCTATCGCCGCCGTGCTCGCCGCCTTCGAGTCGGCCGCCGCGCTGGCGACCGCCGACTCCGCGAGAACCAGCGAATAGCACGGCGTCCCGAGCCGTGACGACCTCGCCGCGCCGCGGTGGATGTGCTTGCACGCCGGGCAATATCGAGAATTGCCCGGCGCGTCGATCACATTCCGGGCGGCCCGGGGTAACGGTAAGGGTGCTGAGACTGCGCGCCGACGTAGTTGAAGTCGTCCGCCACCATCGCGGCCAGCTCGAGCAGCGCCCGCCGGGTGGGCTTGCTCACCAGTTCCAGATCGATCTCGGCTCCCTCGGCGAGGTGGTCGTCGAACGGCACGACCTGTACCGCGCGGGTGCGGTCGAGGAACAGCTTGCGCAGCTGATCGAGATCGACGGTCGACGCGCCGCGCCGGGAAGCGTTCACCACCACGACCGTTCGCTCCACCAGCTTGCCGTAGCCGTGGTGATCGAGCCAATCCAAGGTGGCCGACGCGCTGCGCGCGCCGTCGATGGCCGGGGAGGTGACCAGCACCAGCGAACTGGCCATGTCGAGCACGCCCGCCATTGCGGAGTGCATCAAGCCGGTGCCGCAGTCGGTCAGGATGATGTTGTAGAACGACTGCAGGATGCCGATCGCCTTGCGGTAGTCCGCCTCGCTGAACGCCTCGGACACCGCCGGATCCTGTTCACTGGCAAGCACTTCCAGGCGGCTCGGCGCCTGCGAGGTATGCGCCCGCACGTCGGAGTACCTGGAGATGTGCTGGTCCTCGAGCAGGTTGCGTACGGTGGACCTGGTCTGGCGCGGCACTCGGTGCGCCAGCGTGCCGAGGTCGGGATTGGCATCGATCGCGATCACCCGGTCACCGCGCTGCGATGCGAAGGTGGAGCCGAGGCCGACCGTAGTTGTGGTCTTGCCGACACCACCCTTCAGCGAGAGGATCGCGATCCGATAGTCGCCGCGCACCGGCTGATTCACCCGGTCGACCAAGTCCTGATAGACGATGTCGGAGGCCGACTCGCCCGGATTGATCATGCCGCCGGAGGCCTTGTGCACGGCACGGCGCCACCCGCTGCGCGGCGCCCTGCGGGCCCGTCGGAGCAGATTCAGATCGTTCACCGAGTGCCCCGGCTGTCCGGGTTGCGGCACATGCTGCGGCTGGAACGGCTGTGCGGTCTGGTGCGGATTCGGCCCGTCCAGCCAGCCCGGCCCCTGGGGTTGCCCGACCGGTGGCGGGGGCGGCGGCGGTTGGTAGGCGGGCGGCGGTGGCTGATGCGTCACCGGCGGAGGCGGCGGAGCCCAGCTGTAGATCGGCCCGCCGGGCTGATCGGGCTGCGGCGCAGCGGATTCCGGCTGCGCGGAGTCGACGGGTACGCGCCGGACCAAGCCGTCGGGGCCGATCTCCTGGCGGTACTCGTCGTAGCTGTGCTCGGGCCCCTGGGGGACGGGGTGACTGACGCTGTGGCTCGGCGGCGGTTGAAATGCGCCGGTAGGGAACGGCTCACCGGGAAAAGCCGGTGGCGCGTACGGACCGGCGCCCGGTGCGGAGTACGGACCGTACGCCTCAGGAGGACCGGACGGCGGCGGACCATACGACTCGGGGGGACCATACGACTCGGGAGGACCGGACGACTCGGGAGGACCGGACGACTCGGGAGGACCGGACGACTCGGGAGGACCGGACGGCGGCGGACCGTAGGACTGCGCGGGCCCGGCAGCATGCGGGTAGACAGTGGTTTGCTCGGTCGAGCTCTGCGGCTCCGGCTGTTCGGGCTGTGCGTCCGGCTGATCCAGCCCATCCGCCACGTCGGTTTCCTTCGCTTCCACGCCGCCGGTGTGCTCGGTCGACGGGTCGGTGGACGATGACTCCGCCTCGGTGACTTCGGCCGTGTCCACGGAATGACTCTGCAGCCAGGGCGGAGAGGTCGGATTGTGGTCGTTTGTTGTCACGGGTTCCCCCATCTGCTCGGGAGTTCGAGCAGAGAGCTCGGCGCTTGGAGTGCGAATCCACGCTAGCACGGGGTTCGCTGCGCCGTGTCGCGGTAGGTAAGGCGGCCGCGCCGAGCGACACGCCATCGACAAATGGTCTGCGACAGCGAGATCGGGCGCCGGGCGGACGAACCGCCGCGGCGCCCTCGCCGGACACGTTCCGGGACAGGCGTACCTCCGCCTTCGCTCCGGCCATGCGCAGGCTCGAGACGGACTACGTCCGACTGCGTCCTTGATGCGTACTCCGCCTTCGCTCCGGCCGTGCTACTCGCTCAGTGCGCCCGGTTGACCGCCGACACCACCGCACGCAGCGACGCGGTGGTGATCGAGGTGGCGATGCCGACGCCCCACACCACCTTGTCGCCGATCGCGCATTCCACGTAAGCGGCGGCCTGCGCGTCGTCGCCCGCGGACATCGCGTGCTCGGAGTAGTCCAAGACCTCGACGTCGTAGCCGACGCTTGCGATCGCGTCGACGAACGCGGCCAGCGGTCCGTTGCCCTTGCCGGTGATCTCCTGCTCGACGCCGTCGACCTTCACCACCGCCACGATCGAGTCGACCCCGCCGTCGGTCTCCGACGCGATGACCCGCTGGCGCATCCGCTCCAGCGGACGGATCGGGCTCAGGTACTCCTCGGAGAAGACGTCCCACATCTCCTTGGGCGTCACCTCGCCGCCCTCGCCGTCGGTGATCCGCTGGATCGCTTGGGAGAACTCGATCTGCAGACGTCGCGGCAGCGCCAGCCCGTGATCGGTCTTCATGATGTAGGCGACGCCACCCTTGCCGGACTGCGAGTTGACCCGGATGACCGCCTCGTAGGTGCGGCCGACGTCCTTCGGATCGATCGGCAGGTAGGGCACTTCCCACACGATGTCGGCGACGTCCGCGCCGGACGCGTCGGCCGTGGCCTTCATCGCGTCCAAGCCTTTGTTGATCGCGTCCTGGTGGCTGCCGGAGAACGCGGTGTAGACCAGATCGCCGCCGTAGGGGTGGCGCTCGTGCACGGGCAACTGGTTGCAGTATTCGACGGTGCGGCGGATCTCATCGATGTCGGAGAAGTTGATCTGCGGATCGATGCCGCGGGAGAACAGGTTCATCCCCAGCGTGACCAGGCACACATTTCCGGTGCGCTCGCCGTTGCTGAACAGGCAACCCTCGATCCGGTCGGCGCCGGCCTGAAAGCCCAGCTCGGCGGCGGCCACGGCGGTACCGCGGTCGTTGTGCGGGTGCAGCGACAGCACGATCGCGTCGCGACGGGCCAGGTTGCGGCTCATCCACTCGATCGAGTCGGCGTAGACGTTCGGCGTCGCCATCTCCACGGTGGCGGGCAGGTTGATGATCAGCGGCTTGTCCGGTGTCGGCGCGATGATCTCCGAGACCGCGTCGCACACATCCTTGGCGTACTCCAACTCGGTGCCGGTGTAGGACTCCGGGCTGTACTCGTACCGCCAGTTGGTGTCCGGGTAGCGCTTCTCGATCTCCAGGCACAGCGCCGCGGCGTCGGTCGCGATCTTCTTGACCGCCGCGCGATCGGCGCGGAACACCACTTTCCGCTGCAGGATCGAGGTCGAGTTGTAGAAGTGGACGATGACGTTCTGCGCGCCGGCGCAGGCCTCGAAGGTGCGTTCGATCAGCTCGGGGCGACACTGGGTCAGCACCTGGATGGTCACGTCGTCGGGGATCGCGCCGTCCTCGATGATCTCGCGGACGAAATCGAAGTCGGTCTGGCTCGCCGAGGGGAAGCCGACCTCGATCTCCTTGTAACCCATCCGCACCAGCAGATCGAACATGCGGCGCTTGCGAGCCGGGCTCATCGGGTCGATCAGCGCCTGGTTACCGTCGCGCAGGTCGACCGCGCACCAGCCGGGCGCGGTGTCGATGACCTTCTCCGGCCAGGTGCGGTCGGGCACACTGATCGGCTCGACCTCCTCGGCGAAGGGCCGATAGCGGAAGGCCGGCATGGAGGAGTTCTTCTGCTTGTTCCAGGCCGGCTGGCCGGCGGGAGCGGGTTTGCTCGGCGCCGTGATGGTCCTCGCACCGGAAACGAACGCGTCAGCAGGGGACATGGGGAGTCTCTCCGTGGGGTGTGGTTTTTCCCATAGGGCTGGGTCGACCGGCGCGGCAAAACCCCGCGACGGGAGCCGGTCCGATCAGACCCCGTCGCGGCGGTCGAGAAGAAGTGCCCGCTGCATGATGTCCGCGAGTTTACCGTGCCGTCCTACCGCCGGGAAGAGTGGTGCCGTCGTCGGGTGATCCGATGACCCGCTACGGTTCGGTCCGATAGTGGACACGCTTGTACGGGCCCAGGGGTCCGACGGGACGTCGAAGGATAGCTATGACCTGGCTGGAGCAATTGGCCGTCTTCGGTGCTGGCATCGCGGCGGGCGGAATCAACACGATCGTCGGCTCGGGCACTTTGATCACTTTTCCGGTATTGCTCGCCTTCGGCTTGCCGCCGGTGACCGCGAATGTGTCCAACACCATAGGCCTGGTCCCCGGTTCGCTCAGTGGTGTGCACGGCTACCGCCGCGAACTCGCCGGGCAGCGGGACCGGCTGCTGCGGCTGGGCACCGCGTCGCTGCTCGGCGGCATCACGGGGGCGGTACTGCTGCTCGTGCTTCCGCCCGCGGCGTTCAAGGCGATCGTACCGGTGCTGATCGCTTTGGCGTTGGTTTTGGTCGTGGTGCAGCCGCGGCTGGCGAGCTGGGTGAAGCGCAGGCGGGAGAACGACGGCGCGCCGGTCCCGGAGCACGGCGGCGCCATCCTCTTCGCCGCGATCTACGCGGCCGGTGTCTACGGCGGGTACTTCGGCGCCGCGCAGGGCGTACTGCTGATCGGGTTGCTCGGCGTCTTCGTGCACGACGACATCCAGCGCCTCAACGGGACGAAGAACGCGCTCGCGTTGATCGTGAACGCCGTGTCCGCGGTGATCTTCATCGTGATCGCGGACGTGGACTGGCGGGCGGCCGCGCTGATCGCGCTGGGTTCGATCATCGGTGGCCAGCTCGGTGCCAAGATGGGCAGGCGGATGCCGCCGACCGTGTTGCGCGCGGTCATCGTCGTGGTCGGTCTGATCGCGGTGGTCCGACTGGTGACGTCATAAGCGGCTGCCTCGCCTCCGCTCGGCCCGGCGCGGGCTGTGGACGGACTTCGTCCGGCTGCGTCTTTCATGCGGCTGCCTCAGCCTCCGCTCGGTCCGGCGCGGGGTGGGGGCGGACTTCGTCCGGCTGCGTCTTTCAGGGGGCGGCCGGGGAATCTCAGGGTCCGATGTCAGCCCTGAGGAGGACGACGCCCGCCCGTGTGTGGGCACAGGATGATCTCCGTGCGTAGCTGGAAGTTGGTCGTCGTCGCTCTCGTCATCGTGCTACCGGCGGTGAGCGGCTGTGCCGGAACGCCGAGCCGCCAGGAGTCGGCTGTCGCCGATCTGGTCGCACAGGCCGATGCGGCGCCGACACCGCGGCTGGACTGGGCGCCGTGCGCGGAACCGCGGCTGAGCAAGTTCGAGTGCGCGACCGCGGCCGTGCCGGTGGACTACGCCCGTTCCGACGGCCCGACCCTTCCGCTCGCGGTCGTGCGGCAGCGGGCTACCGACCCGGATCGGCGGATCGGCACGTTGTTCGCCGCGGTCGGCGGTCCAGGCGGTTCGGGATTGCGCTGGGCGGCGGAGGGGGAGCTGTCCGGCGGCGAGATCGCGCGCCGGTTCGACGTGATCACCTTCGACCAGCGTGGCGTCGGTCGCAGTGGCCAGGTCCGGTGTTTCCCGAATGCCGAACAGCAGCAACAATTCTGGTCTGGAGCGTGGTTGCCGCCGGCGAATCCGGAACAGGAGCGCGCCGCCGCCGCGGCGAGCCGCGAGCTGGCGGCGGGATGTGCCGAGCACGGCGGCGAGCTGCTCGGGCACCTCACCACCGTCGATGTCGCGCGCGATCTCGACCTGCTGCGCCGCGCGGTCGGCGAACCGCGGCTGACGTACGAAGGCGGTTCCTACGCAAGCTATCTGGGCCAGGTGTACGGCGCGCTGTTCGGCGACCGGGTACGCGCGCTGCACCTGCCTTCGCTGATCGACCCGAACGCGTACACCAACGACACGCGAAGCTCGATCGAGAGCACCGCCGCCGGTACCGAGCAGGTACTGAGCGAGTTCCTGCGACTGTGCGCGGAGGCGGGACGGCCGCGCTGCGCCTTCGCGCCCGAGAGCGGCTCGAACGAAGCCGTAGCACAGGGTAGTACCGGTCTGCGTGCCCGCAACGACGCTGTACTGCAACGGCTTCGGGAGGCACCGATCGTGGTCGGGACGGGCGAGCGGGCGCGCACGGTCACCTACTCCGAGGCGATGTCATCGCACGCGCTGCTGCTGTACGACCCGAAAGAGGGCTGGCCCGCGCTGGCCGGATTGCTCGCCGAGCTGGAGCGCGGTCCGCAGGGCAACCCGGACGCCGTGCACGAGATCTTGACGACAACGGCGGCCACGGACGACTTCCTGGATTCGTTCACCGCGATCTCGTGCGCGGACAACACCTTCCCGCGTGATCCCGACCAATGGCCGACGCTGGCAAGGGATCTCGCCGCCATCAGCCCCACCTACGGCGCGTTCTGGCTGTATATGCACCAAGCCTGCGCGTCTTGGCCAGCACCGCCCGAGGGATATGGCCAGCGCTACACCGGACCGTGGATCCTGCGCTCGGACACCCCTGCCCTGCTGGTCAACAACCGATTCGATCCGGTCACCCCGCTGACCGCCGCACGGCGCGCACAGCAGGAATTGGTGAACGCCAGGCTGGTCGTCGTGGACGGCGGGTATGGGCACACCCCGCTCAACGACTGCACCCGGAAGCTGCGGGAGCGCTACCTCATCGACGTGCAGCTGCCCGCTCCGGGGGCCACCTGCCGCGCCGACGAGACGCCGTTCGGTCGATAGCAAAATCGGATATCTGTTCACAAAACGGGAATACCGGTAGTCTGCGCACGCTAGGCGTGATGATGAAAGGTGACTGGTGCGTAGACGTGCCTTGTTCAAGGCGGCGGGCACGGCCGCGCTGCTCGGTGCTGTGGGAACGATGGCCGGTACGAGCGCGGCGTCCACGGACCCGGCCTGGGAGGCCTTGTTCCGCGGGTGGGTACCGGAAATCTTTGCGCCCCTTCCCGATCCACCGCAGCACTCGCCCGCGATAGTCATCGGCTCAGGCTTCGGCGCCGCGGTCACCGCGCTTCGCCTTGCCGAGGCCGGGATCGCCACCACCGTGCTGGAACGCGGTTCACGCTGGCCGAACGACCCGTGGCGGGAGATCTTCACCGGCGACGACCTGCCCGACGGTCGCGGCTTCTGGCACCGCACCCACTTCACCGGCGTCACCAAGGTACCGATGCGGTTCGCCAGCTTCGGCGGCGTGCTGGACTGCACGGAATACCCGGGCATCGATGTCTGGCGGGCGGCGGCGGTCGGCGGCGGCTCGGTGATCTTCAGTGGAGCCATGGTCGCCCCGGAACGCCGTTTCTTCGACCACGTCTTCGGTGGCACCGTCGACTACGGCGAGATGGAGCGCGTCTACTACCCGCGGGTGCGGCAGATGCTGCGGCTGAGCGCGATGCCAGCGGACATCTACCACTCCTCGCCGTTCACGCACTCCCGCGCCTGGGACGACCAGGTGCGCAAGGCGGGCTACCACCCGCAGCCGAACGACTCGATCTTCAACTGGGACATCCTGCGCGGCGAACTCGCCGGAGCCACACGGCCTTCGGCCACCGCGGCCAGGAGCAATCTGGGCAACTCCAACGGCGCCAAATTCGACCTGAATCAGAACTACTTGGGGTACGCGCAGAACACCGGCCGCTGTGCGATCTTCCCCGGCCACCGCGTCGACGCCATCGCGCAGGATGGCGACCGCTACGCGGTCACCGTGGCGAAGCTGTCGCCCACTGGTGAGGTGCTGGCCACCCGCACACTCACCTGCGATCGGCTGTTCCTCGGCGCGGGTTCGATCGGTACCTCCGAGCTGCTGGTACGCGCCCAGGCCACCGGTGCGCTGCCCCGCCTGAACGAGCACATCGGCGACGGCTGGGGTACCAACGGCGACGTGGTGCTCGCCCGTGGCGCGAGCGTGCTGGCCGGGCACGGCCAAGGCGTGCCGAGCGCGAGCCGGATCTTCGACGAATCCGGTGTGCCGCTGACCCTGGAGAGCTGGTACATCCCCGGTATTCCGTTCGAGACCGGCGCGCTGGCCTCGCTCGGCATGGTGCTCGACCCGACCCGCACCCGGTTCGGCTACAACCGGGCCACGAACGGCGTCGGGCTCAGTTGGTCGGCGAAGAACCGCGACGACATCGTGGCCGCGGCGCGCGCGGTCGACCACCGGATCGCCGAACGCGCGGGCGCGCTCGTCGAATACGGCGCTCTCGGCTATGACGCGAACGCGTTGTTCACCGCGCATCCGCTCGGCGGCGCGGTGCTGGGGCGGGCCACCGACAACTACGGGCGCGTGCACGGCCACCCCGGGCTGTACGTGATGGATGGCGCCGCGGTGCCCGGCAGCACGGGAACGGTCAACCCGTCGCTCACCATCGCCGCACTGGCCGAACGCAATATCGAGGCGATCGTCCGCGCCGGTCGCTGATCGCGTCGGCGCCGCTTCCCGTAGACGTACCTCCGCCTTCGCTCCGGCCGTGCGCGGTGTTCTCCTCAACCGTGCCGAGCGTGCTTGCCGCGTACTACTGTCGGGGCACCGTTCGGCGTCGAAGGGATCCGCAGTGTCCGCTCCAACCCCCCGCTCGGGCCTCGATGGCTCGTCTCTCGAGCGATACGGTCTGCGGGAAGCACCGCACCCGCAGGAGTATCCGCGCAAGCCGCCCCAGCTGTGGACCGATTTCGTGATGCTGGCGCTGGCCATCGTCTCGGTGGCGCTGGTCGTCTGGATCACCTTCTTCCCGGTCTCCGGGCACACCTACCGCGTGATCGTGTTCGTCGACTGGTCGTTGTGCGCGGTGTTCGCCGCGGAGTTCCTGTGGCGCTGGCGCCGCGCGGGCTGGCCGTGGACCTTCCCGCTCGTCTACTGGTACGAAGTCCTCGGCATGATCCCGGTGACCAGCCCGTTCTTCCGCGGTTTCCGGCTGCTGCGGATCGTGGTGATCATCGTCCGCCTCGCCCGGGTGGCCGACCGGGTGTTCGGCGACCGCGTGACGGCCGCGGTGGTGAACCACTTCGTGGCGACCATCGTGGACACCATCCGCCGTCCGATGACGATCGCGGTGATGGACGAGGTGGCGCACGTGCTGCGCACCGGCCACTACACCCGCAACATCGCGGCGGCACTGGAGGAGAACCGCGCCGAACTGGACGAGATGATCCTCGAACTGATCAAGAAGGACCCGCAGGCGGGCCGGGTGCGCTACATCCCGTTCCACGACGACATCATCCGGCTGATCGCCGACACCACGTTCCGCATCGTGTTCCAGGTGCTGGAAGACCCGCGGACCGACGAACTCGTCTCGGACATGTTGCGGGAGAACATCGATCAGATCCGCGACGCGGTCCGCGACGGCGTCCGGGTGCCGCCGTCCGCGTACGGCCCGACGCCGCCCGAGAACGGCGTGCGGCACCAGCTCAGTCGGCTGCCGCGTGCCTGATCTCGTCTCTCGGCTGCGCGAATCGAACGGTCTCCCAAGCGATCAGCCCGATCAGGAGCACGCACAGCAGGGACAGTGACGCCAGCGCGGGCAGCGCGCAGGCCAGCGGGATGAGCGCGAGCAGCACCGCCGCGGCGACCACCCGGGGCACCGTGACGGCGCCCGTGGCGTAGTGCTTGAACCCCACGAGCGCGATCAAATACAGCGCGACACCACCGTAGAGGGCGTACAGCGGAATTCCGTAGAGCGCGTCTTGCAGGGTGTGGTGCGAGGAGTCGCCGACGTAGTAGAGCACCTTCTTCAGCCCGAGCGACAGCGCGATGATCCCGACGATCATCGGAAAATGCCAAAAGGTGTAGGAACCCGTCGCGATCTTGATCTGACGTGTGCCTTCGGCGCGCACGAGCTCGTGCTCCACCGATAGGGCGGCGACGTCGAAATACGCCCACCACAGCAGACCGGAAATGGCGAGACCGAGCATCGAGCCGAGCACGATCGGCCAGGAGATCGGCAGTCCGGCCACCCCGATGCCGATCGAGACGATGGATTCACCGAGCGCGACGATGATGATGAGCCCGTACCGCTCGACGAAATGCCTGGCCGAATTCAACCGCCAATCGGTCCCCGCGAACAGCGTCCACAGGTAGTCGCCCGCGACGGCGGCGATCCACAGCGCGATCTGCACGACGCCGGACGTCATCGCGGCGATGACCAGCAGTGTGGTGCCGATGCTGATCGACCCGAGCGCCCAGCGCAGCACCTGGTTCCGCAGGCGTGAGTCCTCGGCGCTGGCCAGCCAGAACATCCCGACATGTACCAATCGGACGATCAAGTAGGCGATGGCGAAGACCAGCGGGCCGAACCAGCCGCCGGGCAGGTCGTCGAATGCCTCGGGAATGGTGAGTGCGGCGAGGAAGCCGCCGCCCATGGCCACGAACATCGCGATCCGTGCGATGCCCTCGTCGGCGCGGACCACGTTGCCGAGCCAGGAGTAAGCGATCCACAACCACCACATCACCGCGAGTACCAGCAAGGCGCGCAGCATGTTCTTCGCGCTGGGCTCTTCGGCGACGAGGCCGGTGACCATGGTGAACGCGAAGACGAGCACGAGGTCGAAAAACAGCTCGAGCTGGGTTACCGATGCGCCTTCCGCCGTCGGTTGGAACCGAACCCGCTTGGTACCGATCATGGTGCATATCGTCGCACTCCGGCCGGTTCGGCGCCGGTTCGCCGCGTGGCGGGCCCGGCGATTTCGCGCAGAGCGCAGCGCCGCGGGCAGTTATTTGCTTTGGCTATATGTGTTGATAGGTTTCCGGTTCCGGGAAATGCTCGGCGAAATCGATGAAGCACTCCACCACTACTTCATTGGCCTTGCGGACCGTGCGTTTGAGCAGAAAGCCGGGAATCGGGAGGGGTAGATACAGCTCGACGTGGTACCAGACGTGCGTGCCGTCGACGCTCTCGGACACCTCGAACCAGCCGCCGCCCCGGACGCCGCGAGTGCTGTCGGCGACGATCCATGAGCACCGGTCATCGGTCCAATCGTATTCCAGCACTTGCAGGTCCGCGCTGCCGAGCAGCTCCGCCTTGACGAAGACGCGTCGCGGCCTGCGCCACCGATCGCGCGTCGCGACCCGCACGTCGCTGTAGGAGGACGACCATTCCGGTAGTGATTCGACCGCAATCAGGGCGTCCATGACCTGTTCGGGGGCGATGTCGACGAGGAATCGGATATCTGTTTTGGTGCGCATGGCATACCTCCGACCCCCACGTGGACAAGTCGGCCGATTGTCGCCGCCATTTGTCGGCGTCGTCAACCTGACCGCTGGCGCGATTCTCGATTACCACGGATAACGTGCCGTTATCTGCTCGAGATCGGGGATTGGCCACTGCCCGAACAACTTCCGAGTAGCAGGTTTCGTGTGGAAGGGCTCGCGCTCGGCCCGCTCGCATACGATCGGATCGAAAAGATCGTCGCTGTCCGACTCCGTCGGCACGGGTGGGAGGTTGTCATGAAGTACGCCGAACTGCTGGCGCAGGTGCGGGACACGATCACGGTTCGCCGGGTCTACGGGGAGCCGTACGAATCCAATGGGGCAGTGATCATTCCCGCCGCCTCGCTCGGAGGCGGCGGTGGCGGTGGCGGCGGTGGCGGAAAAGATGGCCAGGGGGAGGGCGGGGGCGAAGGAGTGGCGTTCGGTGTGGGCGCCAAGCCCGTCGGCGCGTACGTCCTGCGCGACGGTCGACTCACCTGGCACCCGGCCGTGGACGTCAACGCGATCATCGAGACGGCCGGCAAGGTGCTGATCGCGGGAATCCTCGCTTTTGCGCTGGCGCGCCGCGTTCGCTACACGACTGACGGGCGCATCCCGACGCGGTTCGTCCGTAGCCTGCGCCGGGCGACGAAGGGGTGGTAGCCGCGGCAGCGCCGGACCGAGCGCAGGCGAGTAGCCGCATGAAGGGCGCTGCCGGACGAAGTCCGTCCGTAGCCTGCGCCGGACCGAGCGCAGGCGAGGTAGCGGCCTAGCGCTCGATCCGGCGTGGCGTTCAGTTGGCGGGCTCGACCACCGCATCAGGTCCTGGATACACCAAAGACTCGTGACCGTCGGAGTAGCGCACCAAGTAGGGCGGCGTCCCGTCCGGGCCGCGGACCTCGATGATCTCGGCCAGGTGATCCACTTCTCCCACCACGTGTCCGTGTACGCAGAGTCGATCTCCTACATGTGCGATCATCGCCCCATTATCGAACGGAGTGCTGCGCGTCACAACCGTTCCGCGAAGCTGTGGGCGAGTCGATTCATTCGTCTCCGCCGATGACCCGCTCGACGGCGGCCTCGATCAATGCCTGGCTCTGTTCCTCGGTGAACACCTCGGGCAGGGTGAGCCGATCCACGATCAACCAGTTCAGTGCCAGATAGAGCAGTAGCACTGATTTCTCGTCGCCGGGCAGGCCGGACTCGAGGTGGTTGCGCACGTTGAACTCGATGTCCTGGCGCACACGCTCGGTCAGCACGGCGCGAAGCTCGTGTCGCCGAGTCGCCTCCAGTCGCAATTCGAGCAGGGCCAGGTAGCCGGTGCGGAAGGCTTCGATGCGCCCGACCGTCTCCCGCATCAGCTCGGTGATATTCGCACGGGTCTTCGGCCCCTCGGTCAGCTTGGCCATGGTCGCTTCACTCGGTTGTAGCCGCTCGTAGAACCGGCCGCCGGCCTGGGTCAGCAGGTCGTCGCGATTGGCGAAGTAGTTCGACGCCGTGCCCGCTGGTACGGCGGCCTCTTTGTCCACCGCGCGAAAGGTCAGTCCGCGTGCGCCGTCGCGCGCAAGAACTTCGATCGCCGCGTCCACCAGCGCCTGTCGTCGCTCCGGGTTGGTCCGCACTTGACACCACTCCAGTCGTAGTACTACATTTCAAATCACTACAGACAGAGTACAACGTGTTAGGCGGTATAGGTATGCGAAAGCTTGTCTACTACGTGGGTGTGTCGCTCGACGGCTACATTGCAGGCCCCGCGGGGGAGTTCGACTTCTACCCTCTCGACGACGCGATGACGGCCTGGGCCATCGGCGAATATCCGGAGTTCGTGCCCAGCTTCCTGCGTACGCAGGCTGGAATGGCGGTGGATGAGCCGAACAAGCGGTTCGACACCGCGGTGATGGGCAGGGGCAGCTACGAGCCCGCGTTGTCCCTCGGTGTGACCAGCCCGTACGCGCACATGAAGCAGTACGTGGTGTCCAGCACGCTCGGTCCAGTCGACGATCCGGCCATCGAGGTGGTCGAACGCGACCCCGTCGAGCTCGTGCGGGGGCTGAAGCGGGCCGAGGGTGGGGACATCTGGCTCGTCGGCGGCGGCAAGCTCGCCGCCGAACTGCTCGGCGAGATCGACGAGATGATCATCAAGAGCTACCCGGTCGTCGCGGGCGGCGGCGTGTCCGTGTTCTCCGGCGCGTTCCGTCCGACGCTGTTCACTCCAGCTCAGCGCAAGGAATTCGGCAACGTCGCGCAGGTCACCTGGTTCACCCGCGCCTGACCGCCACCGAAATCCACAGAAAGAGGTAATCCCATGCGAAAACTCGTCTACTTCGTCGGTGTTTCACTCGACGGCTACATCGCGGGCCCGGATGGCGAAATCGACTTCTACCCGGTAGCAGACGACATGTGGGAATGGATGCGCGCGGAGTATCCGGAGACGCTGCCCACCCACGTGCGCCCCCACGTCGGGCTCGACGTGGACGCGCCGAACCAGAAATTCGACACGCTCGTGATGGGTCGCGGCACCTACGATCCGGCCCTGTCCATTGGCGTGACCAGCCCGTACGCACACATGAAGCAGTACGTGGTGTCGAGCACGCTGGGCCGGATCGATGATCCGGGCGTCGAGTTGGTCGAGCGTGATCCGGTCGGCCTGGTCCGCGAACTCAAGCGGCAGGACGGCATGGACATCTGGCTGGCGGGCGGCGGCAAGTTCGCCGCAGCGCTGCTGGAGGAGATCGATGAGCTGGTGATCAAGAGTTATCCGGTGGTCGCGGGCACCGGCGTTCCCGGGTTCGCGGGCGAGTTCCGTCCCACGCAGTTCCGCCCCACCGAGCGCAAGCAGTTCGGCAACGGCGTTCAGGTCAGCTGGTTCACCAGGGCCTGAGCCTGCTCAGCCGGCGTCGGAGAGGAACGACAGCCGTACCTGGCGGTCGGGGTTGTCGATATTGAGATCAACCAGCGCGATCGACTGCCAGGTGCCGAGGGCCAGCTTCCCGCCGAGCACCGGGACCGTCGCGTACGGCGGGATCAGTGCGGGCATCACGTGTGAGCGCCCGTGGCCGCGGGAGCCGTGCGCGTGCCGCCATCGGTCGTCGGCGGGCAGCAGCTCGCGCAGCGCGGCCAGCAGGTCGTCGTCGCTGCGTGCGCCCAATTCCATGATCGCGATCCCCGCGGTGGCGTGCGGTACGAAGACGTGCAGCAGCCCGTCGCCGCCCGCTTCGCGGACGAATGTCGCGCACTGCGGTGTGATGTCCTGCACCACCTCGCTGTGGCCCGTTCTCACGTCGAGCAGCGTGCTCTTCATAAGCTCATGGTCCCTCATCGCGCGCGGGCCGCGCGGCCTGCCCGGGATGGGATGCGGCTGTGGGTTTTTGCACAAGCCGGGTAGGTATCGGCAAAACCGCTGGCACCCGGCCGGTAGTCTGGATGACTGTTACCAGTTTGTTGTCGATCTTGGAGGACCCTGTCGTGGCTCTCGTGGTTCAGAAGTACGGAGGATCCTCGGTGGCGACCGCCGAGCGCATCCGGCGCGTCGCTGAACGGATCGTGGAGACCAAGAAGCAGGGCCACGACGTGGTGGTCGTCTGCTCCGCCATGGGCGACACCACCGACGAGCTGCTCGATCTCGCGCAGCAGGTGGCGCCGGCGCCGCCCGCCCGTGAGATGGACATGCTGCTCACTTCGGGCGAGCGCATCTCCAACGCGCTGGTCGCCATGGCCATCCACTCCCTCGGCGCCGAGGCCCGCTCGTTCACCGGCTCGCAGGCCGGCGTGATCACCACGGGCGCGCACGGCAACGCCAAGATCATCGACGTCACGCCCGGCCGTGTCCGGGACGCGCTGGACGAGGGCCTCGTCGTGCTGGTCGCCGGCTTCCAGGGCGTCAGCCAGGACAGCAGGGACGTCACCACGCTGGGCCGCGGCGGTTCGGACACCACCGCGGTCGCGCTGGCCGCCGCGCTGAACGCGGACGTCTGCGAGATCTACACCGACGTGGACGGCGTCTTCACCGCCGACCCGCGGATCGTGCCCGACGCGCAGCGGCTCGAGCAGGTCTCCTATGAGGAGATGCTGGAACTGGCGGCCTGCGGCGCCAAGGTGCTGATGCTGCGCTGCGTCGAATACGCCCGCCGCTACAACGTGCCCGTGCATGTGCGCTCGTCCTACACCGACAAGCGGGGCACCTACGTTTCTGGATCGATGGAGGACATCCCCTTGGAGCAAGCAATCCTCACCGGCGTCGCACATGACCGCAGCGAGGCCAAGGTGACCGTGGTCGGGCTGCCGGACGAGCCGGGTTACGCCGCCAAGGTGTTCCGTGCCGTCGCCGACGCCGAGATCAACATCGACATGGTCCTGCAGAACATCTCGAAGGTCGAGACCGGCAAGACCGACATCACCTTCACGCTGCCCAAGACCGAGGGCGCCCGCGCCGTCGAGATGCTGACCAAGCGCCAGGACGACATCGGTTTCTCCCAGGTGCTCTACGACGACCACATCGGCAAGGTGTCGCTGGTCGGCGCGGGCATGAAGAGCCATCCCGGGGTCACCGCCACGTTCTGTGAGGCGCTGGCCAAGGCGGGTGTGAACATCGATCTGATCTCCACCTCGGAGATCCGGATTTCGGTCCTGGTCAAGGACACCGAACTGGACGAGGCGGTCAAGGTGCTGCACAAGGCGTTCGACCTCGGCGGCGACGAGGTCGCGGTGGTCCACGCGGGAACGGGGCGATAGGCCATGGGCATTCGGGTAGGAGTCGTCGGCGCGACCGGACAGGTCGGCGCCGTCATGCGGAAACTGCTGGACGAGCGCAACTTCCCCGCCGACGAGGTGCGGTTCTTCGCGTCCGCGCGTTCGGCGGGCAAGACGCTGCCGTGGCGCGGCCGCGAGATCGTCGTCGAGGACACCGAGACCGCCGATCCGTCCGGCTTGGACATCGCGCTGTTCTCCGCCGGGGCCACCATGTCCCGGGTGCAGGCCCCGCGTTTCGCGGCGGCTGGTGTCACCGTGATCGACAATTCGTCGGCTTGGCGCAAGGACCCCGAAGTCCCGCTGGTGGTCAGCGAGGTGAACCCGGAACAGACGCGCAACCTGGTCAAGGGCATCATCGCCAATCCGAACTGCACCACGATGGCGGCCATGCCGGTGCTCAAGCCGCTGCACGACATCGCGGGTCTGCGCCGCCTGATCGTGTCCAGCTACCAGGCGGTGTCCGGCAGCGGCCTGGCCGGTGTCGAGGAGCTGGTCGGTCAGGCGCGCGCGGTGATCGATGATGCCGAGAAGCTGACCCAAGACGGCCGCGCCGTCGACTTCCCCGCGCCGAACAAGTACGTCGCGCCGATCGCGTTCAACGTGCTTCCGCTGGCCGGTTCGCTGGTCGACGACGGCTCCGGCGAGACCGACGAGGATCAGAAGCTGCGCAACGAGAGCCGCAAGATCCTTGGCATCCCGGATCTCGCGGTGAGCGGTACCTGCGTGCGCGTCCCGGTCTTCACTGGTCACTCGCTGTCGGTGAACGCCGAGTTCGCCGAGCCGCTCTCCGTCGAGCACGCCAAGGAAATCCTGGCCAAGGCCCCCGGCGTCAAGCTGGTCGATGTGCCGAACCCGTTGGCCGCGGCCGGTATCGACGATTCCCTCGTCGGCCGCATTCGCCAAGACCCCGGCGTTCCCGACGGTCGCGGTCTCGCGCTGTTCATCTCCGGCGACAACCTACGAAAGGGCGCCGCCCTCAACACGATTCAGATCGCCGAGGTGCTGCTCAGCAACCGCTGAATATCCGGCGAAGACCGTCGAGTTGTTGAGCGGGCGCGATGGGGCGCGCCTACGTCGATCGATCCAGGAACTCGAGAACGGTGGCGGTGTCGAACGCGACCTCATCGAATGAAGGTCGTCTTTTCCGAGTCCGCATGGGAGGAATACTCGGCGTGGTTTCAGCACGACCGTGTTGTGCTGAAGAAGGTCAACGTGCTGATCAAGGCGACCCTGTCCGATCCTCTCGAAGGCATCGGCAAGCCCGAGCCGTTGAAGCATGACCTGGCGGGTTACTGGTCCCGTCGAATCACGCAGGAACACCGCATCGTCTATCGAGTGGTGGATGATGCGCTCTGGATCGCCAAGGTCGGCAAGCGCTACCGATAAATAGGTTCGCCCGCCCGGCCGTCGCGCTGTTAGCCTGCGGCGATGGTCAACCCTCATCCCCACGTGTATCTCGGCGACCGGATCGTTGCGGCCGATGCGGCCGTGGTCGGTATCGCCTCGTCTGCGGTGTTGTACGGACTGAGCGTCTACACCGTCTTCCCGGTGCACGTGGAGGGGGCGGCACGGACCGCGTTTCGACTGGATGATCATTTCCGGCGGCTCGAGGAGTCGTGCAAGATCATCGGTATCGATCGGTTCGCCGTGGAGTGGGACTTCGCCAGGTTTCGCGCCGCCGTGGTGGAACTGGTCGCGGCGAACGCCCCCGCCGAGGATGTCTTCGTGCGGGCGACGGTGCACGTGGTCGAATCCATTCCCGGCACTCGGGTGCGTGGCTGTGCGATCCAGGTGAGCATATTCGTCTACGACGCGGTACCGATCGTCCCACAGGACGGGATGCGGCTGAAGTCCAGTCCGTGGCGGCGCATTCCGGACAACGCCATCCCGTCTCGCGCCAAGGTCAATGGCGCGTATGTGAATTCGGTCCTGGCCAAGCAGGACGCGATCGACAGCGGCTACGACGACTGTGTCTTCCTGGACGGCAACGGTCATGTCTGCGAACTCAGCGCGGCCAATATCTTCCTCGTCCGGGGCGGCACGCTGATCACCCCGGATGTGTCCTGCGACATCCTCGACGGCATCAACCGCAGGACCGTCCTCACCCTGGCGGCCGAGGACGGCATTCCGGTGGTGGAACGTTCCGTGGACCTCACCGAGCTGTACATCGCCGACGAAGTCTTTGTCACCGGAACGTCTTCCGGTGCGGCTCCGGTCGTGGAAGTGGACGGCCGCCTGATCGCCGACGGCGTACCGGGGCCGATCTCGCAGGCGCTACGCAAGCGCCACTACGCCGCGCTGCGCACCGACGACGTGCACGGATGGGTTACGGATCTGTCCGCTTAGCCGCGCGCACCCGCACGGTGCGGTAAGTCGACAGGCAAGAAACGGTACCGGCGCGCCCGAGGGTTATTCCGCCCAGCGGCTGCCCGGGTGTCCGAGAACGGCGGGTGCGACCGAGTTTGTTCGGCCCAGCGGCTGCCCGGGTGTCCGAGAACGGCGGGTGCGATCGAGCTTGTTCCGCTCAGCGGATGCCCGGGGTGCGTGGATCCGGCCCGAGGCAAGCCACGATGGCGCAGCCCGGCGGGCTGTCCGCGAATGGCGGGTCCAGCGGGTAATTCAGGCAGGCGAAGACGTTGCAGCCAGGGTAGGCGGCTGGCCCGAGGCCGAAGACCGCGATCAGGATGTCGTTGTCGACGAAGCGGCGAGGGTCCAGCCGCACCGGCGGCTCGATGTAGGGGCCAGGGTCCGGCACCGGCCGCTCGTCGAACGCGTCGAATACCTTGCGGAAGAATTCATAGGGCAGTTCCTGGGTGTTCTGGATGATCCCGCTTACGCCCTGCCTGCTGACATTTCCGAAGACGCCGGTCCACACCACGGTGAGATCCAAGCTCGGAATGATGAAGACGTTCTGCATCCCGAGGCCCGCCATCGTGTAGACGTCGCGGGGCAGGAAATCCGCGGTCTCGGCGCAACCGGGCCCTAGCCAGAACAGGTATCCATAGCACGAGTTCGCAGGCGAGGGCGTGCGCGCCTTCCGCAGGTACTGGGCGGAGACGATGCTCTGGTCGCCCCACCGTCCGTCGTTGCTCACCAGCAGTCCGAGCTTCGCGAAATCCTTCGGCGGAATCATCAGGTGTGCGTAGCCGTAGGTATGTCCGGAGCGGTCGCGGGCCCAGTAGTAGTCACCACGTGGAATGCCGAGCGGATCGAACAATTCACGCTGCGCGAACTGTTGCAGTGGTTCACCCACGGTGAGTTCGAGCACGTAAGCCAGGAGGTCGACATTGCGCTGGCTGTAGGTGAAGACCGTGCCCGGCGGATTGTCCAGCGGCACACCGAGCGCCTGCACCGCACTGTTCGGGTCGATGGGGATCACGCCGGTGATGCCCTCGGTCACCACTCCGACCCGCATGCCCGACGTCTCGGTGAGCAGATTCTCCACGGTGATAGACCGGTGCGCGGGGCCGCCGAGCCCGGGGGGCAGGTACCGGTCGATCGGCGCGTCGAGTTCGAGTTTGCCTTGGTCCCAGGCGATTCCGGTGAGCACGGAGACGACGCTCTTGGTCGCGCTCCAGATATTCCACGCGACGTTATCGGTCTGATTGTTCGTCAGCCCCTCGCCGATCAGGCAGTTGTGCCGGAACACCTGCACGTTGAACCGGTTTCGCCCGGCCACGAACCGCAACGCTTCTTGCAGCCGCCCGGAATCCAACCCGACCTGCTCCGGCGCCGCCCGCTCCAGGTCACGGCTCGAGGTAACCGCGCACCGCACCTGATCATCGGGCGCGGCGTGTGCGCTCCCGACCAGCAGATTGACAGCTACCAGCGAAACCGCCGCGATTCCCGCTCGGAATCCACCAAAACGCCGCATGTGAAAAAGGCTAGCGCTCCCGGATGTGATCGCACGTTCAACAGGCGGGAGGGTTTGCTCGTTCCTATCCACGCGATCGCATACGCAGCGCGTACAGCACGGCGCCGAGGACAAGTGTGCCGAGTCCGGCGAGGACGGAACTGAGAGGCAGCGAGAATCCGACAATGACGCAGCCCGCCGCGCCGACGATGGGAATCCAGCGGGGCGGGCGGTTTTCCTCGGCGGTCAGTGTTGCGGCGGAGATGTTCGCGATCAGGTAGTAGCCGAGCACCGTGAACGAGGAGAAGCCGATCGCCGCGCGCAGATCGAAGACCGCGGCGATCACCGCGACGACCGCGCCGACCACCACTTCCGCGCGATGCGGCACGCCGAAGCGCGGATGCACCGCGGCCAGCGCACCCGGCAGATAGCGGTCCCGCGCCATGGCTAGCACCGTCCGGGACACACCGAGGATCAGCGCCAGCAGCGATCCGGCCGCTGCGATCACCGCGCCGATTCGCACCACCGGGGCCGCCGCCGGGACGCCCGCCGCGGTGACCACTCGCACCAGCGGGTCGGTCGCCTGGGCCAGTCCGGCGGACCCGAGCACGCTCAGCGCCGCGACCGCCACCAGCGCGTAGACCGCTAGAGCGAGTCCGAGCGCGATCATGACGGCGCGCGGAATGGTGCGCTCCGGTTCGCGCACCTCCTCGCCGAGGGTGGCGATGCGGGCGTATCCGGCGAACGCGAAGAACAGCAGCCCGGCCGCCGTGAGAACGGCGCGCGGACCGATCCGGTCGGGCAATGTCCTTGCCGCCGAGTGCGTTCCGAACACCCCGGCCACGACCACCACCGCGAGCACCGCGAGCACCACCGCGACGAGCACCCGAGTGGCCAACGCCGATTTCTGCACCCCCGTGTAGTTGATCGCGGTAATCGCCACCACCGCCCCAACCGCCACCGCATGCGCCTGCTCGGGCCAGGCGTAACTACCGACCGTCAATGCCATTGCCGCACATGAGGCAGTCTTCCCCGCGACGAATCCCCACCCGGCGAGGTAGCCCCAGAACGGCCCGAGCCGCTCCCGCCCGTACACGTACGTTCCCCCGGAGACCGGATACCGCGCCGCCAGCCGCGCCGACGACATCGCATTGCAGTACGCGAGCAGCGCCGCCACCGCCAGCGCGAGCAGCAACCAGCTGCCGGCCGAGGCCGCCGCTGGCGCCAGCGCCGCGAAGATGCCCGCCCCGATCATCGCTCCGAGCCCGATGATCACCGAATCGGTGAGTCCGAGCCTGCGGTGCAAGGTCCCATCGTGCGACGCCATGATGTGCATCCTCCCGCACTCTCGTCGCTGACGCAGGGCGGCCTCGAGTCGGCGAAGACCGGCACCGAGCTCGGTCAGACGAACTGCATGGCGTCAGCCCAGTACGCTCGTCGAGTGATCGCATGCGACGGGCTGTGCACTCGTCCTCTCGACACGATGGAACTCCGCACCTTTTTGCGGCGATGCTTCGAAGTCCCTGATTCGGATATCTTCGTCAGCAGCGACGACCTGGTCGACCAGGCGCTCCGGGATGTCCAGAGGGATGGCCCCTTCGCGGTCTTCTGCACATACGGGCCGGTCGGCGGGGACTTCGCGGCAGCGTTCTCGATCAGTGCGGATCCGCCACCATCCGGACATGATGCCCTGGACAACCAAGGATTCGTCGTCCTGCTCGCAGCACAGATCGGCTGCGACCTCCTCTGCGGCTTCGGCGACGAGCCGCAGCCGTGGTTGTGGATACTCACGCGATCCGATGGCGCCTGCGTGCTGGTCCACCTCGCCGAAGACTTCGACGGATGCGAAGGCGAACCCCCGTGTTCTTGCGAATACGCCCATCGCAGGGTCGTGTATCCGAAGTCGTGAGCTCACCGGATGACCCTGACGGATCTGGCGATTCTCGGGTGGTCGCTGATCAGCGGTGCCGGTAGAGAACCACGGCCAACCGGCTCACATACGTTGATGCCCCCTGTACGAGTTCTCCAACAGGCAGGTCCCACAACCGGCGAACGTCTCCCGAGGTCGCTACTCGCCCCAGGGAGACCGGCCTGCTACCAGGCTCTCCAGCTGTGTGGCGCCATTCTCGCGTCGTTCGAGCCTGAATAGATACTCCATCGAGTAGATCGGTGCCGCGGTTTCCGATCTGTCTGCATGGTCGACCACCGCATCGGTCAGCGTTTTCACCATCCGCAGTCGAGGATAGGCGGCGTGGATCGCTGCCTGATTCGACTCGGTCAGGTGGGCGTGGAAGCCGATGTCCATCTTGCTGCCCTCTGCCGTCAAGTACGCCAAGACGCCGCGCCGTTCGGCGACCCCGGGCGAGGTGTGCAGCGCGATCGCCTCCCACACTCGGTCGACATCCGGTTGCGGAAGACCGTGATCGGAGAGGACTCCGGCGGCGAGATCGGCGCCCTCGACCTCGAAACGTTCCTTGCCAGAAGCCAATTCGCCCGTGCCGAGATCGTGCATGACCGTGGCCGCGACCAACAGATCCCGGTCATAGCCTGCATCGGCGTGCAAGCCCTCGTGGTCGGCGAGCATCTCGGCGAAGAGATAGCTACGGATGCTGTGGTTGACGATCGCTTCGGCCTCCGACCGGCGCACGATCGCGAGAGCGGCATCAGCCAGTCGACTGGATGGTAATTGAATACGAAAGGCCATGAAAGCCAGGCTATTTCGACGCTTACGATTGCGGGAGTGGCCCTGGTGCCGCGAAACGCTACGATCGGGCCATGTCAGCGGGGGCGGGGAAACGGCGCGTCGCCGTGGTAGTGCCAGACAAGGTCGTCATGCTCGACGCCGCGATTCCGATCGATGTATTCGGTTCCGACCCCAACTACGACCTTGTCGTGTGCCCGGCATCGAGTAGTGCCGCCACCTGGGTTCCCTGGCAATCAAGTGAGACGATCACGCTGGATGCCTTGGCTGATGCCGACACGATCGTGATGCCCGGTTACGCCGGGTTCGACCACCTACCGCCGGATCCACTTACCGACGTCCTCGGTCAGGCGCATTCGGGTGGCGCGCGGCTGGTATCGATCTGCACCGGGGCTTTCGCCTTGGCCGCCGCAGGGGTGCTGACCAACCGGCCGGCAACGACGCACTGGCGCGCCGCAGCCTTGCTCCAGAGCAGATACCCGGACATCGAGGTTCAACCCGATCGGCTCTTCGTCGACGATGGCGACGTGCTGACCTCGGCGGGCGTCACCAGCGGGATCGATCTGTGCTTGCACATCATCCGCAAGGACTTCGGCGCTGCCGTCGCCAACGAGCGTGCCCGCGATCTTGTCGCGCCGCCGGTACGCGAAGGAGGTCAAGCGCAATACACACGCCAGTTCCTACCCACCGCCACCTCCGGCACCCTCGAGGAAACACGAGCCTGGATGCTGAGAAACCTGGATCATCCGCACACGATCGATGAGCTTGCTCGCCGATCACACCTGTCGCGACGGACCTTCGTCCGGCGGTTCCGCGACGAGACGGGAACCTCGACCGGTGCCTGGATCGCCGCCGCCCGCATCGACCGGGCTCGCGAACTCCTGGAAACCACGGAACTCCCCGTAGACCAAATCGGATACCGCGTCGGGCTCGGCAGCCCGGCCAACACCCGTGCCGTCTTCAACCGCCATGTCGGGATCAGTCCCGGAAGGTATCGCCGCCTTTTCAAAGGACGATCCGGGGAATGGCGAGCCCGGTGACGGAAAGGCACACCTGCTCGCCAGCCGAGAAGTCGAGTTCTGGCACCACCGCATCGAGGTCGACGCCGATCAGGCGATCGCGCCGGTAGCGAGGATTCCGAGGGAGGGAACGCCGGTGCGTGCCATGCGCGATGCGGTGGAGGATTGTCCGTTAACATCCATCTGCAGAGCGTCGAGCATCGCGTGTCGGCATAGCGCATGTGGGTGATTCCGACTTGCCGAGCTGATGGTGGTCAGGTCGGGAACTCGGTTGTCGCGCCAGGGCGGGACACCGGGCTGCACGACTTCGGCGGGAATGTCCCGTTAGGCCGAGGAGGTGACGTGAGCGCAGCCAAGCCCTATCTGTTGTTGCAGTTGCGGCCCGAGCGAGAGGCGGCGGACGACGAGTACCGCGCCGTGCTGCGCTTTTCCCATCTCGATACCGGCAAGCTGGTGCGAATGCATATGGACCAGGGATTGCCTGATATTGATTTGGACAATTTCTCGGCTGTCATTGTGGGTGGCGGTCCGAGTAATGTCAGTTATCCCCTCGAGCAGAAATACGATTACCAAAAACGGTTCGAGCCGAAACTGGGGCAGATGGTCACCGAGGTCATCGCCAGGGACTTTCCATATTTCGGCGCCTGCTATGGATTGGGCATCCTGGCCGTTGTATTGGGCGGTGAGGTGAGCGACAGGCGCTACGCTGAAAAAGCTGGTGCGCAAAAGATGATCCTGACCGATGGCGGCGCCGAAGACCCTCTGCTGAACGGTATTCCGCGTTCGTTCCGGGCGTTCGTCGGGCACAAGGAAGCTTGCCAAGAGGTGCCACCGGGCGCGGTGCTGCTGGCCGAGTCGGCGGGGTGCCCGGTGCAGATGATCCGGGTCGGGCAGAATATCTACGCGACTCAGTTCCATCCTGAATTGGATAGCAAGGGATTGGCGCTTCGTATCGAAACCTATCGTGACGCAGGTTATTTCGAGCCGGACGAGGCCGCGCACTTGACGGCCCTCGGCCACCAAGAATCTGTACCCGTTCCCGGCGAGATACTGCGCCGGTTCGTCGCCCGGTACCGAACCGGATAGTCGGGCGAGAGGGTGACATTTCACGGCGGTGTCGAGCCGATCGCCTCGGAATCGGTCGAGGAGCTGATCGCCCGGGTCGCGCCGGTGGTCACGACGCATATGACCAGCTAGTCCGCCAGGGCTCCACGTCGCCGCCGCGCAAGGTGGCGTTCCGGCACCCGACGTGTGTCGACCGGCGTAGACAAAACGCCGCCAGGTCGCGAGACCTGACGGCGCTCAGTTGCCGGACGCCACGCCAACGTCACGACTCGGGTCGACGTCCCACCAGCGCCTCTCGGCGAGTGGTCGCTCGAAGCGACGAAGGGTGCGGCCCGGGGCTGTCCGGACGCCGACAGGGGCTTCAACCACCAGTCACCGGAACCTATTCCGCCGCGAATTCATGACGCTCGCCACTGCGCCGGGGTGGACCGGGTGTTACTCGTTCCGCGCCGACAAGGCCGACGCGGACGCCCTGGCGACGTCCATGTCGATCTCTTGGATCTGGAGTGTCACGCCGTCCGGATCGACCACCCGCAGGCTGCGACCGAAGTCCTCGTCGAAGATCTCGTAGTCGTAGCCCTGCTCGCGCAATCGGCTGCCGACCACTTCCAGCTTTTCGTCGGTCGCGAACCCGAGTTCGACCGATCCGGCCGGGCGTCCCTTCGACACCCTGAAGTCGTGCAATCCGACGGCCCCTGCATCGGCCGAAAGTTGCGCCCAGACATCGAGACTCGCGTTCGCATCGAAAGCGAGCCCGAGGCCGGCGTAGAACTTACGGCACGCTTCCACATTCGAGACGTACCTGATGGGCAGGACGGTCAGCGTCTCTCACTCCTTCTTGGAACGGTTGCGACCGAGTATGGATCCACGGCGCACGCCGCGACCCGTTCCGCGGGGCATAAGCCGGGATTCGACACGTAAAGCGCTCGATGTGACGGATTCCGTCATGGTGGCGATCGCAAGGCACCGAACGGTCACGCCATTGCCCGGACACCCGGGCAGATGGGAGAACAGTGGCCCGGTCAGGGCGGCACCTGTCGGCGCAGTCTTCGAGCGGGAAGCTATGCGACGGTTGTAGTAGACCTGGCCGGGTGGGCGGCCAGGTTCGTTCATTTACAGCAGGCCCCACCAGTAGAGCAGGCTGGCCAGAATCCAGACCAACACGGTTTCCATCGTCGCTCCCAATCTCTTTGGCGCACTGGTCTCCATCATCCCGCGATCGGTGGCCGTGCGGTAGCGGGTTGCCGCGTCACCACTTGATAACGCTCAGCTACCTGCGGATTTGATCTTGCAAGGTCTTCTTAAGGGTGCGCCAAGCTCGCACTTGCATTCTTTGTCTCGCAGGGAGCAAACAACCACCGGGTGGGAACCGGGGAACGGCCTGTCTCGAGGGGTGACAGGCCCGACCGCGGAGGTGGTCCCGCCGGGCCGGTCTACGAGGGGTGGCCGGCCCGGCGGACATGGGGTGCGGAGCGGTCGCTCGCGCTGGCTCTTCCTGGAGCTGACCGGCAACGATACGGTCGTTGTTGCTGCCGAAGGTAACCCACGGGTGTGTGCGCCACCGGACCCGACGCGAGAAAGGGCGGCCGGGCGGATGGTGAGCGTGATCGGCCCGGCCGAGCAATCTGGAACCCGTTCTAGACAGATTAGATATTTTGTCTTACGTTCGATGCATGGTGAACGTTGCGTATCGGACGTCTCCCGTTTTCGAACTTCGTTCCGGGTCCACGTGGGCGTCGCCGTGGGAGATGTACGCCGTGCTGCGCGAGCAGGACCCGGTGCATCACGTCGTTCCGGCCGCGCGACCGGAGAACGACTACTGGGTGCTCACCCGGCACGAGCACGTGTACGCGGCGGCGCGCGACAGCGCGACGTACTCCTCACGCGACGGACTCACCGTGGAATACGGCGAACTCGACGAACTCGGTCTGACCGACGATCCGCCGCTGGTGATGCAGGATCCGCCGCGGCACACTGACTTTCGCAAACTGGTCGCCCGCGGGTTCACGCCGCGCCAGGTGGAGGAGGTCGAACCGGTGGTCCGCCGATTCGTGCGCGATCGGCTGGACGACATAGCGGGCCATGGTGGCGGCGACATCGTGAAGCAGCTGTTCAAGCCGCTGCCCAGCATGGTCGTGGCGCACTACCTCGGCGTGCCCGCGCAGGACCGGGCGCGGTTCGACGGGTGGACCGATGCTGTCGTCGCGGGCAGCATCGACCGCACGAACACGCGAGCTCGAGCGGCGTCGGCCGAGATGATGGGGTACTTCGCCGAGCTGATCAAGCGGCGCCGAACCGATCCCGAGGACGACACCGTGTCGCTACTCGTCCAAGCGGGGATGGCCGCCGACGACACGGATGTGCGCGGCCTGGTGCAAATCCTGGCCTACACCTGGACCATGGTCGCGGGCGGAAACGACACCACGACGGGGCTGCTGGGCGGCGCGGTGCAACTGCTGCAACAGCATCCGGACCAGCGTGCCGCCCTCGCCACCGACCCGGACCGGATTCGCATCGCGGTGGAGGAATTCGCCCGGCTGACCTCGCCGGTGCAGGGGCTGGCACGATCCACCACACATGACGTGGAGCTGGCCGGAAAGACGGTGCCCGGCGGGCGCAAAGTTCTGCTGGTATTCGGCTCCGCCAACCGGGACGAGCAGGCATTCGGCGCCGACGCCGCGACCCTCGACATCGACCGGAATCCGCAGCGCATCCTCACGTTCGGGCATGGGCCGCATCACTGCCTCGGCGCGGCCGCCGCCCGAATGCAGGCCCGTGTCGCGCTCGAGGAACTGCTCGACAGGTTTCCCAGGTACGTGGTCGACATCGACGCGGTCGAGTACGCGAACGGTCCCTACGTCCGCAGGCCGACCACCGTGCCGTTCCGGTGCGCGGCATGAGCGGTCAGGCGAGGAGGCGGCAGCGGAGTGCGACCGCGGAGCGCTCCGATCGTGCCGGAAAGGGGACCACATGAGTGGTGATTGGCTGGCCGACGGCCGCGCCGAGCTGGCCGGTGAGCGCATCCTCGACGCGGTCCGCGCGCTGTTCATCGACAAAGGGGTCAGCGGAGTGGGAATGGCCGAAGTCGCCGAGGCGGCGGGCTGTTCCAGGGCGACGCTGTACCGCTACTTCGAGAATCGGCAGGCGCTCTACGTCGCCTTCGCAGGGCGCGAGGCGCGTCAACTGGTCCAGCGGGTATGGCGGGAACGGGCGGTTTCGGCGAGCGCGAAGCCGGAGGAGCAGCTGCTCGATACGTTGACCGCGCTACTCGCCGAGGTGCGCAAGACGCCGCATCTGGCGGTCTGGTTCGCACCGGCCAACGCGGGAATCGTTGCCCAGCTGGCGAATTCGCCGGGTGTGGTCGACGCGCTCGCCACCGACTTCGTCGCGGGATTCCGTCCCGAGTTGTCCGCGACCGCGGCCAAGCGTGTGGGCCAGTGGGTGGTACGCGCGATGGTGTCGCTGCTGACCTTGCCCGGCGCGGGCGAAGACGAGGAACGCGCCGTGCTGGGCACCTTCGTGCTGCCTTTCTTGCTCGACAGCCGGATGGTGATCGACTGACGGAGAAACAAGGCGGTTCAGCCCGGCAAGGCAATCGAGGTCACCGTGGCGGGTCGGGATAACGTCGCTGAGAATCGGACCAAGGGATTCGGCCCCGCCTCGCGGATGCGAGACGGGGCCGGGCTGGGGCTGAGCCGACTACTTCACAAAGTCGCGCACGCCCTCGAAGACCGTCGACGGCGACAGCAGCGCGATATGGCCGATGCACAGCGTCCGGGTGTTGCCGGCACCGCTGAGAATGGTGCTCTCATCGGGATTGATGATCTCGTCGCACGGTGACCACCAGGTGCCGTAGTTCACCAGGCCGGGGGTTTCATCGCCGCTGTTGAGTTCGGCCAGGAAGGCTGAGCCGGGCCGCATCTCCACGCAGGAGGCGTCGAGGCATCCGTTGGCGGTGTCGGTGCCGTGATTGGGGCCGGCAATGGAGACCCAGTCGTCGACGAACTCGAGGCCGTCGAGCTTCTTCAGGTACCAGCGGCTGTTGAGGCCGCCCATCGAGTGGGTGATGATGTCGACCTTGGCGGCACCGGTTTTCGCGCGCAGCGCATCGGCCTGCGCTTTCACCTCCAGCGCGATGTCCTTGTTCGACTGGGTGGTGTCGTAGTTGAATCGCGCCATCTCCCCCGCGGAATACCCCGCGCCCAGGAATCGGCCTGCTGCGCCGCGCGATAGGGGCCGGCTTGCGGCCGCCACCTCGGATCGCCGGTTACCGCATCAACCTTTCCGAACGCGACACACTAGGCAACGGTCACCCCTGAGTAGTCGGGTATGTCGTAGGACTCGGTCTTGCTGAGCATCCGCATCATGACCGGCCGCATCGCCTTCGACATCATCAGCTTGCTGACCAGGTGCCCCGCGCGAATGCCGAAGCGAGACTTGGGCGTCATGGCATTCAGCCCGCCCGGCTGCAACTGCTGCGCCGTTTTCACGAAGGGGCGCAGCACCTCTTCGTAGCGGGCCAAGCCACCTTTCGGATCGGCGGTGTCCGCTGCGATCTCGCCGGCGAGGACGTACGCACCGACCAGCGCCATGGCCGTCCCCTGTCCGGTCAGCGGCGAGCCGCAGTAGCCCGCGTCGCCGAGTAGCACCACCCGGCCCCGGACCCAGCTCGGCATGTCGATGCGCGCCAGCTCGTCGAAGTAGAAGTCCGGTGCGTCGGCCATCGCGGCGGCGATGCGGGCGGATTCCCAGCCGCCACCGGCCAGTCGCTCGCGAATGAACTGCTGCTGGGCTTCGACATCCCGGCGCAGTGCGGGATTCGCCTCGGCGCGAATCACGACGAGCGCTTTGCAGGTGCCGGGGTCGGCATCGGGGCGCATGCCCAAGCCGGTGGCGCCGACCAGCGAGTGCATCGTAAACCAATGTGGCTCTAGGTCTTCCGGCCGCGGCAGCGTGCAGAAGGACATGTATCCGCCCAGGTAGGTGGCGAACTGTTCCTCCGGGCCGAACACCATACGGCGGGTCGCGGAATGCAACCCGTCCGCGCCGATCACGATGTCGAATCGCTCGATGGTGCCGGAGGCGAAGGTCACGTCGATGCCCGCGTCGTCTTGCTCGAGCGCGGTGATCCACTCCCCGTACCGGTAGTCGACGCCGCCCTCGGCGGAGAGCAGATTTAGCAGAACCTGATTCAAATCCCCACGGGTGATCTCGATTTCAGCGACCGCGCCCTTGCCCTCGAAAAGCTCGGCGGGCATGCGCAGGATCTCGCGGCCCGCGTCGTCGACGTACTTCATGCCGCGCTCGTCGAGTCGATAGTCACGGATACCCGGCATCATCCCCATTCGCTCGGCCACCTCGCAGCTCGGCCCGCGCAGGTCGACGGCTTGCCCGCCCGGCCGCGGCACCGCGGCCCGCTCCACGACGGTGGCCCGGATACCGGACCGGAGCAGTTGCAGCGCAACGGCATTACCACCGATGCCGCCACCGGCGACGAGCACTCGGAGCTGGCTGGTTACGGACTTGGCACGCATGACTTCCCTCGACTCCCACTGGATTATCCAAACGTCTCAGACATATGTCTAACACGACTCTGGCACACTTGTCTAGAACAAACGTCTAAATCCACGGGCATGGGAACGAGTGACACATGGTCGCGGGGAAGCCCGAGAGGATTGCACCACCATGTGCCACTCGTGGGGGTTATGCGCGGTGGTGGAGGTAGGTTCGCCAGCTGGCGTGGTGGGTGATGTCGATGGCGGTACGTGCGGCGTCGTGGGTGCAGGTGAAGCCGATAACGCTGCGGCCGTCGGCAAGGTCGATGCTGGTCAGCGCCATGGGAGCGGGGAGGTCGGCGAGGAAGCGGCCGAGCCCGGCCTCGGATAACCGGAAGAGTTCCCCCGCGATCGGTGTGCCCAGGCCAGTCCCGTGACGCACCAGGCCCGGCTTGGGCGGTGTGGTGTCCAGCGCGGTCAGGCGGTAGGCGTCGGTGGTCCGGATCTCGCCCAGGAAGCGGGCACCGAGTTGCTCGAGCTGCCAGTGCAGCGGCTGCCCGCGCAGGTGCGCGCCGAAGACGGCGAGGTCGACGCCGCGATCGACCAGCAGCGGCGCGCTTACGTGGCCGAGTAGGCGAGCGGCCAGGTCTACGGCCACTTGGTCGGTGAAGGCCGGAGTGACAAGCATGACGCCGAACGGCCCGTCGGCGGTCGGTGCGCCCGGGATGGCGACAGCGGCCATATCAAGCAGATTGCAGAAGTTGGTGTAGGTGCCCATCCGCCGGTTGATCCCGATCGGATCCGATTGCACGGCAGCAATACTGGGGTGTTCGGTAGTGGTGGGCAGCAGCAAGGCGTCGAAGCCGTGCAGCAGTTCGGCGGCTGCCGCTTTGGCGCGGGCGAGCGCGTCGAGGTCGGCCGCGAACGCCGGGCCGGTCTTCTCCCGTGCCGCGCCGACAATGGCAGCGACCGTGGGATCGGCGCCCGCCGGTGCGGCATCGAGGAACGCGCCCACCGCCGCGTAGCGTTCGGCCACGATCGCGCCGTCATAGAGCAGCAGCGCGGCGTCGAGCAGGACGGAGATGTCGATCTCTTCGGTTTTCGCGCCCGTGTCGGCGACCCCGGCCACGGTGCGGGCGAATGCCTCTCGATACGGCTCGCTGAGCGCGGCCAAGTCCTCGGCACGCGGCACGGCGATGCGCGGCGCGAGTGGGGCGGACAGCCGGACGTCGGCGGGCCAGGTCCGACTGCGCGGGTCCCGCGGCTCCGGCCCGGCCATCGCCGCCGCGGCGGTCACCGCCAGATCCAGGTCGGCGGCGAACACCGTGACGGCGTCGTAATCTGCGCAGGCGGGCACGGTTCCGTGCGCTGGGATGACGCCCAACGTGGCCTTGATGCCGACGATCCCGTGCAGCGCGGCGGGCACCCGTCCGGACCCCGCCGTGTCGGTGCCGATACCGAGGTCCGCGACGGCGAGTGCCACCGCCGCCGCGGACCCCGAGCTCGACCCGCCGGACACCAGCTCCGGGTCGAGAGCGTTGCGCACCGGGCCGTACGGGCTGCGCGTCCCGACCAGCCCGGTGGCGAATTGGTCCAGGTTCGTCTTGCCGAGCACGAGCCCGCCCGCCGCGATCAATCGCTCGATCGCCGCCGCGGTCACCTCCGGGGTGTAGGCGAACTCGGGACAGGCCGCGGTCGTCGGCAGACCGGCCACATCGATGTTGTCCTTCACCGCCACCAGCACACCGGCCAGCGGCAAGGTCGCACCGGCGGCGAGCCGCTCGGCGACCACGGCCGCTTCGGCGGCGACCTCGCTTTCCGGCCGCAGCGTGATCCACACCTCCGGACGATCCACCTCGGCTATCCGCCGATAGGCGGCGGCGACTCGTGCGACGGGGTCGGCCGCAGTGCTGCCTAGGACGTCTGGGGGCATTCAGTCGACTCCGATCACTACTAGGGGTGTGCCCGGTTCCACCTTGGCGCCGGGTGCGGTCACTACCTTCAGCACGGTGCCGGCGCCGGGGCTGTACACCGGTAGTTCGAGTTTCATCGCCTCCAGCACCGCGACCGGCGCGCCAGCTGTGAGCCGTTGTCCCGCTTCGACTTCCACCCGCCAGACATTGCCGATCATCGGTGCGGTCACGACGGTCGCGTCCGCGGGAAGGCCGGCCAGCGCATCGGCGATCGGCGCCGCGACGGGGGCGATGGTGGTGCGTTCGAATTCGCCCGCCGCGCGCCACGCCGCCTTCTCCGCCTCGAACGCGGCGGCCTGCCTGGCTTCGAACTCGGCGATGGAGTCGGCCTCGGTGCGCAGCAGCCGGACATGGTCGGCGAGGGCGAAGCTGCCTTCGCTCACCTCCGCGTCGAACCGGCCCGCCTCGGCCGCCGCCCGGTGCTCGAGCAGTTGCCCCGGGCTCACCGGTTCCCAGACGATGCGATCGAAGAACCGGAACAGCCAAGGCGTGCCCGGTTCGAACGGCGCGGACTGCCGGTAGCTCGACCAGATCGGCACGGTCCGGCCGATCAACTGGTAGCCGCCCGGCGAGGCCATCCCGTAGACGCACAGGTACTTGCCGCCGATACCGACGGCGTCGGACGGCGTCCAGGTGCGGGCCGGGTTGTATTTGGTGGTGACAAGGCGGTGGCGCGGATCGAGCGGAACCGCCAGCGGCGCACCGAGATACACGTCACCCAGACCCAGCACCAGGTATTCGGCGTCGAACACGGTGGTGCGCACGTCCTCGACGCTGTCGAGCCCGTTGACCCGACGAATGAACTCCACGTTCGACGGCAGCCAGGGCGCGGTGTCGCGCACGCCGCTGCGGTAGCGGTCGATCGCCGCGGCGATGGACGGGTCGTCGAACGACAGCGGTAGCCGAATGGTGCGGCTCGGCACCACCAGGTCGGTGGTGGCCGGCAGCCCGAGTTCGAGGTCGGCCAGCGTGCCGAGCAGCCGGTACTGCGGAAGCACCGCGGGATCGAAATGGATGTGCAGGGATCGGACACCGGGGGTCACGTCGAGAATCCCGGGAAGCCCGGCGGCCGCGAGTGCTTCGGCCAGCGCGTGCACCCGCATGCGCAACCCGAGATCGAGCACCATCTCGCCGTATTCCACCAGGACGTTGTCGTCCCCGCCGCGCAGGTAGCGCACGCGCGGGCGGTCCGAAGACGCATCGACGCCACCCAAGATGCCGCGATCAGCGAGGGCTGTAAGGGAATCCGAGAGGAGGTCGGGCACGCGGCTGCTGTTGGAGGAGCGCAGATCGGCCGCTTTGTCGTCGTCGACCGGCACGAATCGCACCGTGTCACCGGGACGGAGCTGGCCGAGTCGCCAGCGATGCGCGGACACCACCGTCAGCGGGCAGGCGAAGCCGCCGAGACTCGGGCCGTCGGGACCGAGCAGGATAGGCGTGTCGCCGGAGACGTTCAACGCGCCGACGCTGTAGGGATTGTCGTGCAGATTGGACGGGTGCAGCCCGGCCTCGCCGCCATCGGTGCGCGACCAGGCCGGCTTGGGGCCCTCCAGGCGGATGCCGGTGCGGTTGGTATGGCTGCCGACCCGCCACGGATGCGCGCAGAACTGAGCCATGTCGGCGTCGGTGAAGTACGCGGGGGCGGTCTGCGGGCCCACGCCGACGGCGAGCCGCCAGTCGTGGGTGAATTCCGGCCGATCGCCCGGTGGCACCGCGGCGGGCGAGCCGAGCGCGTCGCCCGTGATCCGGGCGATGCCGAGTACGTCGCCGGTGGCTATCGCCTTGCCGGTGACACCGCCGAATCCGCCGAGCGTGAAGGTGGCGGCGCTGCCGTGATAGAGCGGAGCGTCGATACCGCCGCGCACCGCCAAATAGGTGCGCAACCCGGTATCGGTGGGCGCGCCGATATCGAGCACGGCACCGGCGGGCACGGTGATGGGCTCCCACATGCCCGCTGGGCGGCCGTCGACCGTCACGGGGGCCGGCGCGCCGGTTACGCACACGATGGTCGCGTCGGCGAAGCGCAATTGCGGACCCTGCAAGGTGCATTCGAGCGCGGGGACGCCGATCGGATTGCCGACCGCGGTGTTGGCGAGGGTGAACGAGAGATCGTCCATCGGGCCGGACGGCGGAATGCCGACCCCCCACAAGCCGATTCGGCCCGGATAGTCCTGCACTGTGGTCATCGTTCCGCCGCGCAGCACGTCGATGCGATGCCCGCCCGGGCGGATCTCGGCCAGTGTGGTCGTGGTGTGCTCGGTGCGCAGAACCCGGGCGTCGTCCGCCGCCTGACGTAGTTGCGGCAGATTCGTCTGCACGCCATAGATGCGCGTCGCGCCGAGCGCCGTGCGCAACGTGGCGAAGGCGTCCGCGCGGTTCGCGGCGGAGCTGATCACCTTGGCCAGCAGTGGGTCGTAGTACGGGCTGACCTCCGAGCCGGTGCCGACCCATGTGTCGACCCGGACCTCGGCCGGGAACTGCGCGGACGTCACCAGGCCCGCGCTCGGCCGGTAATCGTGGCCAGGGTCCTCCGCGTAGACGCGTGCCTCCACCGCGTGGCCGGTGATGGCGGGCCCGCTCTCGGGCTGTTCGTCCACCATCGAGGTATCGCCGCCCGCCAGCCGCAGCATCCATTCGACCAGGTCGACCCCAGTGACCGCTTCGGTGACCGGATGCTCGACCTGCAAGCGGGTGTTCATCTCCAGGAACGAGGCGGTGTCGTGGTCGGCGTCGTAGACGAACTCGACCGTCCCCGCCGACCGGTAGCCGACCGATCGGCCGAGTTCTCGCGAAGCGGCGAGCAAGCGCTCTGTCAGCGCTGTGCCGAGTCCCGGAGCGGGCGCCTCCTCGATCACCTTCTGGTTGCGGCGTTGCAGCGAGCAGTCCCGGGTGCCGAGACTGACGACCCGGCCGCGGCCGTCGCCGAACAGCTGCACCTCGACGTGCCGCGCCCGCGCCACGAAACGTTCCAGGAAGGCACCGGTCGAGCTGAAGTTCGCCGCCGCGAGGCGCTGCACGCGCTGATAGGCGGCGCGCAGCTGGTCCGGGCCGAAGCATGCCTGCATGCCGATGCCGCCACCGCCACCGACCGCCTTCAGCATCACGGGGAAGCCGATCCGCTCCGCCTCCGCGACAGCGTGATCGGCCGAATCGAGCAGGTCGCTGCCCGGGATCAGCGGCACGCCGACCGCACGCGCCCTCGCCCGAGCGGTGTGTTTGTCACCGAAGACGCGCAGCTGCTCCGGGGTAGGCCCGACGAACCCGATCCCCGCCGCGTCCACCGCGGTGGCGAAATCCGCTTTCTCCGAGAGAAATCCGTAACCGGGATGAATGGCCCCCGCACCGGTCGACAGCGCCGCTTCGATCACCGCGTCGGCTCGCAGGTAGGACTCAGCCGCCGGGCTCGCCCCGAGATGCACGGCTACATCGGCCATTTCGACGTGCGCGGACCCGATGTCGGCATCGGAGTACACGGCCACCGTCTTCAAGCCGAGCGCCCTTGCGCTGCGCATGATGCGGCACGCGATCTCCCCGCGATTGGCTACCAGGACCGTATCGAATTCCAGACTCACTTCTGCTCCCCGCTAATCAGTGGCCAGCGACATCGCCGCGATCGCACGCGTGACGCGTTCGAGCACCACGTCCAGCGACTCGCCGATGTGCGTGTGCAGCAGCCGATAGGCCAGTGGGAGATCTTCCGCCAGAACCGCTTCCAGAATGCCGAGATGCTCGGCGATGGTGGTCTCGATCCGGTTGTTGACCATGAAGTCGTACATCCGCACGTGACGGATGCGCGAGTTCACCGCTCTCAGCGCGCGCACCATCTCGGTGTTGCCCGCGGCGGTGAGCAGCGTGACGTGGAACTCCTCGTCGCGCACCACGAAACCCGGTTCCTGTTCCGGGGGATCGGCGCGCAGTTCCAGCCACGCGGCACGTTCGGCTTCCAGCAGTTCCCGGTCGTGGGTGACGGCGGGATTGGTCATAGCGCGCTGTAAACCGCCCAGCTCCAAGGTGATTCGCAGCTCATATAGGTCACGGACCAGCGGGATGCTCGGCCGCACCGGGCTGAAGCCGTATTCTTCCCGTTGCAGCAGTCCGTCCGAACACAAGACGGTCAGAGCTTCGCGAATCGGTGTGCGCGAGATGCCGAACCGCGTCGAGAGTTTCGGCTCGGTCAGCCGTTCGCCGAACTTGATGTCCCCGTTCATGAGTTCGCTGCGCAGGGCCGCGTACACCACGTCGCGCAGCGGCTTGCCCGCCGCGTCCGCCAGAGTGGCTATCCGTGTCGACATACCTGTATACGCTATTGACCTCGGATGTCGACGGCGTGTCCGTAGGTTATCGCCGCGTTAGCGTCTCCTCACCGTGTCTGCCGGGGCGCTGTGCCGGGGTGGGTGTCAGGTGGCGCGAAACGGATTCCGGCGCCGGGCCGACAGAGTTATCGGGTCGGTCAGCGAATTCACCAAGGAGAGAAGGCATGAAGCGCAGCACGAAGTTCGCCGGAGCACTCGCCGCCGCGGCCGTAGCGCCGCTCATCGCGGCCGGGAACGCCCAGGCCGACGCGGGCACAGTCTATTTTTCGACGGGCAGCACCAACTGCGCGATCTTCGGGGACGGGTCGGTGGGATGCGATTTCGCCTACCCCCTGTTCCTGAGCTACCACGTGGGCAACTCCTACATTCCGGTGCCGGTGAAAGTGAGCGAAATAGTGATCGACCAGCCCTGGCTGCCCGCGCACCCCACCTTCGACCCCGGCACGCCGTACACGCTGCCGGGCGGCAATCCCAGCATCTACGACATCAAGACCGGCTCTGGGCAGTGGGGACCGATCATCGAACACGCGGGCTCGTCGTGTGCGGTGGGATTCCACGGAAGCCTCACCTGCCAGGCGAAGGGACGTGGATTCAGTTCCTTCGGCGGGAACGTCGTCGCGTAATCGGCCGTCTATCGCGGTGTCCGGTCCGGCCCGCCCAGCCGGATGGCCTGTGCCGTCACCGTGCTCGCCGCTTCGCCGGCCAGGTACGCCACAACCGCGACGGGCTCGGCCGGATTCATCGCGGCGATAGCGGTCTCCAGTTCCGCGTTGTCGGTGGCGCCGACGCCATGGCTGATCGTGTTGACGGTGATCCGCCGCGACACGAAGTCCGGTGCCACGGCCTGGCCCAGTTGCTCGACCGCGCCTCGGGTCGCGTCGTAGACCGCGCCCTCCGGAGTGGGGGAGTCGCAGACGGTGATGATCCGGCCTGCTTCGGCGAGGTGTTGCGCGGCCAGCTGGATCCCGTGGAACACGCCCCGCACCGTGGCGGCGAAGCCGACGTCGAACGCGTCCGCGCTGATCTGCGCGAACGGCACGGACTCCGGCACCGCCGCGGTGTGGACGAGCAGGTCCCACCTACCGCAGTCCTCGAGCAGTGCCTCCACCAGTTCCTGGTACTCGGCGGGGTCGGCGACGTCCGCCGCCAGCCCGAGCGCCGCGCCACCGTCGGCGGTGATCTCCTTGACCACGTCCGCAGCCCACTCCGGTATATGCGGATGGTGAACCACTACCTGCGCCCCTTGTGCGGCAAGCGTTTTCGCTATCTTCTTGCCGATTCCGGTGTGGGCCTCCGTGACCAGCGCGGTTTTACCGGCTAGCGGTTTGTCTGCGGGCACACTATCGACAGGCTCGCTCATTTGCCGACCTTTCGTCGATTGCGGGTTTGGTTCTGCGAATGGTATTCGCTCGCATACCGGACGACGGCCACATCGAGCGTCATCGTGTCGGGTTCAGGCAACAGCGAGCGCGATTTCCGCTCCGCCGAGCAATGCCGCCGCAGAATTGATCTTCGTTCGAGCCGGCAACAAGTGCGCGGTGATGCCGTAAGGGCGGAAGTCGGGCGCTAGGCCGATGGTGACGGGGCCACTGCACGGCTGTGCCGGCGAAAAGGTCTCACGAAACAGAACGGCTCCCAGCCGGTGAAGGCTGGGAGCCATGTCGTGTCTCAACCACACGAGTCGGGGTGACAGGATTTGAACCTGCGACCTCTTCGTCCCGAACGAAGCGCGCTACCAAGCTGCGCCACACCCCGTGAAGCGAACCTGGAGTAGCTTACAACAGCGCGGGGTGAGACGTTAAACCGGCAGGTCAGTCAGCCTTCGAAGGCGCGAATGCTGGTGCAGATGCGTTTGGCGGTCTCGGCGTCGAGGGCGCGCGGAACGCCGGTGTCCGCGGCGATCACCATGGCGAAGGTTCCGCTGTCGGTGGGGAACGCGGCGGTGTAGATCGAGTACGCCGTCGCGCAGCCCGGCTTGGCCTCGGTGACGGTGCCCGTGGTCTCCACGAACACGCCGTGCTGGGATCCGTCCAGCGACGCCAGCGGCACGGGCGCGCCGGGTGTGCCGCCCGGAGTGCCCTGGTAGGCGAGTGCGGCGGTCGTGGTGCCGAGTTCGGTTGCCACGCGGGCGGGATCGGCGGTGTCCGAGCCGGTGAGGAAGGCGACCGTGCGGGTCGAGCCGGGGCAGTAGCCCTTGCCCTCGCTGGCATAGCCTTTGCCCGCGACGGTGTTGGGCGGCTGACCGAAGCCTCCGATGGTGTCCTGCGGGGCGATGGTCCAGTCGGCGGGCACGTCGTAGGCGGCACCGTTATCGGGCGCCACGACCACCTGGAAACCGGGGATGAGCGGGGTTTTGTCGCTCGCCCGGCCCGCGGTCGTCGTCGGCACACTCTTGGTGGCCGGTGCGGGCGAGCCTGTCGAGGTGAGCGCGCTCACCAGCGAGGGCGAGTTGCCCTGGGCGGAATCGTTCGATCCACTCCTGGTCAGCGCCACGGCACCCACCGCGACACCGGCCACCAGCAGCACAACCAACCCGACCAGCAGCACGGCGTTTCCTCGGCCGCTCCGGCTCGGCCGGTACGGCGGCGGTCCACCGGACCCGCCGTGTGGGCCGTAGCCAGGCCGGTACTGCTCGGGCGGCGGAGCGCCATAGGGCCCCGGCCCGCCTACCGGTTGCCATTGGTAGTTCGGTTGCGCGAACCGATCGGCGGTCGGGTGCCGGAGCACGACCGCGCCGCCACCCTCTCCCGGCGCGGGGGTCGAGTGTGGACTGCCGGAGGGCTCGGGTTGGCCGAACGCACCTAGGGGTCGAGCGAGCATGGTCGGATCCACCTGCCCGGTAGTTCCGAGATTCGACTCAGGATGCGGCGCCCACTGCCCGGATGACGCGTGTTCGCCGAGGGACCGGGCCAGCCTCGTTGGGTCGTTGCGGCTGGTCGAGTCCTGCTCTGTGTGCGGGCGTCCGTCACCCAGCGACTGGGCGATCATCGTGGCGTCGGCCGTGTTCGGCGCCGAAGCACTATTCGGCGGCGTGACGGGACCACCCTGAGCGGCCGGTTGCCCCTGGGGCGGCGGGGGTTGTCCGTGCGGCTGCCATTGCATGGTGGGGTCTGGCTGGGGCGTCGGCTGGCCTGCGCCGGATGATCTGCCGCCGGCACCGGAGGCACCTGGCTGCCATTGCATAGTGAGGTCGCTCTGCGCCGTCGACCCGGGCCCCGTGTGATCTGGATGACCTGGTCGCTGTGTGTCCGGCGATAGTCCCGCATTCCCCGCGGCTCCGGAGTAACCGCCAGGCTGCCAGGGATAGGAAGGGGCGGTCTCATTACCCGTCGCAAGCGAACCGGGCCACTGCGACATCGGGGGATACTCCGCCTGCTGGTATCCGCCCGTGCTCGGCCGCCACTGCTCCGAATCAGGTTCCGCTACCGGCTCATTCGAGTCACGCCGCCATGGCGTGACAGGGCGCGCCGGTTCGTTCACACCAAGTGGCTCGCTGCCGGCCGGCTGCCACTGCGAAAACGGTTGCGGTGCTCCGGACGGCGCGACCGGATGCGCTCCTGAGGCCGGACGCCACGCAGCACCGGCATCATGATGCGCCGGGTCGGGATCGAAGTGCGGTGCGCCGAACGGCTGTTGCCAGGGAGACCGGGGGGCGGCGGGCCGTCCGGGAACTGCCGGGTCGTCGCGCCGGTCGTCGGATTCGCTCACGATTGCGCCCCGCGGGGGCTCGGCTCTGTCGTGCGCGAGGGCGCGCTGTGTTTCCGGTTCACCGGCTGGCGCTCGCTCACGATTGCGGCCCCGCGGGGGCTCGGCTGCTTCGTGCGCGAGGGCGCGCGGTGCTCTCGGTTCACTCGCCGCCGTTCGCTCACAGTGTTCCCCTACCTGACACAGCTCTCGGCAGGGGACCTTAGCGGGCGACGGCCTCCGATGCCGACACATCCCGGCCAGTGTCGGCTCCCGGCCGCTTCGGCGGTGCGGCGACCAGCGTCAACAGGGTTGCCTCCGGCCGGCAGCAGAATCGGTACGGCGCCCATGGCGAGGTACCGACGCCCGCGGAGACGTGCAATTGGGTGTGCTCACCCCACTTCGACGGACCCTTCACCCGGGACCGGTCGATGCCGCAGTTGGTGACCAGCGCGCCGTAGCCGGGCAGGCACAGCTGGCCGCCGTGCGTGTGTCCGGCCAGCACCAGGTCGTATCCGTCCTCGGCGAAGCGGTCCAGTACCCGCGGCTCGGGCGAGTGGGTGAGACCGATCCGCAGGTCGGCCATCGGATTCGGGGCGCCGGCGATGGTGTCGTAGCGGTCGCGCTGCAGGTGCGGGTCGTCCACACCGGCGGTGGCGATCCGGATACCCGCCACCTCGAGGTCGCGGCGCACGTGCGTCAGGTCGAGCCAGCCGCGCTCGCTGAAGGCCGCGCGCAGGTCCTTCCACGGCAACGGCGCGCCGAAGGTGCGGCGGTGGTTCTTCTTGAAGTATTTCAGCGGGTTCTTCGCCACCGGTGCGAAGTAGTCGTTGCTGCCGAAAACGAAAAGACCGGGACGGGAAAGCAGTCCGCCGAGGGCTTGGACCACCGCGGGCACCGACTTCTGATGCGACAGGTTGTCGCCGGTGTTGATCACCAGGTCGGGTTCCAGCCGCTCCAGCTCCCGCAACCACTGCTGCTTGAGCTTCTGACCCGGCATCATGTGCAGGTCGCTGAGGTGCAGCACCCGCAGCGACGACGACCCCGGCGCCAGCACTGGCATGGTCGCCTCCCGGAGGATGAAGGCGTTGCGTTCGACCAGCGAGGCGTAGCCGATTCCGGCCACCGCGGCCCCGGCGGCTCCCAGCGCGGTCGTGCGTACAGCAGAGGTCGAGATCACGGGCATTTGCCCAGCATAGGTGACCTCGCTCAGGAGCGCCGAGTGTGTTTCGGCACAAGCGACCAGTTCGTGCCCGGGGAAATGGACGCCGCGACGAATGTAGTGGGACCGCCGCGCCGAAGCGGCTACCGTGAGCGGCATGTCGGAACTCAAATCGCAGCTGCGCGCGGACCTGACCGCCGCGATGAAAGCCAAGGACACGCTGCGCCTTTCCACGTTGCGGATGCTGCTATCGGCGATCCAGACCGCCGAGGTCGCCGGCACCGAGGCGCGTGAGCTCACCGACGCCGAGGTCATCGCCGTGCTGCAGAAGGAGTCGAAGAAGCGCAACGAATCGGCCGAGGTCTACACGCAGGCCGGGCGCGGCGAGCTGGCGGCGAACGAGCACGCCGAGGCACGCATCATCGACGAGTATCTGCCGACCCAGCTGACCGATGCCGAGGTCGCCGATCTCGCCGATACCGCCATCGCGCAGGTCGCCGAGGAAATCGGCGAGCGGCCGGGCATGCGGCAGATGGGCCAGGTCATGAAGATCGCCACCGGACTGGCGGCGGGCAAAGCCGACGGCTCGCGCATCTCGGCCGCGGTGAAGGCGCGGCTGTAGCGTCGACTCCGCGCCGCGACCTCAGGCCCGGAGACGGTAGCGTGCGTGACCACGGACGGCCAGGGAGCGCCGCAAATCCAATACAGAAAGGGGCCGCGAACCAGGTTCGCGGCCCCTTTCGTCTGCTCAGCGGGGGAGCGGAATCGGGATCGGGATCGGTGGCAGCCGCGGCAGTGGCGGCAGCCCCGGCGCTCCCGGCGGCGGCGGGGGCGGACCCGGCGGGGGTGCGGCACGTACGGTGCCGTCACTGATGTACAGCGTGATCACCGAGCCGGGAATGGCCGAGCCGTTCGGCGCGGTCCCCATCACGGTGCCCTTGGGCCGGTCACCGGCGCCGGTCACCGGCGACACCTGGAAGCCGGCGGCGACCAGCGCGGCGGTGGCCTCGGCCTGCGTCTTGCCGGCGACGTCGGGCACCTGGGCGTTGTTGGCGCCGCGCACGTACTTGTCGTCCAGCGGTGGCAGCGCGGGCGGCGGGAACAGCGGAATCACCGGTTTGATCGCGTTGAACCAGGTGCGAGCCGGTTCGTTACCGCCGAACAGGTTGCCGTCGCCGCAGTTGCGCAGCGGGAACGAGCAGATCTCGCCGGGCGTCGGGCTGTCGCCGTAGACGTAGGCCGCGGCGGCCAGTGCGTTGGTGAAGCCGAGGAAGGCCGAGGAGCGGTGACTCTCGGTGGTACCGGTCTTGCCGGACATCGGGTGGTTCCATTGCACCGACTGGGCCGCGGCCGTCGCGGTGCCCGCGGTGTCGTCCTTGCTCATCGCGTGGGCGAGGGTGTTCGCCAAGCCCGGCTCGACGACCTGCTCGCACGCCTGCTGGGTCAGCGGCACCTGCTTGCCCTGGCGGTCGATGACCTCCTTGATCGGGTTCGGCGGGCACCACCGGCCGCCGGAACCCAGCGTCGCGGCCACGTTGGACAGCTCGAGCGGGTTGATCGCGACCGGGCCGAGGGTGAACGAGCCGAGGTTCTGGTCCTTGATCATGTCGGCCAGGCTCTGGTTGCCGTGACCGGAGGAGCCCGGTTCGGTGAACGAGCGCATGCCCAGCCGGATCGCCATGTCGACGGTCGGGGTGACGCCGACGGCCTGGATCAGCTTGACGAACGCGGTGTTCGGCGATGTGGCCAGCGCTTCGGTCACGGACATGGGCGACTTGTACCTGCCCGCGTTCTCCACGCAGTAGGTGGCCGGCGGGCAACCGCGCGCGCCGCCGTTACCCATGCCCCTGGCCTCGAAGCGGCCCGGCACGTCGAGCTCGGCGCTGATGCCGAGCCCCTTCTCCATGGCCGCGGCGGTGGTGAAGATCTTGAAGATCGAGCCGGCGCCATCACCGACCATCGAGTACGGCTGCGGCTGTACGGTCTCGTTCCCGTCCCGGTTCAGGCCATAGGTGCGACTGCTCGCCATCGCGACCACAGGATGCGAGTCCTGTCCCGGCGCGACCACGGACATGACCTCGGCGATGTTGTCGAGGTTCGGGTTGGCCGCGTCCGTCACCGCCCGCTTGACCGAGTCCTGCACGGCGGGATCGAGGGTAGTCCTGATCAGGTAGCCACCCTTGTCGATCTGCTCGCGGCTGATGCCCGCGTTGGCCAGGTACTGCAGTGCGTAGTCACAGAAGAAGCCGCGATCGTTGGCGGCGATGCAGCCGCGCGGCAGACCCTTGGGTTCCGGCAGCACACCCAGCGGCTTGGTCTTGGCCTCGCGGAACTCGTCGGCGCGGCTGGGGATGTTCTGGATCATGGTGTCCAGCACCGTGTTGCGCCGGGCAAGCACGCCGTCGGGATTGGTGTACGGGTTCAGTTTCGACGAGCTCTGCACCATGCCCGCCAGCATCGCGGCCTGCGAGACGTTCAGCTCGGCCGCGTCGACGCCGAAGTAGGTCTTCGCGGCGTCTTGCACGCCGTAGGAGGAGTTCCCGAACGGGACGAGGTTCAGGTACCGGGTGAGGATCTCGTCCTTGGTCAGCTCGCGGTCCAGCGTCAGCGCCATCCGGATCTCCCGGATCTTGCGCGCGGGCGTGGTCTCGATGGCGGCGCGTCGCTCGGCGTCGGTCTTGGCGACAACGAGCAGCTGGAAGTTCTTCACATACTGCTGATCCAGCGTCGAGGCGCCCTGCTGCACCTCGCCGCTGGTGGTGTTGGTGAGGAACGCGCGCAGCGTGCCCTGCCAGTCGACGCCCTCGTGCTCGGCGAAGCGGCGGTCCTCGATGGACACGATCGCCAGCTTCATGTCGTTGGAGATCCGGTCGCTCGGCACCTCGAAGCGGCGTTGCTCGTACAGCCAGGCGATAGGATTGCCCGCGGCGTCGACCATGGTCGAGACCGCGGGCACCGTCCCCTCGACCAGCTCCGCGGAGACGTTGTCGACGGCGTCGGCGGCTCGATTGGAGACGAATCCGAAGCCGCCGGCGAGCGGGAACAACAACCCGGCGACGAGCACGGAGGCCAGCACGCAACTGCCGGCCAGCCGTGCGAGCGTATGTGTGATCGGCACGAAACAAGATTACGGGTTGGGATTCGAGCGTTCCTGGCGGCATTTGTCCGACGCCTGGAACTGGTTGTTCCCGAACCGGAATCGGCGTGTCGCTCGAGCGCGTTCGGCGTGTCGGATGACGGCGCGCGCGGAATCTGCCTGACCGTCCCGTGTGCGCCCCACTTTGCAGGCACGGACGTACCAAAAAATCTGGGGACGGTCTTGCGCAAGCGCCATACCTTTACCTAGATTGAGAACCCAGTGTGATAGAGCTAACACTCAAAGTGGAATGTGGTGCACTTCGCAGCGGGGTTTGGGTGCTGCGTGGTGACAACGCGATTCTGGAGCGCCGTTTACCCGGTGTTCGGACTGCAAAGGGGCACACCAAATGCACATGACAACCCCCATCGCTCGATTGGACGTGGAGCAGGCCGAAGCAAGGATCGCCTGGGTAGCCCAGGCCCGATGCAAGGAAGTGGATCCCGATCAGTTGTTCGTCCGCGGCGCGGCACAGCGCAAAGCCGCGACGATCTGCAGGCACTGTCCCGTGCTCATGCAGTGTGGCGCCGATGCGCTCGACAACCGCGTCGAGTTCGGCGTATGGGGCGGCATGACCGAACGCCAGCGCCGCGCCCTGTTGAAGCAGCATCCAGAAGTGACCTCATGGGCCGATTTCTTCCAGGCCCAGCGCCAGCATCAAGTGGCGATGTAGTCCCAGTGAACCCCGAAACGGAGCCCGCGCAAGCGGGCTCAGTTTCGTTTTAGGATCGGTATTTCCATTCGAGATATAGCGGATACGCCTAAGTATCAGGCGGTAGCCCGCGCTGTTCGGGTGAGCTGATCGCCCACCACACGCAGCGCGTCGAGATCGGATACTTCGAACGGCAGCGCCGTGACCGAGACGATCGACACCCGCGGGTGTGCGCCGGTGAAGCGGTACAGCAGATGCTGTTCCCGCTTGTCGGTGGCGACGCGGCGGGCGTGCACGCGTAAAACCGCCGCGGTGAGCGGATCGTCCCGCTCGACCTGGTCGGCGGCAGTGAGCGCGTGATCGGCTGACAGCGAGCTGAGCACCGGGTGCGTGCGGTTCAGCACCAGCCCCGCCAGCGGCATGCGCTCGGTGGAGAGCCGGTCGACGAAGAACGAGGCTTCCCGCAGAGCGTCCGGTTCCGGCGCCGCGACCACGAGAAAGTGCGTGCCGGGCTTGGACAGCATCGCGTAGGTGCGGTCGGCCCGCTCCTGAAAGCCACCGAACAGCGACTCCAGGGACTGCAGGAAGTTCGACGCGTCCTTGAGCATCTGCCCGCCGACGATGGTGGACACGCCGCGCACCGCCAGGCTCATCGCGCCGGTCACCAACCGGGTGACGCCGCGACCGGGCGCCATGATCACCCGGATCATGCGGCCGTTGAGGAAGTTGCCGAGTCGTTGAGGAGCATCCAGGAAGTCGAGGGCGTTTCGCGAGGGCGGGGTGTCTACCACGATCAGGTCCCACTCGCCCCGGTGGGCCAGCTGGCCCAGCTTTTCCATCGCCATGTATTCCTGTGTGCCGCCGAAAGAGGAGGCGACGGTCTGATAGAAGGGGTTGGCGAAGATCTGCTCCGCTTTCTCCGGGCTGGTGTGCTCGAGCACCATGTCGTCGAACGTGCGACGCATGTTGAGCATCATCGCGTGCAGTTCGCCCTTCGCGTCTGGGCCGAGGTCCACCCGCTGCGGGGCGTTGTCCAGGTCGGCGACGCCGAGTGACTGGGCCAGCCTGCGCGCGGGGTCGATGGTGAGTACCACGACCTTGCGTCCCCGCTCGGCGGCGCGCAGCGCGATGGCGGCGGCCGTGGTCGTCTTGCCGACGCCGCCGGAGCCGCAGCAGACCACCACGCGAGCCGAGGGATCGGCGATGATCCGGGAAATGTCCAGCGGGGCAGCCACGGGGTGCGTCGGGTTGCTCATCGGACTCCCTGCGCGCTGAGATGTTCGGCTAATTCGTACAGTCCGCCCAGATCCATCCCGTCCGGGAGGGCAGGCAGATAGAGCCGTGAGATGTCGACCTTGGCCAGTTCCTCGGCGCTGTCGTCCTGTGCTTGCAGAGCGGCGGAGTGCTCGACGGTTTCGGTGAGCAGGCCGCGGAAGTCGTCGTCGGCCAAGGTTATCCCCGCGGATGTCAGACCGGCGCGAATGGCGTCGCCGTCGAGATCGCCCTTGGCGGCCCTGGCGCGCAGTTCAGGCGGCAGCTGGCCTTCGGTCGCCCGGTTCACGATCACGGTGCCGATGCGCAGGTCGGCGGCGGTGAGTTCGGCCACGGCGTCGGCGGTTTCCTGCACCGGCAGCGCCTCCAGCAGGGTGACCAGGTGAACCATGGTCTCGTCGGAGTGCAGCAGTCGCGAAACGCCCTCGGCCTGCGAGGCGATCGGCCCGCCTTTGGCCACCTCGAGCATCGCCTTGGTGACGTCGAGGAAGCTGGCGATGCGACCGGTGGGCGGCGCGTCCACCACGATCTCGTCGTAGACCCGCCGGCCGGACTTGTCCACGCGGACCGCGCACTCCTTGATCTTGCCGGTCAGGATGACATCACGCAGACCGGGCGCGATCGTGGTGACGAACTCGATGGCGCCCATTCTGCGCATGGCCCGCCCGGCGAAGCCCAGGTTGTAGAACATCTCGAGGTATTCGAGGAAGGCGTGCTCGATGTCCAGCGCCAGCGCGACTACTTCGCCGCCGCCGTCCGCGGTGGCGATCCGTGTCTCGGTCGGCGGCAGCGGCGGCAGATCGAACAGCTGCGCGATCGACTGTCTGCTCTCCACCTCCACCAACAGCACGCGACGCCCGCCCGCGGCGAGCGCCAGCGCCAGCGCCGCGGCGACCGTCGACTTACCCGTGCCTCCCTTACCGGAGACGTAGTGCAAGCGGGCCTGCTCGGCGCGCTTCGGCCACCGTGTGTCCAGGCCCGTCTCCGCCGAAAGCGGCACTGCTGTTGGTACTCCCACGCTCGCGAGCCTATAGCTGTTCCGCCTCTGGGCGTCTTCAGGCCGTACTAGTCGGGTGGCGCGGAGTTTGCGTTCAGGTCCTGCGTCGGGTGCCGCTCGAGTTCTGGGCGTACCCGGCGAGGTACCGATGTAGGTACGAAATCAGTCGTCGCGTTGGGCAGATCTACCGTGGCGGTTGGATCCAGAGGAAGCTCCCACTGGGCTGACCTCGTCTTTCGAGCGAAGCGAGCCTTCCAGGAGCCGCGAACACGCAGCGCCGCAGGCGCTGCAATTTGGACAGAGCTACGCTTCGCACATGAGTGATACGACCCTGTGGGAGTACGCGACCGTGCCATTGCTGACGCACGCGACGAAGCAGATTCTCGACCAGTGGGGTGCCGACGGCTGGGAGCTGGTCACCGTGCTGCCCGGACCGACCGGTGAACAGCACGTCGCCTACCTCAAGCGGCCCAAGCAGTAGGGCGGGGGCGCAGTGACTCAGTGGGAGAAGAACCTCGCCGAGCTCGGACTCACCCTGCCTCCGGTCGTGCCTCCGGTCGCGGCCTACGTTCCCGCGATCCGCACCGGGTCGCTCGTCTACACCTCCGGCCAGCTGCCGTTTGTGGACGGCCGGTTGTCCGCGGTCGGCAAGGTCGGAGCCGAGGTTTCGATCGAGGACGCCAAGGAGGCCGCCCGGTTGTGCGCGCTGAACGCGCTGGCCGCGGTGCACGACCTGGTGGGGCTGGACGCGGTGGTGCGGATCGTGAAGGTCGTCGGATTCGTCGCCTCCGCACCGGGATTCGGTGACCAGCCGGTGGTGATCAACGGCGCGTCGGAGTTCCTCGGCCAGATCTTCGGTGACGCGGGCAAGCACGCGCGTTCGGCCGTCGGGGTCTCCGAACTGCCCAAGAACACCCCGGTCGAGGTCGAACTGATCGCCGAGGTGCGCTAGGCGTACCTCGCCCTTCGCTGGGCCGGAGTCTCCGGCACCGTTCTATCCGAGGTTTGCGATGACGTTGACACACCCCGCCTACGGGCAACTCCGGCAGGTCACCGAGACGGCGTCGGTGCTGTTGGCCGACAATCCGGGCCAGATGACCCTGGAGGGAACCAACACCTGGATTCTGCGGGCGCCGGGGCGGTCGGACTGTGTGGTGATCGATCCGGGGCCGAAGGACAAGTCGCACAGCGCCGCGATCGCCGAGGCCACCGGAGGCGAGATCGCCCTCACCTTGATCACGCACCGCCATCACGACCACACCGGCGGCATCGATCGGCTCACCGAGCTGACCGGGACAGCGGTGCGGGCAAAGGACACCGGCTTTCTGCGCGGCTCGGACGCGCCGCTGACCGACGGCGAGGTGATCGAGGCCGCGGGCCTGCGGATCACCGTCCTGGACACGCCGGGCCACACCGCTGACTCGGTGAGTTTCGTGCTCGACGACGCGGTGCTGACCGGGGACACCGTCCTCGGCGCAGGCACCACCGTGCTGGATTCCAGCGACGGCACGCTGGCCGATTACCTGTCGTCGCTGGACCGCCTGATCGAGGCGGGCCGGGGCAAGGCGTTGCTGCCCGCGCACGGCCCGGATCATCCGGACCTGGAGCCGGTCGCGCGCTACTACATCGCGCATCGGCACGAGCGCCTCGACCAAGTGCGGGAGGCGTTGCGAGTGCTCGGCGCGGACGCGGGCGCGATGGATGTCGTGCGGCGGGTGTACACCGACGTGGACAAGCGGTTGTGGCCGGCCGCCCGCAGCTCGGTGCAGGCCCAGCTGGACTATCTACGCGGGCACGGCTAGGCGGCTGCCCCTGCGGGAAACGACGGCACGCCGGGTTCAGTGGAGCGCTGAATCCGGCGTGCCGTATGACGTTGGCGTGCTACCGGGCGCGGCGGGCGAGGCGCTCGGAGTCGGAGATGAGCACGCTTTTGCCCTCCAACCGCAGCCAGCCGCGGTGCGCGAAGTCGGCGAGCGCCTTGTTGACGGTCTCGCGGGAGGCGCCGACCAGCTGGGCGATCTCTTCCTGGGTCAGGTCGTGGGTGACCCGCAGGGCGCCCGCCTCCTGGGTGCCGAACCGCTGCGCGAGCTGCAACAGGGCCTTGGCTACCCGGCCGGGAACGTCGGTGAAGATCAGGTCGGCCAGGTTGTTGTTGGTCCGGCGCAGGCGGCGGGCGAGCACGCGGAGTAACTGCTCGGCGATCTCGGGCCGCTGGTCGATCCAGGTCTTGAGGGCGTCGCGGTCCATCGTCACCGCGCGCACCTCGGTCACCGTGGTGGCGGTGGAGGTACGCGGGCCGGGGTCGAAGATCGACAGCTCGCCGAACATGTCGGACGGGCCCATGATGGTCAGCAGGTTCTCGCGGCCATCGGGTGAACGACGGCCGATCTTCACCTTGCCGGAGGTGATGATATACAGCCGGTCGCCCGGCTCACCCTCGTTGAAGATGACGTGGCCGCGCGGGAAATCCACCGGCTGAAGTTGCTTGGCGAGGGCGGCCACCGCAGTGGGCTCGACGCCCTGGAAGATGCCTGCTCTGGCGAGGGCCTCGTCCACGAATGTGCTCCTTATGGGAAATGGCTCTGTACCGGACCGAAGCGACTCGGCCAACAGCGCAGTCTACGCGGCGTGGTGACAGCGTAGTGACGGACACCACGTAACGAGTGGATTGCGTGGCGCAACGCAGAACCGTACCAGTGTGATCAGCGGCGACCGCGGGCGCCTTCTGAGTTACCCGATCCGGGAACCTTCCGCCGGCCGCCGCGTCAACTCGCGCGGGCCACGTCCAGTTCCTCGCCGCGGGAGCGGCGCCTGCGCATCCGTGCCACGGCGGCGGGCAGACCGAGCTTCGTCAGCTCCTTCACTTCGGCGTTGCTTGCTTTGTCCAGGTACTGCTGAACCTCTTCGTCGGGTTCGAGAAGCTTGCGGAGCCGATTCTCGACCCGCTCCATACCCAGTGCGAACAGCATCAACACCACTGGGAAGAGCACCACAGCGAGTCCTTGCATGACGAGCAGTAAACACGGTCCAGGTCTCAGATGGAACACGGCAACTGAACTGGAAGGGCAACGTTGGTCGGCGGTTCCGTATGGTGGACGCGTGCGCGTCTCCCCCTCCATCGCCGCCGGGAACGGCCTTCCGTCCGCCTCCGAGCCCTCCGAAGCCCAGCCGGGCGCCGCCGCGGCTCCGAAACGGAAAACCAGGGCGCGACAGGCGGAAACCCGGCTCGGGCTGGTTCGAAGAGCGCGCCGGATGAACCGGGAACTGGCGGTCGCGTTCCCCGATGCGCACTGCGAGCTCGACTTCACCACGCCGCTCGAATTGGCGGTCGCGACAATACTTTCCGCCCAGTGCACCGACGAGCGCGTGAATCTCACCACGCCCGCGGTGTTCGCTCGCTACCCGGACGCCCGCGCCTACGCCGAGGCGAACCGCGCGGAGCTGGAGGAATACCTCCGGCCGACCGGGTTCTTCCGGAATAAAGCCGCCGCGCTGATCGGTCTCGGGCAGGCGTTGCTCGAGCATCACGAGGGTGAATTGCCTCACACCCTGACCGAACTGGTCCGGCTGCCCGGCATCGGGCGCAAAACAGCCAATGTCATCCTCGGTAACGCGTTCGGGGTCCCGGGCATCACCGTCGACACCCACTTCGGCCGTCTGGTGCGCCGCTGGGAATGGACCGGCGAGGAAGATCCGGTGAAGGTCGAACACGCTATCGGCGCGCTGATCGAGCGCAAGGAATGGACCATGCTCTCGCACCGGGTGATCTTCCACGGCCGGCGCGTCTGCCACGCCCGCAAGCCCGCGTGCGGCGCGTGCATCCTGGCCAAGGACTGCCCGTCCTTCGGGGTCGGGCCGACCGATCCGGAGGCCGCGGCCAAGCTGGTGAAGGGGCCGGAGCGGGAGCATCTGCTCGAGCTGGTGGGCCGGTGAGCTCGGAGCCCACGGGCGGAAGAAGTGCGGGGCATGCGTGGCGTTGGGCACTTGCCGGTCTGATCGCGGTGGTGGCACTGGCCGTCGCGGTGTGGCCGCGCGGTGACGACGCCGAAACGCCCACGCCACAGGCGACGCGGATCACCTCCGGCGTATCCGGCGAACTGCGCGCCGCGGCCGGTCCGGCCGACTGCCCGGCTACCGCCACCACGGGGAACGGTCCGCTGGCCGGGATAACGTTGGCATGCCTGGCAGACGGCAGGCCGGTCGACTTGGCCGCAGTGCTGGCGGGCAAACCCGCCCTGCTGAACCTGTGGGCCTACTGGTGCGCACCATGCGCCCAGGAGTTGCCGTATTTGCAGCAATACGCACAACGAGCTGGGAACGCGATTACCGTGCTGACCGTGCACAGCGACCCTGATGAAGCCAAGGCACTGGCCAGGCTGACCGGACTGAACGTGAAGCTGCCTGGCGTCCTCGACGCGGACGCGCGGGTGCGCACGGCGGTCGGAGCCCCGGCGGTGTTGCCGGTCTCGGTGCTGGTGCGGGCCGACGGCTCGGTCGCCGAAGTTGTCGTGCGAGCGTTCGAGGGGGTCGATGACATCGCGAACACCGTCGCAGGCGAACTCGGAGTGGCCGCATGACATTGCGTGACGGTGCGGGTGTCCGGCCGGGTCGGCGGGTGCGGGGAGGGATGCGATGACCATCGAGATACCGCGGGACATTCCGAAATGGCTGGCCAGATCCGCCGAACCCGTTGACGATGCCGCCGACACGTTGACCAAGGCGCGTGCCCTGCGCCGGGCCTTGACCGTGACCTCGGCCCCGCGCCAAGCCGCGGTGCTCGTGCTGTTCGGCGGCTCGCCCGAGGCGGACCCGGAGGCGCCGGGCGGACTGCCCGCAGACGCCGAAGTACTGCTCACCCAGCGCGCCTCCACCATGCGTCAGCATCGCGGTCAGGTCGCGTTTCCCGGCGGTGCGGTGGACCTCGGCGATTCCGGCCCGATCGACACGGCACTACGTGAGGCCTGCGAGGAGACCGGCCTCGACCCTTCGGACGTGGAACCGTTCGCGGTGTTGCCGAAACTCTTCGTGCCGCCGTCCCGGTTCGACGTCACGCCGGTCATCGCGTACTGGCGGACGCCGGGCGAGGTTCGGGTCGTGAACGAGAGCGAAACCGAGCGCGTGGTGCGCGTTCCGCTCGCCCAGCTGCTCGATCCGGCGAACCGCTTCGTGGTCCGCAGCACTCTCGGCTACCGGAGTCCGGCGTTCCAGGTGGACGGGATGCTGGTCTGGGGACTGACCGGCGGCATCCTCGCCGGGATCAGCAAGGCCTCCGGCTGGGATCGCGAGTGGGACCATGAGGATGCCCGTGACCTGGAGACCGCACTCGCCGCCGTGGGGATGACCTTATGAGTTCGTCGGCCTGGCTCGACATCGCCGTCGTGCTGCTCGCGTTGCTCGCCGCCTCCTCAGGGTGGCGGCAGGGCGCGGTGGCCTCCGCGCTGGCCTTCCTCGGCGTTGTGCTCGGCGCCGTCGCGGGCATCTTGATCGCGCCGCACATCCTGGTGCACGTCGACGAGGGCCGGACCAGAGTGCTCACCGGCGTGCTGCTGATCGTGGTGCTGGTGATCGTCGGCGAGGTCGCGGGCATGGTGCTCGGACGTGCCGCCCGCAGCGGTATGCGCCATCCGTTCACGCGCAGCGTGGACAGTGTGGTCGGCGCGGGATTGCAAGCGGTCGCCGTGCTGGTCACGGCGTGGCTGCTCGCGTTGCCACTGGCCACATCGTCGCAGCCGGCCATCGCGACGGCGATCAACGGCTCGCGGGTGCTGGCCGACGTCAACGGCGTCGCGCCGAACTGGCTGCGCCGGCTGCCCAACGAGTTCTCCAAGCTGCTCAACACCTCGGGCCTGCCGGACGTGATCGGCCCGTTCGGGCGGGCGCCGATCGCGGCCGTCGAACCGCCCGATCCGAGCGTGCTCGCCAGCCCGGTCGCCGCGTCCCTGCAGCAGAGTGTGCTGCGCATTCGCGGCGTGGCGCCGAGTTGCCAGCGGGCGCTGGAGGGCTCGGGCTTCGTGATCGCGCCGGAACGCGTGATGACCAACGCCCACGTCGTCGCGGGCACCACGAGCGTCGCGGTGGACACCCCGCGCGGTCCATTGGACGCGAATGTGGTCCTGTTCGACCCGTCGAAGGATGTCGCGGTACTCGCGGTGCCCGGGCTGACCGCTCCGGTGGTCCCGCGGGCGCCAGCGCCCGCACGCTCCGGCGACAGCGCCATCGTGCTCGGCTATCCGGGCGGCGGTCCGTACACCGCGAGCGCGGCCAGGGTCAGGGAGACGCTGGATCTGACCGGGCCGACGATTTACCGCAACGGCACCGTCGAACGCGAGGTCTACACCGTCCGCGGTCAGGTCAGGGCGGGTAATTCCGGTGGGCCGCTGGTGGATACCGAAGGGCAGGTGCTCGGCGTGGTCTTCGGCGCCGCGGTCACCGACGACGACACCGGCTACGTGCTCACCCTCGCGGAGGTCCGCGCTCAGCTCGACGCAGCCGCCAGGTCCGACATCGCGGTCGACACCGGAGCCTGCGTTCTCAGCTGAACCGAGTCGGGGCCATGCGGGGGCAGTCAGGCGCTGTCTCCGCTCGGGCCCCGGCCTGGGCTACGGATGGGCTGTGGTCCGGCGGCGCGCTTGATGGCCGCCTCGGCTATCGCCCGCTCGGCGTGCGCAGTAGAAGGGCTTATCCTGCTACGTCCTTCGAGGTGGCGGGGCTCGACCTTCGTCGTTCAGGCGTGGACGGACTTCGAGCTGCGTCCTTTGTGGGGCCGCCTCGGCTTTCGCCGCCCTAGGCGCGGGGCCGCGGCGGCTTCGTCCGGGCCGCCGAGCGGGCGTTCGGCGAGAGGCTCAGGCGAGGAGTTTGACCAACTCCGTCGTGACGGCGTCGGCGTTCTCCTGATGAGCGAAGTGCCCGGCCGCGGGGATGCTGACCAGACGCCGTTCCGGCGAGAGATATTGGGCACGACGAAAGGTCCCCGGCAGCAGGTAAGGGTCGAGATCGCCGCGCATGGTGAGGACCGGGATGTGGATCGGTTCGCGCATGGTCGCCATGAACCGGTGGCCATCCGGACGCCACTGGCTGCGGAAGGCCCAGCGCTGGTATTCCAACGCGCAGTGCGCGGCGCCGGGGATCTGGATGGCCGAGCGCATCCGCCGCACGGTGTCGACGAATTCGGCGGTGCCCGCCCATCCCGGGCTCACCCGCTGCCGCAGCAGCCGTTCCACCTCGAAGCCGTCGGCGGTGGTCAGCAGGTGCTCGCCGTAGCGGGGCAGCTGGTAGCGCAGGAAGTTGGGCAGCCAGGCCGCGCGCTGGCGGCGGTTGCGCAGCACGGCGCTTTTCAGCGCGGCCGGATGCGGTGAGCTGACCAGCGCGATCGAGCGAACCAGCCGCGGGTGCAGCACCGCGGTGGTCCAGCAGACCAATCCTCCGTCGGCGTGCCCGACCAGTGTGGCCTCGGTGTAGCCGAGGGCGCGGATGAGCCCGGCCACGTCACCGGCCAGTGTCCAGCCGTCGTAGCCGCGCGGCGGTTTGTCGCTGTCGCCGTAGCCGCGCAGGTCGACGGCCACGGTGCGATAGCCGAGCTCGGCCAGGCCGGTCAGCTGATGTCGCCATGACCACCAGAAGTCCGCGAATCCGTGCAGCAGCACGACCAGCGGGGCATCGGATCGCTCGGGCGCCGCTTCTACGACGTGGAATCGAATGCCGTTGGCATGAACGTCCCGATGTGTCCACGGTCCGTCGTAACGGACGCTGGACGGATCCGGAAGCAAGTTCGCCGACACGCCGATCGAGCCTAGTAGCCGCCCCACCGGCTCGCGAACGCGCGCCTAGGAAGTCCGCTTCTCCAGCGCGGCATGGTCCTCGTGTCCGCCCAGCGCCTGCGGCAGGACCGTGCGCGCTTGCTTGAGCGAGTCGATCGTCTTCTCCGGCGCGCGCAGCTTCTTCACCCGCCGGTAGCCGAGGAACGCGAGCGCCGCGGCCGCCACGATCATGAGTCCGAAGACGATCAGGAAGGCCGCCCAGCGCGCCAGCCACACGTCGAGCAGCTCGCCGAGGAAGAAGAAAAAGAAGAAGGTGCTGAACAACAGCACGGTCAGCGCCAGGATGAAGTAGACGCTGCCCTGCAGGCCCTTCTTGATCTCACCGGTGACCTCGGCCTTGGCCAGTTCCACCTCGGCGCGGACCAGGGTCGACATCTGCTCGGCGGCGTCGCGAACCAGGGTTCCGAAGCTTGCGGAGCCGAGTGGATCGGCGTCTGTGAGGGGGATGGAGGTCACCGTACGACCGCGTTGCGCGTCGTTCCCGTTGCCGCCGTGGTTGAAACTCACTTGGTCGACCCTTCTCCCTATCCGGGCACTGCTTCGGCCCCGTTCGCCGCGGCGCTCCCGGTGCCCTCCACCGGTCACGCAGGCTACCGCTTCCGGGCACGTCGCTCGCGCCGCCTTACTCTTCACGTTCTAGCGCACGGGCGTCCCGCCGCGCTTGGTGGACACGCCCGCGCCGCAACAGTAGCGCCGAACCGGCGAGCGACGCCGCCATTGATGCGAGCAACACAGCGGTCTTCGCCAATTCGACGGAAGAACCGTCAGCGACATCGGCGAGCGCGAGTTCCGCCACGAGAAGGCTAACGGTGAAGCCGATTCCGCCGAGCACCGCCAGGGCGACCATATCCCGCCAGCCGAGTTCGCTCGGACGGGTCGCGATGCCGAGCCTGATCGCCACCCAGCTCATCCCGAGGATGCCGAGCGGCTTACCGACCAGAAGACCGAGAATCACGGCGAAGGCGAGCCTATCGCTGAACAGCTCACCGAAAACGGTGGTGTTCAACGGAACTCCGGCCGCGAAGAGGGCGAACAACGGAACGCATACGCCGGCGGAGACCGGTTGGAGCAAGTGCTCCAGCCGGGTGGCGGGCGCCTCCGCCTCGCCAGGGTCGAGACGCACCCTGGTGAGCAGGCCGAGCACGACACCAGCGATCGTGGGGTGGATGCCCGCCTCGTGCAATGCGTACCAGGACACCAGAGCCAAGGGGACATAGAGCAACGGCGTGCTGATCCGTTTGTGCTGTGCCAGCGCCCATGCGGCGAAGCACCCGGCCGCGGTGAGCAGCCACAGCAGCGACACCGTCGTGGTGAACAGAACCGCGATCAGGACGATCGCCATCAGGTCGTCGACCACCGCCAAGCTGAGCAGGAAAACGCGTGCGCCCGCGGGGATGCGCGATCCGGTCAACGCGAGCACGGCCAGCGCGAACGCAATATCGGTGGCGACCGGAATAGCCCAGCCCCGGTCCATGCCGGGGACACCGAACCCCACCACCGCCGCGATCAGCCCGGGGATCACCACACCGCCGATCGCCGCGATCACCGGTAGCGTGGCGCGCTTGCGGTCGGCGAGTTCGCCGACCACGAGTTCACGTTTGAGTTCCAGACCGGCGACGAAGAAGAACACCGCGAGCAGGCCGTCTTTGGCCCAGTCGGCGAGGGTGAGTTCCAGATGTAACGGCGGGATCGTGACGACTGTCTCGGTCATCGTCCGATAGCCCGCACCCCACGGCGAGTTCACCCACAGCAACGCTGCCGCCGCCGCGATCAGAAGCAATGCGCCACCGAAGGTTTCGGTGCGGAGGTAACGGGATAGCTCCGAGCGCACCTGTGTGATCACGGGAAACCTTTCGGGCGATGGTCAGTCCGAGTGGACGCGGTGACCACCGACGTCGGCGTACGATGCGTGTCCACTTGCCGACCAGACTTCCCGGCACTCCTTACGCAATTCTAACGGGTGCGGCCGGTGACGAAGTCCGCCACCGGCCGCGCCAATGCTGTCCGGGTCAACCCTTGCCGGCTCGGATCGCCTCGAAGACGCTCGGGTCGACGAGGGTGGAGGTGTCGCCGAGTTCGCGTCCTTCGGCGATGTCGCGCAGCAGGCGGCGCATGATTTTGCCGCTGCGGGTTTTCGGC
>NZ_JBFAYO010000010.1:0-214912 GCF_040681325.1 Nocardia sp. NPDC051787
GGCGCGTCGATGCCGGTGCGTTGCACCACCAGCACGTGCTCGACGGTCGTCTGGCCCGCGGTGAGTGCCTCGTCCACGGCCGCTTTGAGCGGGGCGGGGTTGCCGCGGCGCCATTGCCCGTCGGTGGTGATGATCAGTCGAGCGGCCGCGTCGTCGACGCGCTGGCGCAGCGCGGTGGGGGAGAATCCGGCGAACACGACCGAGTGGGTGAGCCCGAGGCGCGCGCAGGCGAGCATGGCCACGATCGCCTCGGGGATCATCGGCATGTAGATCGCGACGCGGTCCCCGGCCTGCAGGCCCAGCTCGGTGAGGTAGTTGGCGGCGCGTGATACTTCGGCCAGCAGTTCGGCGTAGGTGATGGCGCGGGAGTCGCCCGGCTCGCCCTCGAAGTGGAGGGCGATCTGGTCGCCGTGGCCGGCCAGTACGTGGCGGTCCACGCAGTTGTAGGCGACGTTGAGCTTGCCGCCGACGAACCACCGCGCCACCGGCGCGGCGGTCCAGTCCAGCACCTGCTCGAACGGTTGATGCCAATGCAACCGCCCGGCCTGCTCCGCCCAGAACTCCAGCCGATCAGCCCGCGCCCGGTCGTACAACTCCGCGTCCGCGTTTGCCTGGGCGGCGAACTCCTGGGTGGGCGGGTAGGCGGTGTCGTCGCGGTTGTCGGTGGTAGCGCTGGTCACGCGAAATCTCCTAACGAAAGAACAACAGGGACAAGGAAGACCGGGCACTGATCAGTGCACGACCGCCTTTTCGGCGCCGACGCCGGTGAGCGAGCGGACCTCCATCTCGGCGGCCTTGGCGGGGTTCTCGGATTTGCCGCCGAGGAAGGTGCCGGCAATGCCGAGCACGAAGGCCAACGGGATGGAGACGATGCCAGGATTGGACAGCGGGAACCAGTCGAAATCCGATCCCGGCAGCATGGCGGACTTACTGCCAGAGACCGCGGGGGAGAACACGATCAGCACGATCGTCGAAATCAGTCCGCCGTACATGCTCCAGAGCGCGCCGGTGGTGTTGAACCGCCGCCAGAACAGCGAAAACAGGATGGTCGGCAGGTTCGCCGACGCGGCGACCGCGAACGCCAGCGCCACCAGGAAGGCCACGTTCTGTCCGTTGGCCAGGATGCCGAGCGCGATGGCCAGCACGCCGATCACCACCGCCGTGATCCGGGAGACCCGAACCTGTTCGCGCTCACCGGCTTTCCCGCGCTTGATGACGTTGGCGTAGATGTCGTGCGCGAACGAGGCCGACGCGGTGATGGTCAGGCCGGCGACCACCGCGAGGATGGTGGCGAAGGCGACCGCGGAGATGACGCCGAGCAGCACCACGCCGCCGAGTTCGAAGGCCAGCAGCGGCGCCGCCGAATTCTGCCCGCCCGCGGCGGCCAGGATACGGTCCGGCCCGACGATCGCGGCCGCGCCGTAGCCGAGCACCAGGGTGAACAGGTAGAACGCGCCGATCAGGCCGATCGCCCAGACCACCGAGCGCCGCGCCTCTTTGGCGGTGGGCACGGTGTAGAAGCGCATCAGCACGTGCGGCAGACCCGCGGTGCCGAGCACCAGGGCGAGACCAAGGGACAGGAAGTTCAGCTTCGAGGTCTCGCTGCCGCCGTACTGCGCTCCCGGCGCGAGCACGTCGCGTGCGGCGACGGCTTTGCTCGCCGAATCGGAGACCGCGTCCTGCGCCGAGCCGAGGATGCCGGAGAAGTCGAATCCGTACTTGGCGAACACCATGACGGTCATCAGCGCCGCGCCCGCGATCAGCAGCACCGCCTTGATGATCTGCACCCATGTGGTGCCCTTCATGCCGCCGACCAGCACGTACACGATCATCAGCACGCCGACCACGGCGATCACGACCGACTGCCCGGTCTTGTCGGAGATGTCCAGCAGCAGCGCGACGAGCCCGCCGGCGCCCGCCATCTGCGCGAGCAGATAGAACAGCGACACCGTCAGCGTGGACAGCGCGGCCGCGGTGCGCACCGGTCCTTCCTTCAGCCGGAAGCTCAGCACGTCGGCCATGGTGAATTTGCCGGTGTTGCGCAGCATCTCGGCGACGAGCAGCAGCGCGACCAGCCAGGCGACCAGGAATCCGATGGAGTAGAGGAATCCGTCGTAGCCGTAGACCGCGATGGCGCCGGCAATGCCGAGAAAGCTCGCGGCCGAGAGGTAGTCGCCCGCGATGGCAACGCCGTTCTGTGGGCCGGAGAAACCGCGCCCGCCGGTGAAGTAGTCGGCGGCGCTGGCGTTGTTGCGGCTGGCCCGGATCACCACGACCATCGTGATCGCGACGAAGACGCCGAAGATGGCGATATTGGCGATCGGGTTGCCGACCGTCGCGGCGGCGGCGTAGGTGTGCACAGTGTTCATGCTCGGTCTCCCTCGAGGTAGCCGCGGATGGCCGCCGCGCGCGGATCCAGTTCCCGGTTGGCGAACCGGACGTACAGTGCGGTGATGGCGAAGGTGGAGACGAATTGGCCGAGGCCGAATAGCAATCCGACGTTGATGTTGCCGAATACCGGGCGGCTCATGAAGTCGTGCGCGTATGCGCCGAGCAGCACGTAACCGAGGTACCAGAGCAGGAACAGCGCGGTCATCGGAAAGACGAAGCGCCGCAGGCGGTTTCGGAGGTCCTGGAATTGGGGGCTCGCCTGGGCGTCGGCGAATTCCGCTGCGCTCGGCGCTTGCCTCGGTGCGAGGCCGTCGAGATGGGTACTGGTCATGATGGTCCTACCAAGTGACGTGGCTTACTTCTCGAGGACGGTAAGCCAGGCAGGCGGGCCGACTGTAGGCTGTGGTGTGGGTCACTCCGTGAAGGTGGCCGAATATGCGGTGAGCGGTCGTTGCGGCGCGACGAACGGTCACACCGCGCAACCCCTCCCCACGCGATGCCGGGCAGGTTCCCATGGCAAGGCGGGTCAGTCGGAGCGCAGGCTGCGCTCGCGGTCCGCGCCCATCCCCAGGCGTTCCGGCGCATGCATCCGCACGAAGATCCGGCCGACCGCTCTGCCGCCGAGTCCGCGGGTGAACGCGCTGACCAGCACCATGCTGGCGAACGCCAACGGCACGCTGATCCCCGCGGGATAGCTGAGCAGTGCCGCGGGCCAGCCGTTCGCCACCTCGCCGGAGAACCCGCCGGTGACCGAGACGGCCGTCGCCCCACCCGCCGTGAGACCACCCGCCACCAGGCCCGCCGCCGCGCCCGCCGCGGTCAGCCCGCGCCACCAGATGCCCAGCACCAGCAGCGGACACAGGGTGGAGGCGGCCACCGCGAACGCCAAGCCCACGGTGCGGGACAGATCCAGCGACGCGACGGTCAGCGAGAGCGCCAGCGGTACCGCACCCGCGGCCAGCGCCGCGGTGCGGAAATCGCGGATCCGGCCGCGCAGCATGTCGGTGCTGAGCACGCCCGCGATGCTCACCAGCAGGCCCGACGAGGTGGACAGGAACGCGGCGATCGCGCCCGCCGCGGCCAGCGCGGCGAGCAGTTGACCCGGCAGTCCGGCGACCACCGCCGCGGGCAGCAGTACGACCGCGGCATCGGAGGTGCCGGTGATCAGTAGTTGCGGCACGTACAGGCGCGCGAAAACGCCCAGCAGCACCGGGAACAGATAGAACACCCCGACCAGGCCGATCACCGCCAGCGCTGTCGCCCGGGCCGCCCGCCCGTCCGGGTTGGTGTAGAAGCGCACCAGCACGTGCGGCAGACCCATGGTGCCGAGAAAGGTCGCGAGGATCAGCGAGTAGACCTGATAGGTCGGATGCGGCCCGCCCAGTCCACCGCCCGGCGCCAGCCAGTCCGTCCCGTCCGCGGGCGCACCCGCGACCACCGGCACAACGGAGCCTGCCTCCAGCACCAGCCGGGTGCCCGCGGCCAGTTCGTGGGTGCCCGGTGTCAGCGGCACCGAGCCGTCGACCACGCGGTCGTCGAGGGTGCCGGTGATCGAAAACCGCTCCTGAGCGGCGACCCGCACCAGCACGTCGGTGCGCACGTCGACCGTGGTGCGTTCGGACACCACCGGCGGCGCGGGCGCGCCCAGTTCGCGCTCGTCGGCGAGGAAGTGCCCGAGCAGAACCAGCGCCGGGATCGCCACGGCGGTCAGCTTCAACCAGTACTGGAACGCCTGGACCAGCGTGATCGAGCGCATCCCGCCGCCGACCACGTTGGCGATCACGATCGCGCCCACCGCCACCGCGCCCACCCAGTCCGGCACGCCGAGCAGCAGGTGCAGGGTCAATCCCGCTCCCTGGAACTGCGGGATCAGATACACCGCGCAGACGAGTACCACGACGGTGGCCGCCAGCCTGCGCAAACGCGGCGAGCCCAGCCGGAATTCGGCGAAATCGGGCACCGTGTACGCACCGGACCGGCGCAGCGGGGCGGCGACGAACAACAGCAGAGCGAGATACCCCGCGGTGAAGCCCACCGGATACCACAGCGCGTCCGCCCCGTACTTGGCGATCAGTCCGGCGACGCCGAGAAACGAAGCAGCCGAAAGATACTCGCCGGAGATGGCGGCGGCGTTCCAGCGCGGTCCGACGCTGCGCGAGGCGACCAGGAAGTCGGAGGTGGTGCGTGCGAGGCGCACGCCGTACGCGCCGATCGCAACCGTAGCCAGCGCCGCGAGGACCAGCGCGGCCACGGTCAGCGCGGAGCCCGCGATCACGGCGCACCCTTGCGCGAGCGAAAGAGGCTGCCACGTGCCGAACCGCCTTCGGGAGTGCGCGCCCCGGCCGTATCGACGCGGTAGCCGGTGGCCCGGACCACGCGTGAGCGTCCGGCAGTTGCCGGGTTTCCGGCGGGTGTTCGGGTCGCGTTGCCGTGGTAGCTGGTGGCCTGCACCGCGTGCGAGAGCTGGGCTCGCGCCGAAGTTCCTTCGGGGGGACGCCTCTCAGCCGCATCGCCGCGGTAGCCGGTGGCCCGCTCCGCGCGGGGGGTTCGGGTCGAGAGCATCGTCAATCCTCGGCCAGCTCGAGAAAATCCTGTTCGTTGCGCTCGGCCAGCCGCACATAGATCCGGCCGATAAGGAACAGCAGCGGGTAGACCGCGCCGCCGAGCAGCAACCACGGCAACCGGATCCCCAGCACCTCCAGCGATCCGATCGCCTCGGTTCGCAGCAGCACGGGCAGCGCACCCAGTACGGCTATCGCCACCAGACCCAAGCGCAGCGCGAGCCCGAGTTGCGCGCGGATCAGCCCACCGATGAGCGCCTCGCCGAACTCGGTCTGCTCGGCCACCTCCGCCCGCGTGCGCACCCGCCGCGCCCCGCGTCGCTGCGAGAGCACGACGCGCTGGCGCACCGGACGCTGTGGCCCGGTCACGGGGTCCCCCGGTGCCGGTGGCGGTGCACCAACCGCTGTTTCAGCTCGCGCACCTGCCTGCGGCTGACCGGGAGTTCGACGGCCCGCGCCTCGCCCTCGGCGCGCAGGCACACCACGGTCCCGGTGCCCACCGTCCGCAGCCCGGTGACCAGCCGCAGCGCGACCAGATACGACCGGTGCACCCGGAGGAAGCCCGCGTCCTGCCAGCGGGATTCCAAGGCCGACAACGGAATCCGGACGAGATGGGATCCGCCGCTGGTGTGCAGCCTGGCATAGTCCCCGTCGGCCTCCACCCAGCTGACGCTCGATCGCGGCACCAGCGTGGTGACCCCGGCCAGCTCCACGGGGATGACCTCGCTCGGGTCGGTGCGTGTGTCGGAGGCGGGCTGGTGTGGCGCGCTGCGGGCCGCGGCGATCCGCCGCACCGCCTCGGCAAGCCGCGCTTCGTGCAGCGGTTTGAGCAGGTAGTCGACCGCGCCCAGGTCGAATGCCGCGATCGCCCGGTCGTCGTGCGCGGTCACGAAGACCACCGCGGGCGGGTTGGCGAACTCCGAGAGGATTCCGGCCAGCTCCATCCCGTCCAGGCCCGGCATGTTGATATCCAGGAACACCGCGTCGACCGGATGCGCCCGCAGCATCCGCAGCGCGTCGGTGGCGTCGCCCGCCGCGTGGATCTCGCCGATCTCGCGCCGCGCGCGCAGCAGATACACCAGCTCGTCCAGAGCGGGTTTCTCATCGTCCACGGCGAGCACGCGCAGCGCCGTCTTGCTGGTAACGCGGGTCACAACCGCTCCATCGTAAGGGGGCGCTGGACTCCTCACGCCCGGATGCCCGCGCGGAACTTGGGGACGCGCAAGCTGACCTTCGTGCCCGCGCCGGGCGCGGTCTCCACGACCAAGCCGTAGTCGTCGCCGAAGGCCGCGCGCAGCCGGTCGTCGACGTTGGCCAGTCCGACATGGGCCGACTCCCCGGTGCCCGCCCCGGTGTCGACTGCATCGAGCGCGCCGGAGCGCAACAGGTCCGGGTCCATGCCGACGCCGTCGTCCTCCACGCTGATCACGCAGTCGGTGCCAGCGTCGGTGGCAACGATGCTGATGGTGCCGCCGTGCGCGGTGCCCGCCAGCCCGTGCCGCACCGCATTCTCCACCAGTGGCTGCAGCGCGAGGAAGGGCAGGACCACTCCGAGCACCTCGGGCGCGATGCGCAGCCGGACCTGCAACGCGTCGCCGAAACGCGCCCGCTCGAGTGCGAGGTACCGCTCGATGTTGCGTAGTTCGTCGGCCAGCACCGTGAACTCGCCGGCGGCGCGGAAGGAATACCTGGTGAAGTCGGCGAACTCGAGGATGAGCTCACGGGCGCGCGCCGGGTCGGTGCGGACGAACGAGGCGATCGTGTTCAGCGCGTTGTAGATGAAATGCGGGCTGATCTGCGCACGCAGCGCGCGCACCTCCGCGCGGTCCAACCGGGCCCGCGACGCGTCCAGCTCGGCCAATTCCAACTGACCGCAGGCGTACCGCGCCACCTCCGCGACCGCGCCGAGCCCTCCGGGGCCGGGCGGCCCTGTGCTCACCACGCCGAGAACCCCGGCCACACCGGTGGATTCGATCAGCAGTGGCTGCGCGATCAAGGTTCGCCCGGCATGCTCGCCGCGCCCGGGACCGGCGACGAGCACCGGGCGCTCGCCCGCGACGGCGCGCTCGGCCGCCTCGGTGAAGTGTTCGGCCAGTTCGGCGTGCGGCCCCTCCCAGACCAACAGCGTTCCGTCGGCATCGGCCAGCGCGAGCGCCTCGGCGCCGGTGAGCGCGCGCAGGTGCGGCGCCGCCTCCCGTGCGGACCGCTCGGTCAGCCCGCGGCGAAGTGGGACCGCCGCCAGCGACGCGGTGTGCAGCGCCGAGTGCACCGCCCGCTCGGCGGGGGTGGTCACCAGCCTGCGAGTGCGCGACCAGATCAGCAGCGCACCCGCGATCAACGCCGCCGCGGCCACGGCGGCGAGTGCGGTGGTCATGGCGGGCTTCGACGTGGGCGGTCCATGGGCCGATTATGGCGTCGGGTGGATCCGCGCGCGCTTCGGCGTCGGCTCGGACACCGAAAACCCGGGCGTGGTCGCCAGGACATCCGGCTAGGTCCGGCCACTTGCATGGGCATGGTCGAGCGGCGTTCCGTACTTACCGGCTCGGGCGGAGCATGGCCGTTCGCCCGCGGCTAGCCCTGGTATTTCGTCACCGTGAACTCGACCGTGCCCGGCTCCGGGAAGTGCAGGGCGCCGACGGTGACCGTCGCGGTGAAGTGACCGATGCCCGGTGCGAACAGCGTCGAGTGGCTGCTGTTGGCCCAGTAGCCGGGTCCGTGCGCGATCACCTGGAACGCGCCCGTCTGACCGGTGGCTACATTGCGCCAGTTCAGCGTGACCGGCAGGCTGCACGGCCCGACGCCGACCAGCGTCGTGCTCACGGTGAACGCCGCCTGGTTCGGATAGGCGTCGCCGTTGACCGACATCTCCAGCTGTCCCGCGCACGCCCCCTGGGCGAGGGTGTACACGGTGGCGAACTCGACGGCCGGAGCCGCCGTGGCCGGTGCGGCCGTCGCGACCAGGGTTGCCGCCGCCACGGCGGGAAGGGCCAACAGCGCTGTCGTCGAATTCATCGACACCTCCACAGGTTCACCGAACATCCGTGTCCGTCATGCCGTGCGTCCGTCCCCGATACGCCCCGGCGGCGCCGTGGGAGGAAGGCCGAGACTACCGCCGCCGAACGGCCACGGTGCGGGAGTTCCGATATCCGGCGCGACCCGACACTCGCGGAAATTGGACGCTCACATGGCGAGTCGCCAGGACGCGCCGATCGCCTTTTCCGCCGACACGCCGGGTACGGACCGGACGCCAGCGCGCCGTGGAAAACCCGTCGGTGGGCACCCCTAGAATCGGTCCAGCCAACCCCCGTCGAGACTTTGGGAGGAAGGACCGTCTTGGCCCCCTCGTCCGGATCGTTCGTCCATCTGCACAACCACACCGAGTACTCCATGCTCGATGGTGCGGCCAAGATCTCGCCCCTGTTCAGCGAGGCGAAACGGCTGGGGATGAACGCCGTCGGGATGACCGACCACGGCAACATGTACGGGGCGTCGGAGTTCTACAACTCCGCCAAGAAACACGGCATCAAGCCGATCATCGGCATCGAGGCCTACATCGCGCCCGTCTCCCGGTTCGACAACAAGCGCGTGCAGTGGGGCGACCCGAGTCAGAAGGGCGACGACGTCTCCGGCTCGGGCGCCTACACGCACATGACCATGGTCGCCGAGAACGCGACCGGTCTGCGCAACCTGTTCAAGCTGTCCTCGCTGGCCTCCATCGAAGGCCAGCTCGGCAAATGGGCGCGCATGGACGCGGAGATCATCGCCCAGTACGCCGAAGGCATCATCGCGACCACCGGCTGCCCTTCCGGTGAGGTGCAGACCCGGTTGCGCCTCGGCCACGACCGCGAGGCGCTGGAGGCGGCGGCCAAATGGCAGGAGATCTTCGGCAAGGACAATTTCTTCCTCGAGGTGATGGACCACGGATTGTCCATCGAGCGCCGGGTCCGCGAGGGATTGCTGAACGTCGGCAAGCAACTGGGCATTCCGGCGCTGGCCACGAACGACTGCCACTACGTCACCAAGGATCAGTCCGCCAACCACGAGGCGCTGCTGTGTGTGCAAACCGGCAAGACGCTGTCCGACCCCACCCGGTTCAAGTTCGACGGTGACGGCTACTACCTGAAGTCCGCCGAGGAGATGCGCGCGCTCTGGGATGCCGAGGTGCCCGGCGCGTGCGACAACACGGTGCTGATCGGCGAGCGGGTCCAGTCCTACGACGATGTGTGGGCCTTCAAGGACCGCATGCCGGTCTTCCCGGTGCCCGAGGGCGAGGACCAGGATTCCTGGCTGCGCAAAGAGGTCGAGCGCGGCCTGCGGCGCCGGTTCCCCGGCGGGGTGCCCGAGGAGTACTACACCCGCGCCTACTACGAGCTCGACGTCATCAAGCAGAAGGGCTTCCCGGCGTACTTCCTCGTCGTCGGCGACCTCGTGTCGCACGCGCGGGAAGTCGGCATCCGCGTCGGACCAGGCCGTGGTTCGGCGGCCGGGTCGCTGGTGGCCTACGCGCTCGGCATCACCAACATCGATCCGCTGCCGCACGGCCTGCTGTTCGAGCGGTTCCTCAACCCGGAGCGCCCGTCCGCGCCCGATATCGATATCGACTTCGACGATCGCCGCCGCGGTGAGATGGTCCGCTACGCCACCGATAAGTGGGGCAGCGACCGGGTCGCCCAGGTGATCACGTTCGGCACCATCAAGACCAAGGCCGCCATCAAGGACTCCGCCCGAGTCCAGTTCGGTCAGCCCGGCTTCGCCATCGCCGACCAGATCTCCAAGGCGCTGCCGCCGCCGATCATGGCCAAGGACATTCCGCTGTCGGGCATCATGGACCCCGACCACGAGCGGTACAAGGAGGCCGCCGAGGTCCGCGAGCTCATCGGCAGCAATCCCGACGTGGCCAAGATCTACGAGACCGCGCGCGGACTCGAGGGCCTGATCCGCAACGCGGGCGTGCACGCCTGCGCGGTGATCATGTCCTCCGAGCCCCTGATGGACGCCATCCCGGTGTGGAAGCGGCCCCAGGACGGGGCCATCATCACCGGCTGGGACTACCCGTCCTGCGAGGCCATCGGCCTGCTGAAGATGGACTTCCTGGGCCTGCGCAACCTCACCGTGATCGGTGACGCGCTGGACAACATCAAGGCCAACCGCGGCATCGACCTGGACATGGACAACCTGCCGCTGGACGATCCCGCGACCTACGAATTGCTCTCGCGCGGCGACACTCTGGGCGTCTTCCAGCTCGACGGCGGCCCCATGCGCGACCTGCTACGCCGCATGCAGCCCACCGGCTTCAACGACATCGTCGCCGTGCTCGCGCTCTATCGTCCCGGCCCGATGGGCATGAACGCGCACAACGATTACGCCGACCGCAAGAACGGGCGGCAGCCGATCACGCCGATCCACCCAGAGCTGGAAGAACCGCTGAAGGAGATCCTCGCCGAGACCTATGGCCTGATCGTCTACCAAGAGCAGATCATGTTCATCGCGCAGAAGGTCGCCTCCTACTCGATGGGCAAGGCCGACGCGCTGCGCAAGGCGATGGGTAAGAAGAAGCTCGAAGTCCTCGAAGCCGAGTACAAGGGCTTCCACGAGGGCATGACCGCGAACGGATTCTCCGAGGGCGCGGTGAAGGCGCTGTGGGACACCATCCTTCCGTTCGCCGGCTACGCGTTCAACAAGTCGCACGCCGCCGGCTACGGCCTCGTCTCGTTCTGGACCGCCTACCTCAAGGCCAACTATCCGGCCGAGTACATGGCGGGCCTGCTCACCTCCGTCGGCGACGACAAGGACAAGGCCGCGGTCTACCTCGCGGACTGCCGCCGCCTCGGCATCACCGTGCTGCCGCCGGATGTCAACGAGTCCGAGCAGAACTTCGCCTCCGTCGGCAAGGACATCCGTTTCGGTCTGGGCGCGGTGCGCAACGTCGGCGCGAACGTGGTGTCCTCGATCATCCAGGCGCGCAAGGAGAAATCGAAGTTCACCGACTTCTCCGACTACCTGAACAAGATCGACGCGATCGCGGCGAGCAAGAAGGTCACCGAATCGCTGATCAAGGCGGGCGGGTTCGACTCCCTCGGGCACCCCCGCAAGGGCTTGATGCTGATCCATTCCGACGCCATCGACGCCGTGATGGCCACCAAGAAGGCCGAGGCGATCGGTCAATTCGACCTGTTCGGCGGCTTGGACGCGGACGAGTCGGTGACCTCGGTGTTCAACGTGAAGGTGCCCGACGAGGAATGGGAGGCCAAACACCGGCTCGCGCTGGAGCGGGAGATGCTCGGGTTGTACGTGTCCGGGCATCCGCTCAACGGCGTCGAGCACGTCCTCGCGGCCCAGGCGGATACGCAGATCCCGGCCATCCTGGAAGGGGATATCAAGGACGGCACGCAGGTGACCGTCGGCGGCATCCTGGCCTCGGTGAACCGGCGGATCAACAAGAACGGCCTGGCCTGGGCCTCGGCGCAGCTGGAGGACCTCACCGGTGGCATCGAGGTGCTGTTCTTCCCGCAGGCGTACTCGGTCTACGGCATGGACGTCGTCGAGGACGCCGTGGTGCTGGTGAAGGCGCGCGTCTCGGTACGCGACGACCGGATCTCGTTGATCGCCAACGATCTCGCGGTGCCCGATCTGTCCACGGTCGGCGTGGCCAAGCCGCTATCGGTCACCATCACCACCCGCATGTGCACCCCGGACAAGATCGGCGAACTCAAGCGGGTATTGTCCAGGCACCCCGGCACCTCAGATGTCCATATCCGCCATGTCGGTGCCCGAGACAAGACCACGCTGTGGAAAATCGACGAGCGGCTGCGTGTCTCGCCGTCGTCAGCCCTGATGGGCGACCTGAAGGCGCTGCTCGGCCCCGGCTGCCTGGCCAGCTGACGCACAGGTCCGCACGGTATCGAGTGGCACATTGCTGCGGCGTTTCGCGAGAAGAGCCCTCCACCGTGTGCCGTTGATCTTGAAACCTGATGTGACGGGAGGGTTCGTCCTTCAAGCGGTTGTTAAGCAACCGCGAGCCGGATCACGTTGCCGCAGAACGGTTACTACACGATCACCGTGGCGCCGAGCCGCGGCAACGCGACCTACACCCTGTCGGTGCGGATCGTCTGACCGTTCACGGTGAGACCGCGACGCCGAGCGTCTGGGCGGCCTCGAAGCGGGGGGCGCCTTCGCCGTAGAACGACTCGGCCTCGCGGATCTCGAAACCGGCGGTTGTCAGCAGAGCGTGGATGTCGCGGTTCAGGTGGCAGCCGCCGAACAGCCGTTTCTGGACCGGGTTCAGCCGGTTCTGCCAGACCTGCACCTTGTGGTCCGGCGCGCGCCCGTGCTCCACGAAATGCAAGGTTCCGCCGGGCATCAGCACCCGGCGCACCTCGGCGAGCGCGGTCGCGATGTCGGGAATTGTGCACATCGTCCACGTCGACAGCGCGCAGTCGAAGGTGTTGTCCGCGAAGGGGAGGGCTTGCCCATCCAGCCCCGAGCGTTCGATCGGCACGGTAGCCGCGGCGATCCGCTTGCTCGCTAGCCGCCACCCGAGATCGGCGGGTTCCACCGCGCTGACCGACTCCACCGCCGCCGGGTAGAACGGCACGTTGAGCCCCGAGCCGAACCCGATCTCCACGACCCGTCCGTGCAGCCCGGCGCACACGCGCTCACGCAGCGGTTTGTTGACCCGCATCCTGCAGGCAACGTTCACGATCCGCGGGACGACCTGCTCGCCATAGATGCCCACACCCCCACTCTCGCAGGGATCGCGCGCCCAGACCAGAGGCATGAGGACGCTGTCGCGCTGCTGGAGTCCGGGGCGGTGATCTCGGTCCGGCGAACACGCCGGTCCGCCGGTGGGGCCGCTGGTGGCGTTCTTCCCGTCGCTGGACTCGCGCGTCGCCGTACGGCGGGAGGACTAGGCCGGGGTACGGCCGGGCAAACTGATCCGGATTGCCAGGCGGGCGGTCCGCACGGCGCTCGAGCTGCCGGACCGGGTGTTCGTACCCCGGCGGACCGGTGACGCTCATGGGATGCTGGCGCGGTGACTGTGTTCGAGGTGTGGGCGCCGCGGCCGGAGTCGGTGCGATTGGATCTGGACGGCGTTGTCCACCCGATGACGCGGTCGCCGGACGGCTGGTGGCGTGCCGACGTTCCCGCCGCGAGCGGGGCCAGGTATGGGTTCCTGCTCGACGACGACCCGACCGTGCTGCCCGACCCTCGCTCGCCGCGTCAGCCCGACGGGGTGCACGCCCGTTCGGCCCTGCACGCCCTCGATCCGGCGGCATGGACCGACGCGGGCTGGACCGGACGGCCGCTGGCCGGAGCGGTCTACTACGAACTGCACATCGGGACCTGCACAGCGGCGGGTACCTTCGACGCCGCGATCGAGCGGCTCGACCACTTGGTCGACCTGGGTGTCACCGTGGTCGAGGTGATGCCGGTGAACGCCTTCGACGGCACGCACAACTGGGGCTACGACGGTGTGCTCTGGTACGCGGTACAGGAAAGCTACGGTGGCCCCGACGGCCTGCAGCGGTTCGTGAACGCCTGCCATGCCCGCGAGCTGGCGGTCTGCCTCGACGTCGTCTACAACCACCTCGGCCCGTCCGGCAACTACCTGCCGCGCTTCGCGCCCTACCTCACCGAGGGACGCAACACCTGGGGGCAGAGCCTCAACCTGGATGGCCCGCAGTCCGATAACGTGCGCGCGCACATCATCGACAACGCGCTGCGCTGGCTGCGTGATTTCCACCTCGACGCCCTGCGCCTGGACGCGGTGCACGCCTTGGTCGACCGGACCGCATCGCACCTGCTCGCCGAGCTCGCCGTCGCCACCGAACGCCTCGCCGCCCACCTGCGCAGGCCGCTGACGCTGATCGCGGAAAGCGATCTGAACGACCCGAAGCTGGTCACTCCGCGCGCGGCCGGTGGCTACGGGCTGACCGCGCAGTGGAACGACGACCTGCACCACGCCGTCCACACCGCCGTCTCCGGCGAACGGCAGGGCTACTATGCCGACTTCGGGTCGCTGCGCTGCTTGGCCCAGACGCTCACGCACGGGTTCTTCCACGCGGGCACGTATTCCAGCTTCCGCGGCCGCACGCACGGCCGCCCGATCGACCCCAGCCTGGTCCCGGGCAGCGCGCTGCTGGCCTACACGTGCACTCACGACCAGATCGGCAACCGGGCCATCGGCGACCGGCCGAGCGCTTACCTGACCGACGGCCAGCTGGCGATCAAAGCCGCACTGGTGCTGTGCTCGCCGTTCACGCCGATGCTGTTCATGGGAGAAGAGTGGGGCGCCCGCACGCCGTTCCAGTTCTTCACCTCGCACACCGATCCGGTCATCGCCGCCGCGACCGCGGCCGGGCGCAAGGACGAGTTCGCCGAACACGGCTGGCCCACCGACGAGGTGCCGGACCCGCAGGATCCGCGGACCTTCCAGCGCTCGAAGCTGGACTGGGACGAGCTCGCGAAACCGGCCAACGCCCGGCTGCTGTCCTGCTACCGAGCCCTGCTGGCGGTGCGCCGGGAGCGGGCCGAGCTCAGTGACCCATGGCTGACCCATGTTTCGGTGGATTACGACGAGGCCGCGCGCTGGATCGTCGTGCATCGAGGCACGCTGGCCCTGGTGTGCAACATGGGCGAGGACCAGGTCGCCGTGCCGGTTGCGGGGCTCCCGCTGCTGTACTGGGAGTCTCCGACCGTAGGCCCTTCTACGACAACCGTTCCGGGTCACTCGTTCGCGCTGCTGGAAACGGCGCCGCCGGGTGCGCGCTGAGCGTGCCGGAAGCGCAAGCACCGGCTCCTTTCTGGGCATGTGTTAAATAACGTGCTGACAACTGTCCGAGACACAACTTTGCCGGATGTGATCCACGCCATTACCGTGGAGGGATGAGCAACGTCGCTTCCGGGGACCTTGCGGTTCTTCCCCCGGGGATGGGCGGCAGCGCTGCCGCCGAATTCGCACCTTTCGTGCGTGCTTTCGCGCGGGCATTCGGCAACCGGAGAGGTGCGGGCGCGGCGTTCGCGCTGCACCGGCACGGTGAGCCGCTGGTGGACATCTGGATCGGCTCCGGTGGCGACGCTCCGTGGACCAGGGACACCGGCACGATCATCTTCTCCGCCACCAAGGGCATCTCCGCCACGGTCGTGCACCGTCTCGCCGACCGCGGATTGCTCGACTACTCCGCCCCGGTCGCCGAGTATTGGCCGGAATTCCGGGTCAACGGCAAACACAAGATCACCGTCCGCCAGCTGATGACGCACCGAGCGGGACTGTACGCACTGGCGCCGATCGCCACCGGCCTGGCCGACGTGCTCGATCACCGGCTCATGGAGCAGCGCCTTGCCGCGGCGAAACCGGACCGTCTGCTCGGCGTACCCACCTACCACGCACTCACCTTCGGCTGGTTGGTCGCCGGGCTGGCCCGCGCGATCACCGGCAGCAGCCTGGGTGAACTGTTCCGCACCGAGGTGGCCGAGCCGCTCGGCATCGACGGCCTGCACCTGGGCAGGCCGCCCGCCGACTCGGCGACCAGCTACGCGCCCCTGGCGGGCACCCAGCTGAGCATGGCCGGAAAGCCGCTCGGCGCGGCCATTCTCGGCCGTAGCCATCGGATTCCGGGCGCGCTGGGCGCCGCTACGCGCTGCCTGTTCCTGCCCGGCCTGGAAGCCATTCTCGAGGGCGTGGATCCGCCGATCCTGAACACCGAGCTCGGCGCGGGCAACGGCGTGTGCACCGCGCCCGCGCTGGCCACGATGTACAGCGCGCTCGCCAACGACGGTGTGCTGGCCGGCCGCAGATACCTCGGCGGGCACACCATGAAGGCGCTGCGCCGCATCGAGACCTACCAGCCCGACCGCGCGCTGTTCTACGCGCCCATGCTGTGGCGCCTCGGCTACCACTCGCTGCCGATGCCGGGCGCGCACGCCGGGTTCGGGCACATCGGTCTTGGCGGCTCGTTCGGCTGGGCCGAACCGCGGCTGGGTCTGTCGGTCGGGTTCGTGCACAACCGGCTCTCCGCCGCCCAGCTGCATTACGACCAGTCGGCGGCCTTCTGGCTGCTGCCGCTCATGCTGAACTGCCTGCGCGCGACCCGCCGCCGGGTGCCGGTAACGGCGACGCCGAAGGCAGCCTGACACCCGCCGCGGCGTGGCCTGACGGGACCGACCGGGGACCTGCCGTGTGGACCGGCCTGGCGGAACCAGCCCGGTCGGACCGGCGCGGTGGTTCAGGTCAGGTAGCGGTAGGCGGGTGTGTCCGGCTCGAGGCGCTCGCACTGTATCGGGGACTGGCGCATCCGTTCCAGTAGCGGCCCGAGCCCGTCCGGTGCGCCCAGTTCGATGCCGACCAGCGCCGCGCCCGTCTCGCGGTTGTTGCGCTTGACGTACTCGAACAGCGTGATGTCATCGTCGGGGCCGAGCACCTCGTCGAGGAAGCGGCGCAGCGCGCCGGGCTCCTGCGGGAAGTCCACGAGGAAGTAGTGCTTGAGGCCGCGATGCACCAGCGAGCGCTCGATGATCTCGCCATAGCGGGACACGTCGTTGTTGCCGCCGGATACCAGGCACACCACCGTCGACCCCGGCTCGACGGTGATCTCGGCCATTGCCGTCACGGTGAGCGCCCCCGCGGGTTCGGCGATGATGCCCTCGTTCTGGTACAGATCGAGCATGGTCGTGCAGATCGCGCCCTCGTCGACGTGCATCATCTGGAACGCGCCCGCCCCCTTGGGGTAGTCGGTGGTGGTCAGCAACGGCAGCGAGGCGTGCGAGACCACCCGCCCGCCGAAACCGGACACCGCGGAGAACGGCACCGAGCCGACGCGCCGCACCGCGGCGCCGTCCACGAACGGATCGATCGCCGGCAGCGTCACCGGGCCGCCCGCCACCAGCGCGGCCGTCATGGAGGCCGCGCCCGCGGGCTCCACGCCGAGGATGCCGGTGCGCGGGGACCGTTCGCGCAGATAGGTGCCGATACCGGCGAGGCAGCCGCCGCCGCCCACCGGAACGATCACCAGGTCGGGGGAGCCGCCGAGCTGGTCCAGGATCTCCGCGGCGATGGTGCCCTGACCGGCCGCCGTGCGCGCGTCGTCGAAAGGGGGAACCATGGTCGCGCCGGTGCGGGCCACGTCGTCGGCGGCGGCCGCGGCGGCCGCGTCGTAGGTCTCGCCGATGGCGATCAGCTCGACGAACTCGCCGCCGTGCGCCCGAATGCGATCGCGCTTCTGCTTCGGCGTCGTGGTCGGCACGTAGATGCGGCCGGTGATCCCCATCGTCTGGCACGCGAACGCGACGCCCTGCGCGTGGTTACCGGCGCTGGCCGCCACCACGCCCGCGGCGCGCTCGTCCTCGGTCAGCTGAATGACGAGGTTGTAGGCGCCACGCAGTTTGTAGGAGCGGACCGGGCCGAGGTCTTCCCGCTTGAGGTAGACGCTCGCCCCGGTCAGCTTCGAGAGCCGGTCGCTGCGCTGCAGCGGGGTCGGCTCGATGACGTGGGCAATCCGCTTGGCGGCAGCATCGATCTCGTCCGCGGTGAGCGGGGGACGAGTGGCGGATAGTGCGTCGAGGACCTCGAGCGGATTGGACACCCGAAATATGCTGCCACCCGCCGCGGCGGCGAGCTGCGGCGGGTGGCGGTGACACGGTGGCTACCTTCGCTCGGACTACGTGGGAGAGAGGACGAAGACCGGGATCTGGCGGTCGGTCTTGGTCTGATAGGTCGCGTAGTCCGGCCACACCGCGACCGCGCGCTCCCACCACAGCGCCTTCTCCTCGCCGAAGACCTCGCGGGCGGTGTAGTCCTTGGTCACCGTGCCGTCGCGCAGTTCGACGTGCGGTTCGGCCTTGATGTTGTAGTACCAGACCGGGTGTTTCGGCGCGCCACCCAGCGAGGCGACCACGGCGTATTCGCCGTTGTGCTCCACCCGCATCAGCGGGGTCTTGCGCAGCTTGCCGCTCTTGGCGCCCTTGCTGGTCATCAGGACGACGGGAACGCCCTGCAGGGTCGTGGCCTCGGTGCCGCCGGAGTTCTCGTAGCTCTCGGCTTGCTGGCGTGCCCAGTCGGAGGTACTCGGTTCGTATTCACCTGTCAATGGCATATCTGCCGGAACGCGGTGGCGATCTGGAGTGTTCCCACGGCGAAGTTCGCTCGCCCGAACATTCATTTCCGACTACCCTGAGGACATGGCAGTGGTGCACCCTCCGGTACGCGGCGCGACGATCGACATCGCCGGTAGCGCCTGGCCGGTGTACAAGCTCGACGCGGTGGTCGCGGGGTTGGTGAGCTGCCTCGTGCTGGCGCTGATCACCGGATCGCTACAGGTCGCGGTGCTGGCCGCCGCCGCGCTTGGGTCGGCGTGGTGGGTCGGCGGGCTGGCGGCTGCCCGGCGGGGCTCATCGACCGGCAAGGCGTCGTAGCGAGGCGCACGTCGCGGCGGTGTGTCGCCGCCGGACATCACGACTCGATCAACTCCTCGTCGTGTCGCGCACTACTGTAATAGCCATCTGCTACTACAGTGCTCGCCTATGCCGTCGAATGTCAGGAAAGCGCTGCTCGTAGCAGCGGGAGCTATCGTGGCCTGTATTCCTTCCACCGCGTTCGCCCCGTCGGGTGGGGCGGAGATCATCACCATGCCGGCGCACGAAAAGCAATTCACCTCACCCAACGGGATGACCTTCTCGGTCGGAAGCCGGGACGAGACGATCAACCGCATCCCACCGTTGAACATGATGGGCACGACGAGAGAGGCATTCGTCAGCGGTACCGCCTACGCCCGGCTGGAAGGTGACGCCGCGGGCAAGCTCCGGATCGGCTATCACGTCGGCTGCGCCGTGAACATCGGCACCGGCACCATCGGTTTCCAGCCCGAGATCGTCATCGCCCCGCAGGCGTTTCTCAACATCGGCCCGGTCGCCGTTCTCGACCTCGGCCCCGGCGAGGTCGTCGAGGTGCCGATCCGGGAGAAGGAGCTGATCCCCGGCAAGCTCGTCCAGGTCGTCATGCGTGACTTCCATCTCCGGGTCAACGCGTGCAGCGGCCCGGTGACGCTGCGCCAGTACGCCTACGTCGATCTCGAGACGCCCGAGGTGGACGATTCCGGCGCGGTGTTCGGGGATCCCAGCTGGCTCTGACGCGCGGATTCGGCCTCGTCCATTAACGCTGTCCCGTCCCGCCCGCGATGAATTCGAGTAGTCGATTACGCGGGTCACGGCAAGGTTGCCAGCGGAGGATGAGGCCATGAAGCGCTTGGTTGTGTGTTGCGACGGCACCTGGAAGGCCGAGTCGAGCAGCACGGTATCGAACATCATCAAAATCGCGCAGACGGTGCGGTTCGACGCGCCGGGGCCCGAAGGGGAGACGATCCAGCAATGGGTCACCTACGTGTCCGGCCCCGGCGCACGCGGCTTCCTCTCCGACCGGCTGATGGGCGGGGCCTTCGGGCTCGGACTCGAGGCGAACCTCTCCTCCGCATACTGGCATCTCGCCCTGAACTGGGAAAAGGGCGACGAGATCTATATTTTCGGCTTCAGCCGCGGCGCCTTCACCGCCCGCAGCCTGGCCGGGCTGATCAGCCGCATCGGCATCATGACCCCGGAAGCGATGATCAACGGCAAGTACCCGGACGCGTTGCGGATCTATCGGCAGCGTCCGCCCGCCAAGACCCAGGACAACCCGGATCCGCCGGAGCCCGCCCACTGGAAGGAGTTCCGCCGGAAGTACGCCAGGAAGGCCAAGATCGACTTCCTCGGCGTGTTCGACACCGTCGGCGCATTGGGCGTGCCAGGGCTCACTTCGCTTCGGCACCGGTTCCACGACGTCAAGCTCTCGCGTGAGGTGCACTGCGCCCGTCAAGCCCTGGCCATCGATGAGCGGCGGCGCAATTTCGAACCGTCGCTGTGGGAGGTGCCGGTCGAGCCGACCGTGAAGTACCGGCGTGGGTTCGAGCGGGTCAAGCAGGTGTGGTTCCCCGGCGTGCACAGCGATATCGGCGGCGGTTACGCCGAATGCGGACTGTCCGACGCCACGTTGCAGTGGATGGTCAGCGAGGCGGAATCGGTCGGTCTGGCGTTCGACCGGGACCGGCTGGCGGAGCTGTCGAAACGCTGCCGGGCCGCGGGCGGGGACCACATGCGGCTGCACGACTCTCTCGGCATGGGCTACCGAGTTCTGAATGTGGTCCGCACGCTGCGCCGCCCGCGCAGCCGCCGCTTTCACTGGGATTCCTGGCGCCGGATGTCCATGCCGACCGATCAGGGCGTCCGGGTGGCCTCCAGCACTCAGGACGCGCTGGACTACCGTCCGGCGAACCTGCGGCGGTGGCGCGAGGAACTCGGCGGCCTGTTCCCGGAGGAACTGTTCGAGAAGGTCGACGCGGTGACCGCCGAGTCGGTGCCCTCAGCGGACCAGTAACGCGACCGGCAGCCGGGCGAACACCTTCTCCAGCCGCGCCCGGCCCTGGAACGTGTGACCGGTCAGCCGGTCGGTCCAGTTGCCCGATGGCAGGTCGAGAAACGTGTCGCTCCACCCGCTTTCGGCCAATCCCACGCTGTGGCGGGTGGCGACGACGATCACCTCCGGCGCTTCGCCGGCGCGGCCGCGCGCGTAGGACACCACCTTGCTCGCGTGGTCGCCGGTAGCGAACAGCGGCCGATAGCTGCCGCCGACGAAGCAGTCGGGACGTTCGCGGCGCAGCCACAGGGCGTAGGCCACGATCCACATCTTTGCCGCGCCGGTGGTGTCCAATGCCGGTGTGCCGGTGAGTGATTGCAGCATGCCCGCGCGGGCGGCGAAGTCCACCGGACGGCGGTTGTCCGGGTCGACGAGGGAGTCCTCCCACAGCTCGCAGCCCTGGTAGACGTCCGGGATGCCGGGGCCGCACAGCTGCAGCAGCTTCTGCGCCAGCGAGTCCGACCAGGCGTGCGGCGCCAGCTCGTGCACCAGGTCGCCGAGCTCCGAGCCGACTGGCCCGTCGATCACCCCGTCCACCCAGGCGTGCACGGCGGCCTCGAATTCGGCGTCCGGCTCCTCCCAGGAGGTCTTGATGTTCGCCTCCCGGATCGCCTTCTCGGCGAACACGTGCAGGCGTTCCCGCAGGCCCGGCACCGACCCGGCGGGCCGGCCATCCGCGGGCCACACGCCGAACATGTTCTGCAACAGCAACAGCGCGGTGGCCCCGTCCGGGGCCGGTGTGGTCTCCAGCCAGGATTCGACGTTGCGCGCCCAGGTCTCTGCGGCCTGGGACAGCACGCCGATACGGGCACGCACATCCTCCCCGCGTTTGGTGTCGTGCGTCGACAATGTCGTCATGGTCGCGGGCCACCGCTGCGCGCGTTGACTGTTGGACAGGTGGAACTCGTTGAGCGAGTGGCCGAACCGGGCCGGGTTGCCGCCCACTTCCTGCAACGAGACCAGCCGACCGGCCTGATAGAACATGGTGTCCTCGACCGCCTTGGCGGTCACCGCCCCGCACACCTGACTGAAGCGCACCGCCGCGTCCGAGTCGGCGGCCAGCGCCGCGACCAGCACCGCCAGCGGCGCGGTGAGCTCGCTGTTGCGTTTCTCCACCTCGGCGATCACCGCGCCGGCCATCCCGGCCAGCGGTGCGTAGTCGGCCCGGTACACCGGCATGAACGCCAGCACCTCGATGGTGGCGTTGGTCAGTGCCATCGTGTCGAAGCTCTCGGCATGGGCGTCCTGCTTGATCGCGGCGACCAGCCGCCGGATCTCCGGCGCCAGAATGCTTTCCGCGACCGCCCGCTTGATCCGGTGCTCGGTCTCGCCGATCCACGCGCGATCGCTGCCGTGCCCGGCGACGCGCCGCGACAGTTCGGTGAGGGCCGGTTCGCCGCGCGGGTCGATCAGCACGCCGCCGAAGTCGGCCAGCGCGTCGTAGCCGGTGGTGCCGTCCACCGGCAGCGTCTCGTCCAGCGGCTCGCGGTTGGCCAGGATCTTCTCCACCAGCAGCAGCCGGTGCGGGCCGATGAGCCTGCGCAGCCGGATGAGGTAGCCGACGGGGTCGGACAACCCGTCCGGATGGTCGACCCGCACGCCGTCGATCAGATCGTGCTCGCACCAGGCGGCGAGTTCGCGGTGGGTGACGTCGAAGACCTCCGGGTTCTCCTGGCGGAGCGCGGCCAGGCTGCTGACCGCGAAGAACCTCCGGTAGGTGCACAACCCGGCCTTCCAGCTCACCAGCCGGTAGTGCTGCTTGTCGTGGATGCGCAGCGCGTTGTCACCGTCGGTGCCGGGCGCGATCGGGAAACGCAGATCGTGCAGCGCCAGCATGGGTTCGGCGCCGGTACGGTCCACGGTCAACGCGGCGGGGTCGTTCTCGCTCTGCAGCACCGGCAGCGCCAGCCGCCCGCCCGCGCCGTTGCCCGGGCTCCAGTCGATGTCGAAATACTGTGCGAACCTGGACTCCTGGCCGTTCCGCAGCACGTCCCACCACCAGGCGTTCTGCCGTGGGTCGGCGACCCCGACGTGATTGGGCACCAAGTCCACGATCAGGCCCATGCCGCGGCTGCGCACTTCGTCGGCGAGGGCCTTGAGGCCGGTCGGCCCGCCGAGGGCAGCGGAGACCGTGGTCGGGTCGGTGACGTCGTAGCCGTGCGTGGAACCGTGCGTCGCGGTCAGGATCGGCGACAGGTAGAGGTGCGAAATGCCCAGCTGCTGAAGATATTCCGCGATAGCGCGGGCTTCGGCGAAGGTCAGCGCGTCCGGTCGCAGCTGTAGCCGGTAGGCGCTGCGGATCGTCGTCTGGCGGGCGGGCTTGCGGCGCAGGGATACCGGGTCGGTCACGTGCATCTCGGTGGAATCGGGTGCGGTCATCGGCATTGGGTCAGGCGGCCTGGCGGAGGACGAGGAGACAGCGGGCTTCGACGGTGACGGTGGCGCCCCCGGCGTAATCGGCGTCGGCCAGACCGGTCGGCGTCGAGCAGTCCAGCGCTACCGACCATTCCGCGCCGTCGCCGGTGACGGGTAGCGCGAAGTCGATGGCCTCGTCGTGGGCGTTGAAGCAGAGCAGGAACGAGTCGTCGGTGATCCGCTCGCCGCGCGGGCCCGGCTCGGGTATGCCCGCGCCGTTGAGGTGGACCGCCAGCGACTTGCCGAAGCCGCTGTCCCAGTCCGCGGCGGTCATCTCCTCGCCCGAGGGGGTGAGCCAGGCGATGTCGCGGGCGTGGCCGCTGGATCGGAGCGGGCCGCCCGCGAGAAACCGCCTGCGCCGGAAGACGGGATGCTCGGTGCGCAACGCGATCACGGTGCGGGTGAACGCGAGCAGGTCGGCATTCGTCTCGCGCAGCGACCAGTCCATCCACGCCAGCGGCGAGTCATGGCAGTACACGTTGTTGTTGCCGGATTGGGTGCGGCCCATCTCGTCACCGTGCGCGAGCATGGGCACCCCCTGACTGAGCACCAGCGTCGCCAGCAGGTTGCGGCTCTGCCGGTCGCGCAGCGCAAGGATCTCCGGATCGTCGGTCGGTCCTTCGGCGCCGCAGTTCCACGACCGGTTCCAGCTCTCGCCGTCACGGTTGTCCTCGCCGTTGTCCTCGTTGTGCTTCTCGTTGTAGGACACCAGGTCCCGCAAAGTGAACCCGTCGTGTGCGGTGACGAAGTTGATGCTCGCGCTCGGCCTGCGCCCGGTGGCCTCGTACAGGTCGGAGGAGCCGGTGAGCCGCGCGGCGAACTCGCCGAGCGTCGCGGGCTGGCCGCGCCAGTAGTCGCGGACGGTGTCGCGGTATTTGCCGTTCCACTCCGTCCAGAGGCCGGGAAAATTGCCGACCTGGTAGCCGCCCTCGCCCACGTCCCACGGCTCCGCGATGAGCTTGACCTGGCTCACCACCGGGTCCTGCTGCACCAGATCGAAGAACGTCGACAGCCGGTCCACGTCGTGCAGTTCCCGCGCCAGCGTCGCGGCCAGGTCGAAACGGAATCCGTCGACGTGCATCTCCAGGATCCAGTAGCGCAGCGAGTCCATGATCAGCTGCAGGGTGTGCGGGTGGCGGACGTTGAGGCTGTTTCCGGTGCCGGTGTAATCCGTGTAGTGCGACGGGTCGTCGTCGACCAAGCGGTAGTAGGCGGCGTTGTCGATGCCGCGGAAGCCGATCGTCGGGCCGTGGTGGTTGCCCTCGGCGGTGTGGTTGTAGACCACGTCGAGGATCACCTCGATGCCCTCGGTGTGCAGCGCCCGCACCATCGCCTTGAACTCGGTGACCGCCGCACCGGCGCGGTCCAGCGCCGCGTACTCGTTGTGCGGAGCAAGGTAACCGAAGCTGTTGTAACCCCAGTAGTTCCGCAGACCCTGATCCAGCAGCACCCGGTCGTGCAGGAACTGGTGTACCGGCATCAGCTCGATCGCGGTGATGCCCAACCCCTTCAGATGGTCGATGACCGCGGGGTGTGCGATGCCGGCGTAGGTGCCGCGCAGTTCCTCGGGCACATCGGGGTGCGTCATCGTCATACCTTTGACGTGCGCCTCGTAGATCACCGTCTCGTGGTACGGCCGGTTCGGCGCGCGGTCGGCGCACCAGTCGAAGTACGGGTTGATCACCACGCCGGTCATGGTGTGGCCGAGCGAGTCCAGCCCATAGGTATAGAGCGACGGGTGCTTGTCGAATTTTCCGTCGAAAGCCTTGCCGTACGGATCGAGTAGCAATTTGCTCGGATCGCAGCGCAATCCGCGATCGGGGTCGAAAGGGCCGTGCACACGGAATCCGTAGCGTTGGCCGGGCTCGATCGCGGGAAGGTACGCATGCCAGACATAGCCGTCGACCTCTTCCAGCGCGATCCGGGTCTCGGTGCCATCCCCGGCGATGAGGCAGAGTTCGATCGCGTCGGCAACCTCCGAGAACACCGAGAAGTTGGTGCCCGCCCCGTCGTAGGTGGCCCCGAGCGGATAGGCGGTGCCGGGCCAGACACCCAGTGGTGTCGCGTCGCTGGGCGCTGCGTCGGGCTGAGCCATGGCAACGACAGTAGCGGCAGCCGGGCGTTTGCCTGTGCGGGTGGTTCTGGCTGGCGGAGTCAGGGGAGGTCGGAGCCGTTTTCCAGCCAGCGGCTGCGGTAGCCGAGGCGCACGGCGAGGCGGGCGAGACCACCCAGTACGAGCCGCTGCAACCGGGCCGGGATGCCCCCGAGGTAGCCGTCCTGGTAGTCCCACAGCAAGGCGAGCGCGAGCGGATCGCGTGGCACCCCGCCCCGGGTGGTCTTGCCCGCGCGGTCCAGGTTGTGCCAGAGCCGGAACATCTCCCAGTGCCGCAGCGGGGGACGGATCTCGTGATCGATCACCGTGCCGGGGACCTCGCTGCGGAATTCGTGCACGGCACCGGCCGGTGCGGTGACCGTATCGCCTGGGTGCGCGAGGATCTCGGTGCCGTCGACGGTGAATCGGAGTCGGCCCTGCCGGACTGTCCACCGCTCGCTGAGCACCGGATGCCAGTGCGGGCCCGCTTGGCGTTCAGCCCGCGGCAGCACATGCTCGAGCCGCAGGTAGGGACCGTGCTCGTCGGTGCCCTGCGCGACCAAGGTGACGCGGTGCCCATTGCGGAAGGTGAGTGTCCGTGCGTCTCGCATACTCCCAGATATAAAGGTAACCTTTGTAATATGTCAACCGCTGAACCGACGCTGCTGAAGTTGCTCAGTCAGGCCACCGCGGCCTACGAGCGCGCGCTGAACGATCAGCTGCGCGCCCGGCTCGACGCGCAGCTGCGCCCGGCGCACTACGCGGTGTTCCGGTACCTGGACCCAGCCGGGTCCCGGATCACCGCGCTGGCGGAAGCCGCCGGGATGACCCAGCAGTCGATGGGTGAGCTGGTCACACACCTGGAACGACGCGGGCTGGTGGTACGCCGGGTCGACCCGGCCGACAGACGGGCGCGGGTGGTGCTGGTCACCGAGGAGGGGCGGGCCGCCCTGGAGGTGGCGACCGAGCGGATTCGCGATATCGAGCGAAGGCTCGCGGGGACGTTGGGGGAGCGCCGTCTCGGTGAGTTGCGTACGGCGCTGGCGCAGCTGGGCGACAGGTTGGCGGAGGACGAAGCGGACGCCGGGTGACCGGGGCTGTTGCGACGCAAGCTGTTCGGTGTCGTCGCGTTCCCAGGCGCCCGGTCAGTCCGAGGGTTCCAGCGAGCGCCGCCAGGTCTGACCGACCAGGTCGTGGCCCCAGCTGTGGTGCGGATTCTGCTCGACGAGCTCGAATCCCGCGCGCTGGTAGACGCGCCGCGCCGCGGTGAGCACGTCGTTGGTCCACAGCACGATCTCGCGGTAGCCCGCCGCGGCGGCGAAGCGCAGGCATTCGCCGACCAGCGCCGACCCGACACCGAGGCCGCGCGCCGTGGGCTCGACCAGTAGCAACCGCAGCCGCGCGGTGGTGTCGTCCTCGCGGACGCAGAAGACGCTGCCCACCGGGCGGCCCGCCGACTCCGCGATCCAGGCGCGCTCGGAGCGCTCGTCGTGCGAACCCAGGTAGTCGGCGACGATGCGGACGATCATCTCCTCGTATGTTCCGTCCCACCCGTATTCGTTCGCGTAGAGCTCCGCGTGGCGCTGGATCACCCAGCCGTACTCGCCCGACCGCGGGGCGCGCAGCATGAACGACGGTGCGTCGGCGGGCCGGTCCAGGATCTGCTGGATGGTCCGCATCGCGTGGAGCAGCCGCGCCCGGTCCGCCGGGGATCGCTCGCCGAGCAGCACGCCGACCTCGTCGCTGGAGCGCTGGTCGAGGGTCGCGAAAACCTCCCGGCCCCGGGTTGTCAGCCGCACTTCTTGACGGCGGCCGTCGCTGTCGGAGCGATTGCGCCGCACCAGACCGGCCTGTTCGAAGCGGGCCAGGATGCGGCTCAGGTAACCCGCGTCGAGATCGAGGGACCGGCGCAGCGCGACCACCTCGGTCGCGTCCGATCCGGCCAGCTCGAACAGAACGCGCGCCTCGGCCAGCGAGTACTGGCTGTCGTGCAGTCCTTCGCGCAGCACACCGATCACCCGGGTATAGCGGCGGTTGAACTCGCGGACGGCGGCGATCTCGGCGGCGGTCACGGCGGCTCCAATCTTTGACTAAGTCAAAGGATATCCGACCGAGTGTCCTCCGGCGCGGAATCGCCGAACTCGGCCGTACGGACTCGGCTGCGCCGGACTCGCTGGGTGCCCGCCCAGTTCGGGTGCTAACTTGAACAGCGTTCAAGCCCCGGGTGGGCCGGGGCCGCGACGCGAGGATTCCTGTGGCACTGACCCCTGACGAGATCACCGCCCTCGACGCCGAGCATGTCTGGCATCCCTACGGCGGCTTTCCAGCCAGCACCGAGCCGCTGGTGGTGGCGGGTGCGGCGGGCACTCGGCTGACCCTGGCCGACGGGCGCGAGCTGGTCGACGGCATGAGTTCCTGGTGGGCCGCCATCCACGGCTATCGGCATCCGGTGCTCGACGCGGCACTGGTCGCCCAGTCGCGGCGGATGAGTCACGTGATGTTCGGCGGGCTCACCCACGAGCCCGCGGTGCGGTTGGCCGAATTGCTGGTCGAGTCGGCGCCCGCCGGTCTGGACAAGGTGTTCCTGTGCGACTCCGGCTCGGTGTCGGTGGAAGTCGCGGTCAAGATGTGCCTGCAGTATTGGCGTTCGCTGCACAAGCCGCAGAAGCGGAGGCTGCTCACCTGGCGCGGCGGCTATCACGGCGACACCTTCACGCCGATGAGCGTGTGCGACCCGGAGGGCGGCATGCACTCGCTGTGGACCGACATCCTGGCGGATCAGCTCTTCGCGCCCGCGCCGCCGCGCGAATACCGGCCCGAGTACGTCGCGGAGCTCGAGCGCATGCTCGTCACGCATGCCGACGAGCTCGCGGCGGTCATCGTGGAGCCGATCGTCCAGGGTGCGGGCGGAATGCGCTGGCATCACCCCGGCTACCTGGCCGACCTGCGCAGGCTGTGCGACGAATACGGTGTGCTGCTCGTCTTCGACGAGATTGCCACCGGATTCGGCCGCACCGGAACGCTTTTCGCCGCGGATCGAGCACGTGTGAGCCCGGACGTCATGTGCGTCGGAAAGGCGCTGACCGGCGGCTATCTCACGCTGGCCGCCGCGCTGTGCACGGCGCGGGTCGCCGAGACGATCAGCGCGGCACACGGCGGTCTCATGCACGGGCCTACCTTCATGGGCAACCCCCTGGCCTGCGCGGTCGCGGTCGCGTCGATCGAGTTGCTCCGCTCGCGCGACTGGCGCGGCGAGGTGGCGCGGATCGAGGCCGGGCTGGAGGCCGGGCTCGCCCCCGTGCGGGGCCTGCCGGGCGTGGTCGAGGCGCGGGTGCTCGGCGCGATCGGTGTGATCGAACTGGACCGCCCGGTGGACATGCGCGCCGCGACCGACGCCGCGGTCGCTGCCGGGGTATGGCTGCGTCCGTTCCGCAACCTGGTGTACACCATGCCGCCGTTCATCAGCACGCCGGAGGACGTCGCGACGATCACCGCCGGGATGCGGGCGGCGGTCGCCGCGCAGTCCGGTCGGTGACCTCCGCCCAACGGGTTCACTGGTCCGTGAATCCGTCACGCCCGCTGCGGCGGGTGTCGGCGATGTCCGGACGATCGCTGTCGGACAACACTTCCCAGACCCGGAAGATGCAGTGGTAGTCGTCGGACCAGCCGCGCACCATCAGCAAGTAGGTGTCGCCGTCGCGCAGGACGACGCGGCGGCCGCGCAGTTTGGGGTGTTCGGGGGTGTAGGTGGGGAGCACGCCGGCCAGCTTGGCCAGTGCCTGGGCTCGCGTGCCGACCACTTCCGCGAGAATGCGGGGTGACCAGCGCTTGTGATCGCCCGAGCCCGTTGTTTCCTCGACGACTATGGCCCACCGCGGCATCCGGCCGTTTCCTCCGGGGTGAAGCTTCGTCACCGCAGGCCGGTGACGCCACCAACGATGGAACAACGGTACCAGCCGGGTCCACGACTGGCTGCCCTGAACGGTGTTCAAGTATGCTGCGGAGCTGTGACTACCGATCCGTTGAGCTGGTTGGACGAGCGCGCCGCCGCGCGGGTGGCCGCGGGGCTGCGCCGTGAGCTGCGGCCGCGCGCACCGCGGACGCCATCGATCGACCTCGCCTCCAACGACTACCTCGGGCTGGTCCGCCACCCGGAGGTGATCGACGGCGCGATCGAGGCGGTGCGCCGCTGGGGCGCCGGATCGACCGGGTCCCGGCTCGTCACCGGCACCACCGCCGAGCACGAGCTGCTGGAAACCGAGCTGGCCGAATTCGTCGGCGCCGAAGCCGGACTCGTGTTCGCCTCCGGGTACGCCGCCAATCTCGGCGCGGTCACCGCACTCGCCGGGCGCGGCTCGCTGGTGGTCTCCGACGCCGGCAGCCACGCGTCGCTGGTGGACGCCTGCCGACTGTCGCGGGCCCGGGTGGAGATCGCGCCGCACCGCGATGTGACGGCGGTGGACCGGCTGCTGGCGCAGCGCACCGAGGAACGGGCGCTGGTGCTCACCGATTCGGTGTTCAGCGCCGACGGTGACCTCGCGCCGCTGGCCGAGTTGCATCAGGTGACCAGGGCCAATGGTGCGGTGCTCGTCGTGGACGAGGCGCACGGCCTCGGCGTGCGCGGCACGGGCGGGCGCGGACTGGTGCACGAACTCGGGCTCTCCGGGGCGCCGGACCTGGTGATCACCGCGACGCTGTCGAAATCCCTTGCCGCGCAAGGCGGTGTGGTGCTGGCCAGTGCACGGGTGCGCGCCCACCTGATCGATGCCGCGCGCACGTTCATCTTCGATACCGGTCTCGCGCCCGCTGCCGTCGGTGCGGCGCGGGCCGCGTTGCGCCTGTTGCGCGCCGAGCCGGAACTGGCCGGGCGGGTACTCGAACGCGCCGGGGACATCGCGCGGATCGCTGGTGTGCCCGCCCCGGATTCAGCGGTGGTGTCGGTCGTGCTCGGCCGCGCGCAGGTGGCCTTCGACGCGGCTCAGGCGTGCCAGGCGCGCGGCCTGGACGTGGGCTGCTTCCGTCCGCCGTCCGTTCCGGAGGGCACGTCGCGCTTGCGCCTGACGGCGCGTGCCAACCTCACCCCCGCCGAACTCGACACCATCGCAACGGTGCTCGGCGAGGTGCTGGCCGAGGCGCGGGGTATGGGGGTGGTGCCGACGTGATCGCGCTTCTCTGCACCGCGCGGTTCGGTGGTTGCGCTCGAGGCGGATCAGTCCTCGCGGCACGCATCGAGGTTCACCGGCCCTGGAGGAGGCGCCCATGAGCATCCTGTTGGTCACCGGAACCTCTACCGACGTCGGCAAAACCGTGGTCACCGCCGCCATTGCCGCCGCGGCGCTGGCAGAAGGCCGCTCGGTGGCGGTGTGCAAACCGGGCCAAACCGGTGTCGCCGCAAGGGAGCCCGGTGACGTCGCGGAGATCCAGCGCCTATCGGGCGTCACCCGAACCGTGGAACTCGCCCGCTATCCGGATCCGCTGGCGCCCGACACCGCCGCCCGCAGGGCCGGGCTGCCCGAGCTGACCCTCGCCGAGACCGTCGCCGCCGTCGAATCACTCGCCGGCGCCGACTTGGTTCTGGTCGAAGGTGCGGGCGGATTGCTGGTGCGCCTCGGGGATTTCACGCTCGTGGATCTCGCCCAGAAACTCGCCGCGCCCGTCCTCGTCGTCACCGCTGCCGGACTCGGCACCCTCAACCACACCGAATTGACCACCCGCGCGCTGCAATCGGCAGGCGTCCGCTGTGCAGGTCTGGTCATCGGCTCCTGGTCATCGGCCCCCGACCTCGCCTCCGAATGTAACCGCGCGGACCTGCCCCGCGTGACCGGCGTCGACCTGGTCGGCGCAATCTCTGCGGGGGCGGGCCGCTGGGACCGTGCGCGGTTCACCGCCGCGGCGCCTGGTTGGTTCGACCCCGCCTGGTCACCGTTCGTTTGACCGCAGCCGGTCCATGGTTGGTGGGCTTGCCGCTACCCGCCCGCCTTCGGCGGCATGTGAATGCGCCGTGCAGGGATGTCCACCCGCCTTGCTGGACGCACAGGCGGTGTCGCTGTGTGGCTGGTACCGACCGGCATGGCCGGCCCGGAGGGGCTGCGCGCGTCACCGCGGAATTCCTTCGAGAGGGAGCTTGCTCGCTCGAGCGACCCTCTGGCGCTGCGGGCAATCCGTTGTGCGGGTGCAGAATTCGGCGGAGTTTGCGCCGCCGCGTGGAACCTGCCATGCCGCCGATGCGACCCGGAGCTGATCGTAATATATCCGTTACATTTTACCGGTGAGCCAACGAGTAACGGCACGTTTAATGGTGTACCGACAAGCACGTAACCTACAAACGACCTGCGATCCAGGTCTGCGAGGTGAGACGTATGCGACTGCCCATGAGGCTTGGTCCGAATTCCTGTCCACGTGGGTCCACCGTGTGGGACACAGATTGGTCACTGCGGGCCTTGCTGGGGCGGGGTCGCGCCTGGGCCCGCGCCACGCGTCGCCGACATACCACCGTCCGGCTCCTGACCATCTTGCTGGCTCTGCTGGCAGCCTGGACTGTCAGCGGCGGTGCGGCCGCCGGACGGACCGACACGGTCGCCTATGCCAGAAGCCCGTCCACGATCGACGGGCTCGCCTGGACCGGTATCAAGGACTCGTACGGAGTTCCGTTGTCGAACTACATCTTCGCCACCGAAACCAACGTCCTCGACCCCGAAGAGGCGGCGGTGGCGATGGTGCTGGGTCTGCTCTTCGCGACCTTCATGGTCATCGTGATCAGTGGCATCTGGCTGACCGGGTTCGTGGCGAGTTTCGGCTGGCTCGCCTGGCTCGACAAACCCTTGACCGCGGTCGCCGACAGCCTCACCGGTGCGATAGCCACCCCGCTCATGCTGACCTCGGCGGCGGCGATCGGTGCGTTCTTTGTGGCGTGGTTCGTCGTGCGGGGGTACACCGCCAAAGCCGTAGTTCAAGTCGTAGCGATGCTGATCGTTGCCGTCGCCGGCGCCGGATACCTTGCGCATCCGCTGGCCGCCGTGTTGTCGTCGGACGGCTTGCTGAGCCAGGGGCGTGATGTCGGGATAGCGGTCGCCGCGGGACTGAACGGCAACTCTACTCCGGATCCACAATCGATAGTCGCCGAGTTCAACGGAACGCTGGCCGACAACTTCGCACGGCGTCCGGTGCAGGTCTGGAATCTCGGTCATGTCGTAGACGATTCGCCCAGGTGCCGTGCGGCATGGTCGTCGGCAGTTCTGGCGGCCGAGGAATCGCGGCTCGCGGAAGGAATGCGCCAGTGCGGCGACACCTTGGCCCACGACCGAATCCAGAATCCGAGTATCGGACAGATCGGCACCGGCCTGGTGCTGTTGATCTTCGCGACGATCCTGCTGCTCTTCCTGGAATATCTCTCGATCAAGATTTTCCTCGCCGCACTCTCGTCGGTCTTCCACGCGATCGCGGCTATTGTCGGTTTCGCCGCAGGTGGATTCATTTACGGTCCTACTCAGGCATTTCTGGTCCGCAACCTCGTGGGCATGGTCGGCGATGCCGGATCGATGGTGGTCCTCTTCGTATTCGAAGGTGGCTACATCCTTGTGCTCGGCAGCGTGTTCCGTGCAGCACCCGAGAGTGGCCTAGCGGTGATCTTCGTCGGTGGCATCGTGCTGATTGCAGGTTTCGTGCTGGTGCACCGTCTCGATCTCCACCTGATCGGTGGCCAGAGCCGGATAGCTGAGAAGATCCGTGCAGTGCTCGAGGGTAGACCGGCTCCGGCGGGCGGCGCATCCACCGGAATGGGCCAGGCAACCATTCGTCAGTGGTTATCTCCGGGCCACGCCATGGGAACCGCACTACGTTTTGCCGCTGATTTCAATGGAAACCCCGTCGCGTCCTGGGTATTCGGTCGCCCGAACCCGTTGATGTACTACTCGCGACGAATGCAGGAGATGAATTATCTGAATTACGAGCTGCTGCGCGGAAACGTACCGCCACGTACCGCCGGGAGCTGGATGGCTCGACTCACGTTGGGGAAGAATGCGCACGATGCAGCCGCCAGGGCTGCCGTGGAAGGCTTCGATGGTGTCAATGCCCGAGCTGCCGCAGCAGCCATGACGACCATTCTCACCCTCGGTGGGGACCGCGCCGACGCAATGGGCGCACTCGCTGTCGCCCGCTTCCCCCCTGCAATGCGCAGATGGGCGGCCGAGGCTCATGCTCGTACGGTGCAGTCTGCCGACGAGAATCCGGTGCAGTACGGGCCGCTGGCGCAAGCTGCTGCCGCGTTGGATCTCGCCGAAAGCACTCGAGGCTGGGGCGGCGCCGTCGAACAAGCCGCCCACAATGCGCAATTCGCGGAGTCCGCGGTTATGTTCCACCGTCTCACCCCCCGCCCCCTGGGCAGCACTCGCGGTTTTGAAAAGGACCCATTTACCTCGAAAGCTCTGGCTGATTACAATACGTACCAAGATTTCCTCAACGCATTCGGTGGGACGAAAGAGGGCGCGGCGCGGGAATGGGCGACGCAGAGTGAGGATAAGCGGCGATACGTCGGGTACACGCTCGCCGAGAGGCTGGCGAGCAAGGCGCAGCAATATGAAAGAACCCCGAGCAGTACCCTTCTCGCAGAGGCGATGGATCTCAAGAACAAGGCCACATATATAGATCTGGCGCTTTCCGGTACCAATATAGGCCCGTGGACCAACTAGTGTGCTGCTCTGCGCCGAGGGCTTGCCTGACCTGATCAGTCGATCGCGTCTCGGCCCCAGCCGGAGGGCCGGATCCCGCCGCCGGATGGCAGCCTTCCGCACTCGTGCCTACAGTGGGGTGGATGTCGCCGTTGGACGAGAGGCACCCGTCCACCGTCTCCGGCTGGGACGACGCGCGACGCCGCGATCGGCTGCGGGACACGGGCCTGGGGCACGGGTGGAAGACGTTGCGCCGCACCAGGGTGACGCTGCTTCGGGTGGCCGCATTGCTGCTGACCGGGCTCGTGGTGTTCGCGCAGTACTGGAAGTACGACGTCGTGCCGGAACAGGCGCGGTTGGCGCGCACCGACCCGGCCGTGCTACCGGTCGCCCCGCCGATGGACCCGGACAACTGGGACACCGTGGTGGTGGACCTCGTCGGGCTGGGCGGCTTGGACGCCAGTGACACCGCCGCCGCGCTGCCCTCGCTGCGCAGGATGGGCATGGTGTGGGCGATCCGCTACGACAACCGAGGTATCGACACCAAGGTGATCGCCGACCTGATCGTCCGCGCCGCGGAACTGTCCGGCTTGAAGAACGTGGTGCTGGTCGGACACAGCATGGGCGGGGTGATCGCGCTGGAGGTGGCCGAGCACATCCATCGGGACAGCGACCGCAGGCTCGTCGGGGTGATCCTGGACTGCACGCCGATGGACCTGAACGCGGTCCGCCCGGAGAGTCGCGGTCGCGGTGAGGATATGCAGCGCTGGATGCGCTGGCTGCCCGGCGCCCGGGAGAGCCGCATACTGCGTCTGGCGGTGGAGACCTACGCCCGCCGGGACCGGTTCCTCGAGCGCGGCGGCGAACTGCCCGGCATCCGGTTCGGTGAGCTGGGCGAGGTGTTGACGGAGGTGCTGCGGGAGAAGATCGTCTCGCGCGACGCCGCGAGCAACGGTCTGATCGAGTCCCAGTTCACCGCCATCGTGGCGGGTGGTGCGACGGACAATTTGCGCGCCTTGGCCGAACCCGCGGCCCAGAAGCCGCGGCCCGCCATCGTTTTCCTCCGTCCGCGCGATCCGGGTCGAGACCGCGTGGTCGACGTCGAATACTCCCACCAAGTGCTGATCGAGCGGTCCGGCGGCGTCGACGGCACGCTGCTGGTGGTGCTCGCGCGAAACATCGGGCACGCCAATCCGATGCAGCGTCCGCACGAGTACAACACGGTGATCGAGCAGCAGGTATTGCCGTTCATCCAGCGCTATCAGCAACAGGTTCGGGGAACGACGGTCGCGGCGCCGACCCGCTGACCGGGGTTCGAACCAGGCTGAGACAAACCGTTTTCACGCCGGATCCGTCTTGCTTCAATTCGCCTATGTTCCGACCCAGTACGTTCCGGTCCGGCCTCAGCGGCCGCACGACCGCCGCATTGCTCGCCGTGGCAACCGTTGCGACCCTGGGGCTCACCGGCTGCGCGAACGACGACAAGCCGGTCGGTCCCACCGCCGACGGACCACTGCCCACCGAGGTTCCGGCGGGAACCACCCTAGTGGTCGCCGACCAGTCCGAGCGCCTGCAGTCGGTCCTGCGCATTTCTGGTGAACTCGACAAACTTCCGTTCACGGTGGAGTTCGCCAACTTCGTCGGCGGACCGGCCATTCTCGAGGCGTTCCGCGCGGGCGCCGCCGATGTGGCGCAGGTGGGCGACGTTCCCCCGATTCACGCCCTGGTGGCCGGACAGGACGTTCCGATCATCGCGTCCTACCAGACCAGCACCACCGCCCTGAAACTCGCGGTGGCACCGGGCAAGCCGGTGTCCACCCTGGCGGATCTGAAGGGAAAGAAGATCGCCTACGCCGAAGGCACCGCCCAGCAGGCCGCGGTGCTGCGCGCCATCGACAAGGCCGGACTGAAAACCTCCGACGTGCAGCTGGTGCGGTTGCAGCTGGCCGAGTTCCCGGACGCGGTGCGCACCGGCCAGGTCGACGTCGCCCCGCTGATCGAACCGAATGTCACCCGGTTCCTGCGCACGCCGGGCACCTCGCTGATCGCCGACTCCGAGACCGCGGGCATCTACGGCGGCCTCGCCTACCTGTACGCCCGCCGCGCCGTCGTGCGGGACCCGGCCAAGGCGGCCGCCACCCGCGCCCTGGTCGGCGCGTTCGTGCGCGCCTACCAGTGGGCCAACACCCACCCGGAGGAGTGGGCGCGCCGCTACTACGTGGAGAACCAAAAGGTGAGCGCGGACGACGCGAGGCGCATTGTGGACTCGTTGGGCACGTATGTCTTCCCGCACCTGGACCAGAAGCTCGTCGACCATCAGCAGGCCACCATCGACGCCATCGCCAAAGCGGGCGAACTGCCCGAGAAGGTGCAAGCCGCGAACGGTTTCGATCTACGTTTCGACGCCGCGATCACCCAGGCGGTCACCGAGAGCGGTGCCGCGTTCGAACCGAAGGCACGCTGATGGCAACCCTGGACGCCGGAGTACTGCACCGCATCGGCCTGGCCCGCTCCGGCCCGGAACCGGTGCTCGCCAAACGCAAGCTCGCCCGCCCGCGGCTCGGCCCTGGCCGCCCGATCCCGTTCGGCATCGCGGTGGGACCGGTGTTGCTGGTCGCCGCGTGGGTGGCCGGATCGGCTTCCGGCGCTTTGGATCCGGAGACCCTTCCCGCGCCGTGGACGGTCGCCGGGACCGCCGGTGACCTGCTCGCCGACGGCAGGCTGCAATCCAACCTGCTCACCTCCGTGCAGCGCGCCGTGACCGGCCTCGGGCTCGGCGTGGCCATCGGCTTGGTGCTCGCGCTGCTGGCCGGGCTGAGCCGGATCGGCGAAGCGCTGGTGGACGGGCCGATCCAGATCAAGCGCGCCATCCCGACGCTCGCCCTTATCCCGCTGTTCATCGTGTGGTTCGGCATCGGCGAGGAAATGAAGCTGCTGGTCATCACCACCAGCGTGGCGGTACCGATCTACCTGAACACGCACGCGCACTTGCGCAGCGTCGACGTCAGATACGTCGAACTCGCCCAGACGGTGAAGCTGTCGCACTGGGGGTTCATCCGCCGGATCGCGTTGCCGGGGTCACTGCCCGGGTTCTGCACCGGCCTCCGGCTCGCGGTCACCATCTCGTGGCTGGCACTCGTCGTGGTGGAACAGGTCAACGCGACCAGCGGTATCGGCTATCTCATGACCCAGGCCCGCACCTACGGCCAGATCGACGTGATCGTGGTCGGCCTGGTGATCTACGGCCTGCTCGGGCTGTTCGGCGACATCCTGGTGCGCGCCGCGGAAAGGAAGGCGCTGTCATGGCGACAGACACTCGCGGACTGAACGTCGTCCGCACCAGGCAGCTGCGACGCGGCTTCGGCGACCGGGTCGTACTGCGCGACCTGGACATCGACATCGCACGCGGCGAGTTCGTCGCGCTGCTCGGCCGCAGCGGTTCCGGCAAGAGCACATTGCTGCGCGCGCTGGCCGAACTGGACTACGACGTGCCGGGATCCGGTGAGCTGAGTGTGCCCACCGAACGTTCGGTGGTCTTCCAGGACTCCCGGTTGCTGCCGTGGGTGCGGGTGCTGGACAACGTGACGCTCGGGCTCAGCGGCTCCGACGCGGCCGAGCGGGGACGCTCGGCGCTGGCCGAAGTCGGTCTCGCGGGGCGGGAGAAATGCTGGCCCAAGGAGCTTTCCGGTGGCGAGCAGCAGCGCGTCGCGCTGGCGCGGTCGCTGGTGCGCGAGCCGGAGCTGCTGCTGGCCGACGAACCCTTCGGCGCGCTCGACGCGCTGACCCGCATCAAAATGCACGCACTACTGCAGGACCTGTGTGCGAAACACCGGCCCGCCGTGCTGCTGGTGACCCACGACGTGGACGAGGCGGTGTTGCTGGCCGACCGCGTGCTGGTGCTCGACGACGGGCGCATCGCGGTGGACCAGCGCATCGACCTGGAACGCCCACGCCGCCACGGTGACCCGGCCCTTGTGCGGCACCGATCCCTGCTCCTGGCCGGCCTCGGCGTCGGCGTCCAGACGCCCGCCGACGACGAAGAGAAGAAAGCCTCATGACCGCACCGCGCAAACTCAGCCTCAACGCGTTCATCTACCCCTCCGGCCATCATGAAGCCGCGTGGCGGCACCCGTGGAGCAGCCCCGAGCGGATCTACGACGTCGCCTACTACCAGGAGATCGGCCGCACCGCCGAGGCGGCGAAGCTGGACGCGGTGTTCTTCGCCGACGGACCGGCCCTGCGCACCAACGTGAAGTACAACGCGGCCTCCGGCTTGGAGCCGATCACCCTGCTCACCGCGATCGCCACGGCCACGACGCATCTCGGTCTCATCGCCACCGCATCGACCACGTACTACGAGCCCTACAACCTGGCCAGGTTGTTCTCCACGCTGGACCACATCTCCGGTGGGCGCGCCGGCTGGAACATCGTCACCACCGGCACCGATCTCGCGGCGGCCAACTTCGGTCTGGACAAGCACCCCGACCACGCCGAACGGTACGCGCGGGCACGGGAATTCGTCGATGCCGTGGTCGCGTTGTGGGACAGCTGGGAGGATGACGCCATCGTCCTGGACCAGGCTTCCGGAGTGTACGCAGACCCCGGCAAGATCCACCGGATCGACTTCGCGGGCGAGTATCTGTCGGTTCGCGGGCCGTTCAACGCGCCGCGAACGCCGCAGGGTCACCCGGTGCTGGTCCAGGCGGGCGCCTCCAACGACGGCCGCGCGTTCGCGGGCCGATACGCCGAGGCGATCTTCACCGCGCATCAGCGATTGGGCGACGCGCAGGCGTTCTACGCCGACATCAAGGCGCGCGCCCGCGCTTTCGGCCGCGACCCCGAGCATGTCAAGATCCTGCCCGGGATCAGCCCGTTCATCGCCGGCACCGAGGCGGCCGCCAAGCGGCTGGAGCGCGAGTTCAACGAGCTCACCGTGCCGGAATACGGGCTGGCCCAGTTGGAGGGCATCGTCGGGATCAGCCTGCGGCACCTGTCACTGGACGAGCCGATTCCGGTCGAATTGTTCGAGGCGGCAGGCGATGTCACCGACAACGGACAGAGCCGATTGCAGGTCGTCGCGGGCATCGTGCAGCGCGAACGGCCGACCGTGCGCGGCCTGCTGCACCGCCTCGCCGGTGCGCGCGGCCACCGCGTCTTCGCCGGGACCCCAGAGCAGGTGGCCGACACCATCGAGGAATGGTTCCGGGGCGGCGCCGCGGACGGGTTCAACGTGATGCCGCCGTACTACCCGGGCGGACTGGAGATCTTCGCCGAAACCGTCGTGCCGATCCTGCAGGAACGCGGTCTGTTCCGCACCGAGTACACCGGCACCACCCTCCGCGACCACTTCGGCCTGCCCCGCCCCGACAGTCGCTTCGCTCGCCCGCCCGCGCTGACCCGGTGAGCGGCCCGCGCGACTACGCCGCGGTGGTACCGCGATGAATGAGCGGTCTGTCGCGCGCGGCGGTGTCGTGAGTCCTGTGCGTCTGCGGTCGCTGACCTGGACGGTGTTCGTGCCCATGGTGGTGTACGGCATCGGATCGGGCGCCGCGGCGCCGATGTTCGCGCTACGAGCGCTGGACTTGGGCGCGTCCGCGGGGCTGGCCGGGGTGGTCGTCGCGCTGTCCGGGTTGGGCATGGTGCTGACCGATCTGCCTGCGGGCCGGATCGTGCCCGTGGTCGGCGAACGCGGTGCGATGGCGGTGGGGTCGGTGCTCGGCCCGGACGATGTGGCGTGGCCCGCGCAGGTCAGCGGATCCCGGTGTCGCGCGGTCAGATCCGGCGCGTGCCCGCTTCGGGCGAGGCCAGGGTGCGTCAGCGGGCGCGGGTGCCGAGCAGGTGGCGCACGCCGGCGACGAACAGTTGCAGGCCGAAGTCGAAACGCGCTGTGGCGTCGGGGGTTTCCTCCAGCGTCGACAGGTCGTCGGGCAGAGCGCCCATCGAGTCCATCTGCATTCTCGACTGCTCGTCCACGGTCTGGCCCAGGACGTAGTAGAGCAGGGTGAATGCCGCGAGCTCGGCCTCGTGCCGCGGCATGCCGGCGCGAATCGCCGCGCTCACCAAGCGTTCCCGACCCCTGCTCGTGGTGAGGCGGGAAGCGTACGTCGCCGAGACCAGTTCGGCGCCGTCGCGATAAGCCAGCAGGCAGTCGCGCAGGCGGTGGGCCAATTCGGTGATCTGGCCGGACCAGTCGTCGGCCTCGACCGGGTCCTCCATGGGCGCGAGGATCTTGTCCGCGACCGCGCCGAGCAAGGCCTGCTTATTGGGGAAATGCCAGTACAGCGCGCCGGGTTGCACTTGAAGGGAACCGGCCAACCTGCGCATGGTGAGGTCGGCGAGACCGTATTGGTCCAGAATCGCGATGGCGCCGTCGACCACGTCCGCCCGGTGCAGCTGCACTCGAAGTCCTTCCCCGTCGTGCTTTGACTCACTCCTACCGCTACCCTAGCCTGAACACCGTTCAAGTTGCACGGCCACCTCGGCCGGACGAAGGGATTCGTGCAGTGACCCAGGCACCGGTAGACACCAACATCCTGTCGATCGCCCGCGAGCAGGTGCTAGAGCGCGGCGAGGGGCTGAACCAGGAACAGACCCTGGAGGTACTGCGTCTGGGTGACGACCGGCTGGAGGAGCTGCTCGCCCTGGCCCACGAGGTGCGGATGAAGTGGTGCGGCCCCGAGGTCGAGGTCGAGGGCATCATCAGCCTGAAGACCGGCGGCTGCCCCGAGGACTGCCACTTCTGCTCGCAGTCGGGCCTGTTCCAGTCGCCGGTGCGCGCCGCGTGGCTGGATATCCCCAGCCTGGTGGAGGCCGCCAAGCAGACTGCGAAGACCGGCGCCACCGAGTTCTGCATCGTGGCCGCCGTACGCGGCCCGGACGAGCGCCTGATGGCCCAGGTCGCCGCGGGTGTCGAGGCGATCCGCAACGAGGTCGACATCCAGGTCGCCTGCTCGCTGGGCATGCTCACCCAGGAGCAGGTCGGCCAGCTGGCCGCGATGGGCGTGCACCGCTACAACCACAACCTGGAGACATCCCGCTCCTACTTCCCGAACGTGGTCACCACGCACACCTGGGAAGAGCGCTGGGACACCCTGCGCATGGTGCGCGAAGCGGGCATGGAGGTGTGCTGCGGCGGCATCCTCGGCATGGGCGAAACCCTGGAGCAGCGTGCCGAATTCGCCGCGAACCTGGCCGAGCTCGAGCCGGACGAGGTGCCGCTGAACTTCCTCAACCCGCGCCCGGGGACGCCGTTCGGCGACCTCGAGGTGCTGCCCGCCGCCGACGCGCTGCGCGCCGTCGCCGCGTTCCGGCTCGCGCTGCCGCGCACCATGCTGCGCTTCGCCGGCGGCCGGGAGATCACCCTGGGCGATCTCGGCGCCAAGAAGGGCATTCTGGGCGGCATCAACGCCGTGATCGTCGGCAATTACCTGACCACCCTCGGCCGCCCCGCCGAGCAGGATCTGGACCTGCTCGGCGAGCTGAAGATGCCGATCAAGGCGCTCAACGAAACGCTCTGACCCCGGCTCGGTTGCGAGGAAAGAGGCCACGACCATGGGTACTGTCATGGACATGGACGAGCGCTACAACCCGTTCACCGGCAAGCGGATCGTGCCGGGACTCGACGACGCGATCCCGGCGGCCGCCGCGCTGGGCCTGGAGCCGCCGCGCTTCTGCGAGCAGTGCGGTCGCCGCATGATCGTGCAGGTCAGCCCGGACGGCTGGTGGGCGAAATGCTCCCGGCACGGCGTGCTGCTCTCCGCCGATCTGGAACGCCGCTAGTGGTGACGGTGCCGTCCCCGGGCGGGCTGCGGAGCGAGGTGCGTGCGGCGGCGCTGGTCGCCGTGGCGGTCGTGGCGGCGAGCGCGATCGGCGGTGTCGGATGGGCGCTGCTGGCGCCCACCGAGCGGCTGCTCGTGGTCGAGCCGGGCCGCGGTGTCGCGCTGCCCGGCGAAAGCGCGCACCGGTTCGACGCCTTGGCGCTGTTCGTGCTCGCAGGGGCGGTGCTCGGTCTGCTGTCGGCCCTGGCCGCGTGGCGGTGGCGCTCCGCGCGCGGCCCGCTGCTGCAGATCGGTGTGCTGATCGGCTCCGGCGTGGGCGCGGCGGTGCTGGCGCGAGTCGGCGAACAGGCCGCCGAATGGCTGCATCCGCGCCCGCACGATCCGCCGGTCGGCCAGATCGTCGCACTGCCCATCGAGGTGGGCAGTGCGCTCGCGCTGATCGTGCAGCCACTGATCGCGTCGTTCGTCCTGCTGTTACTCGCCGCGCTGAACACATCGGAAGACCTCGGTACCGGCCGCGGCCGGCGCAAGGGCGAATCCTTCGATACTGCAGGCACTTTCACGCCCTATGGTGACGCCGCGCACGGGGCAGAGTTGCCCTATCGCGGCTACGAGCCTGCCGCCGACGGACATTCGCTGCCCGCGTCCCACCCACGGCACTGACGCGTTGCCACAGGTGACGGTGAAGGACTGTCGAACAGCTATGCATGGGCTTCCCACACTCGTGGTCGTCAGCGGCCCACCCGGTTCCGGCAAGACGACGCTGGCCCACGCTCTCGCCCACGCCATCGGCTGCCCGGCTGTCTGCCGCGACGAGATCAAGGAGGGAATGGTCCACGCGACACCGGATTTCACATCCGGCCCCGAGGACCAGCTGAATCTGCGCACCCTGCCGGTGTTCTTCCAGACGCTGGAACTGCTGCTCCGGGCAGGCGTCACGGTCGTAGCCGAAGCCGCCTTCCAAGACCGGCTGTGGCGTCCGGGTCTGACGCCCCTGCAAGCCCACGCCCACCTGCGCGTCATCCACTGCATGGTCGACCCCGCCCTCGCCGCGGCGCGAATCGACCAGCGCCGCAAGAACGATCCGCGACGCCGTGCCCATTCCGATCCGCAACGCCCCATCTGGGCACCTGCCGCGTTCCAGCGAGTCACACTCGACGCGCCGCCCCTCGAGATCGACACGACATCCGGCTACCGCCCGACCCTCACCGCGATCGTCGATTTCGTCAACAGCAGCCACTGGAGCGACACGATTCATGATCAACGGCACATGAGCGAGGGCCCTTCTCGCGAAATGCCGCAGCCATGTGCCACTGATCATGAAGCTGAACGGACGGACAGCACGGGAGGCTGTCAGTAGGCGAGGTCGGACCACGGAATGTGGATGGGAAACGGGAAGTCGATGGTGATGCCGTCGGTGGTTGCCGGGGTCCACTCGTCGGCCAGGATGTAGTTCGTCGGGTGCAGCGGTCGGACCCCGGCCGGAAGTCGGCCGTGGCCTGTCTCCAGTGCGTAGGCGCGGACTATGTCGATTCCGCGCGGATCGCGTGCCAGCCTGACCTCCCAGTACCACGGGATACCCCCGTCGGCGTATCGGGCCTTCTTGGCTTCGATGTCTCGCTGCGTGTTCGACGGCGACAGTACTTCGCCCGCGATCAGGACATCACTCGCGCGGATGTCCTGATAATCGGATTCGAGGCAACGGAAAACCAAGAAATCCGGCGTTACGAAATCGGACTTCTCGTCGGCTCGGAGAAAGACGTTCGTCTCCATGCCGACCTGCCAGCACTGCTCCGGCTGCCCGGACATGGTTTGCTGGACGCATCGGCGCAGCGCGGTCCAGAACAGCCCGGTGTACTGCTGGTGCTCGAAGGGGCCGCGCCGGACCCAGACGACACGGCCGTCCCAGAGCTCGATCTGGGACGCGATGTCCTCCGGGAGCCGCTCGAGCTCCTCCCAGGTCATGTACTCGGGAAGCTCCGGCCGATCTACTCGCGGCGTCGACATGCCGCTCATGGTAGTCGGATAGGGCCCAGAAGAGCTTCGCCGACCGGACTTGCCCACGGCCTCGCCCGCACGATCGGTTGCCCCGCCGTGTGCCGGGACGAGATCGAGGAGGATGGTTCATACGGCACGGGGTTTCACGCCGGTTCTGACGACGGGCCGAACCTGTGCAGGGTCGGTGCAGCGGCAAACCGTCGCACAGTGGGCGGTGCTCAGCTCGGTGGGCGCAGGGCCGCGAATTCGTCCGTGACGCGTAGACCGGAGTCGGTGAAGCGGTAGACGGCGGCGGGGCGGCCGCCCGCGCGGCCGGGTGTGGCGGTGGCGCCGGTGGGTGTGATCACTTTGCGGCGGGTGAGGACTCGTTGGAGATTTGTGGTGTCTACGTCGTATCCGAGTGCGGCGCAATAAATTTCGCGCAAAGTGGACATCGTGAACCGGTCGGGGGCGAGTGCGAAGGCGATGTTGGTGTAGGACAGTTTCGCGGCCAGGCGGGTGCGGGCGTGGTCCACCACGGTGCGGTGGTCGAAGGACATGTCCGGCAGGGCGGAGACCGGATGCCAGGCGGTGTCCGACGGTAGCCGCGGGTCGGCGGTGAGCGGCACGAGGCCGAGGTAGGCCGAGGCGATGCGCCGCGGGCTCGGCACCCGGTCGGGGGCGCTGAACACCGAGAGCTGTTCGAGATGGGCCAGCTCGCGCACGTCGACCTTCTCGGCGAGCTGGCGGCGCGCGGAGGTGTCGAGGTCCTCGTCGTCGCCGAGCCGGCCGCCGGGCAGCGACCAGGTGCCCTTCTGCGGGTCGAGCGCGCGTTCCCACAGCAACACCGCCAGTTCGGTCCGCTGGTCGGGTGGGCAACGTCGCAGCATGCCTTCCGGGCCGTCCGCGGGACTTCTACCTGCGGTGATATCTGCGGGGAAGCGACGAACCTGGAACACCGCGGTGAGCGATTCGTGGATGGTGCTACCATGGGGCACGTTTTCGATTATAAGTCGAAAACCTGGTTTGGTGCGAATCGGCGGGGTAGCCGACCGCACGAGGAAGGGAGCCATCCATGGCGACGACGGGTGCGAAACTGGCGCCCCCGCTGATGGGGCAGGTGTTCGACGGACCCGCGGGGTTCGCCGGAGTCGAGGCGACGCCGGAATGGGCGCAGGAGGTCAAGCGACTGGCCAGGGAGCGCAACGCGACCATTCTCGCGCACAACTATCAGCTACCGGAGATCCAGGACGTGGCCGACCACGTCGGCGACTCGCTGGCGTTGTCCCGGATCGCGGCGGAGGCGCCGGAGGACACAATCGTGTTCTGCGGCGTGCACTTCATGGCCGAGACGGCCAAGATCCTCAGCCCGGCCAAGACCGTCCTCATCCCGGACCAGCGCGCCGGATGCTCGCTCGCGGACTCCATCACCGCCGACGAACTGCGCGCCTGGAAAGCCGAGCACCCGAACGCGGTGGTCGTCTCGTACGTGAACACCACCGCGGAGGTGAAGGCGCTCACCGACATCTGCTGCACCTCGTCCAACGCCGTGGACGTGGTCGCCTCGATCGATTCGGACCGCGAGGTGCTGTTCCTGCCGGACCAGTTCCTCGGCGCGCACGTCAAGCGGGTCACCGGACGGGCGAACATGCACATCTGGGCGGGCGAGTGCCACGTGCACGCCGGCATCAACGGTGACGAGCTGACCGAGCAGGCGCGCACCCACCCGGACGCGGAGCTGTTCGTGCACCCCGAATGCGGTTGCGCCACCTCGGCGCTGTACCTGGCGGGCGAGGGCGCGTTCCCGGCCGAGCGGGTGCACATCCTGTCCACCGGCGGCATGATCGACGCGGCCAAGGCGGCGAAGTCGAACCAGGTGCTGGTGGCCACCGAGGTCGGCATGCTGCACCAGCTGCGCAAGGCCGCGCCCGGTATCGACTTCCAGGCCGTGAACGACCGCGCCTCGTGCAAGTACATGAAGATGATCACCCCGGCAGCACTGTTGCGCTGTCTGGTCGAGGGCAGTGACGAGGTCCATGTCGATCCGGAAACCGCTGCGCTGGGCCGCAATTCGGTGCAGCGGATGATCGCGATCGGCAATCCCGGCGGCGGTGAATGAGTTTCTTCGGGGCGGTCGGTCTCCGGCGGAACGCGGTGGCGCAAGCGCTGGCCACCGCGAATCCGCCTGGGCGACCGGCTGATTCGCGGGTCGGAGGACAGAGAGGCACGGGCCGATGACATCCCGGTTTTCGATCGACTGGGAGGCCGAGGCGGACCTGGTCGTGATCGGCGGCGGCGTCGCCGGGCTGACCGCGGCGCGCACCGCGTCACTGCGTGGCCTGCGGGTGCTGACGCTCAGCAAGGGCGGGCCGACGGACACGTCCACCCAGTACGCCCAGGGCGGTATCGCGGTTGCGGCACCGCATGGCGATTCGGTCGAGTCGCACGTGCACGACACCGTGGAAGCGGGCGCGGGGCTGTGTGACGTGGACGCCGTGCGCTCCATCGTCGAGGGCGGCCGAGCCGCGGTGGCCGCGCTGACCGACCTCGGCGCGGTATTCGACCTCGGCCGGGACGGTCAGATATCCCGGACCAGGGAAGGCGGCCACAGCGCCCGCCGGATCATCCACGCCGGCGGCGACGCGACCGGCGCCGAGGTGCAGCGGGCGCTGAACGAGGCCGGTCTGCCGGTGCTGTTCGGGACCGCGGTGGGGCAGATCGTCACCGGGCGCGGCGGCGTCCAGGGTGTCGTCGCGGTGTCGGAGAAGGGATTCGGCGTCGTCCACGCGCCCGCGGTGCTGCTGGCCACCGGCGGGCTCGGCCAGTTGTACGCGCTGAGCACCAACCCGCCGGGCGCCACCGCCGACGGCGTCGCGCTTGCGCTGTGGGCCGGTGCCACGGTCGCCGATCTCGAGTTCGTGCAGTTCCACCCGACGGTGCTCTACACCCCGGGCGGGGTGGGGCGCAGGCCGCTGATCAGCGAGGCGGTTCGTGGTGAAGGCGCGAGACTCGTCGACACCGAGGGAAATTCGGTGACCGACGGGTTGCATCCGCGTGGCGACCTCGCGCCGCGCGACGTGGTCTCGCGCGCCATCGCCGCGCGCATGCGGGCGCTGGGCACCGAGCACGTCTACCTCGACGCGCGCTCGATCGAGCACTTCCCGCAACGGTTTCCGACGATTACCGCCTCCTGCCTGGCCGCGGGCATCGATCCGCGTACGGACCTGATCCCGGTCGCGCCCGCCGCGCACTATCAGTGCGGCGGGGTCGTCACCGATACCCACGGCCGCAGCGGAGTGCCCGGCCTGTACGCGGCGGGTGAGGTCGCGCGCACCGGCCTGCACGGGGCGAACCGGCTGGCCTCCAACAGCTTGCTCGAGGGTTTGGTGGTCGGCGAGCGCGCCGGAGCCGCCGCGGCCGAGCGGCTCGGCGAGCGGGTGAACGTTGCCGAAATCCCGGTTCGCGTCGCCGAGCATGCCGATCGCGACATCGTGCAGCGCTTGATGACCACGCACGCCTCTGTGGTCCGTGATGGCGCCGGTCTCGCCGAAGCGCTCAAACGGCTCGACGACGTGGTCTCCCGGCGCGACACGCTCACCGGCGCCGCACACCCGATCGCCAGGATCGAGGACGCTGCGCTGACCCTGGCGGCGCGCACCCTGCTATCGGCCGCCCTCGCCCGCACCGAAAGCCGTGGCTGTCACACCCGCTCGGATCACCCGGACCTGGTGGACGGACTCCGCCGTGACCTTCCGATCCGGTTGAACGACGACGGCGCCCCCGAACACCCTTCACCCATTTCCTGAACACAGCCGCCGCGCGCGTCCCGGATCCATCGTGTCCCGCTCGGCGAGAGAGGAGCGCTCCGATGGCGCTGGACGCCGGTCTGGATCGTGACGAGATACTGCGGATCATCCGCGCGGCGCTGGACGAGGATCTGCGCTACGGCCCGGATGTCACCACGGTGGCCACCGTGCCCGCCGACGCGGTCGTGAAGGCGTCGGTGGTATCGCGGCAGCCGGGGACCGTCGCGGGACTCGACGCCGGGCTGCTCGTGCTCGACGAGGTGATCGGCGCGGGCGAGTACGAGGTCACCGACCGCGTGGCCGACGGAAGCCGGGTGACACCGGGACAGTCCGTGCTGACCGTGGTCGCACCGACCCGCGGCCTGCTCACCGCGGAGCGCACCATGCTCAACCTGGTCTGCCATCTCTCCGGCATCGCCACCGCCACGGCCGCCTGGGTCGACGCGGTCGCCGGCACCCGGTGCCGCATCCGGGACAGCCGCAAGACGCTGCCCGGACTGCGCGCGCTGCAGAAGTACGCCGTCCGCGTCGGCGGCGGCGTGAATCACCGTATGGGCCTCGGCGACGCCGCGCTGATCAAGGACAACCATGTGGTCGCCGCGGGATCGGTGGTCGAGGCGCTGCGCGCGGTCCGCGCCGCCGCCCCCGGCATCCCCTGTGAGGTCGAGGTCGACAGCCTCGACCAGCTCGACGCCGTGCTCGCCGAGAACGTGGAACTTGTCCTGCTGGACAACTTCCCGCTCTGGCAGACCCAGGCCGCCGTGCAACGCCGCAACGCCACGGCACCGCGAACCAAGCTGGAATCCTCCGGCGGCCTGAGTCTCGACGTGGCCGCCGACTACGCCCGCACCGGCGTCGACTACCTCGCCGTCGGCGCGCTCACCCACTCGGTGCGCGTCCTCGACCTCGGCTTGGACATGTAGGCGGGCAGGCGCGCGAAGTTATCCGCGCAGACGAGCTCGCTGGTAACGGTTTACGACTCCCCGCGCTGCCCACCGAGTCGCGTCCCGGAACGGTCGGCGCAATACCGCAAGCGGCTCCGGCCAGAAGCACGGACACGCCGCGGCCAGTTCGAGTACCTCGGTGCGGCAGCGGGTCTGCTCGTCGCTGCAACGGTGATCCCAGCCGACGGTGACGAGCTCGGCATCTTGGGCGAAGTACCCGCCCGCCGCGCGTGCGGGCTGTGTGGCGGCTCATGGCGCCACCCGGCGTCAGGTGTCGCGCACCATCGTGCGTTGGTGGACACGTGCCCCGCGGTAGCGCAGGCCGGGTACCAGCGGCTCCGGGCCGTGGGAAGTGAATCCCATGCGCTCGAAAAACCGCACCGCCCGGCCGTTTTCGACCAGCGTTTGCAGGTGACAGCCGGGTGATCCGGCCTCGGTGAGGCGTTCGAACCAGCGCGCCATCAGGCGGTCGGCGGCGCCGATGCCCCTGGCTTCCGGTGCGACGTTGATGTGCAGGTGGCTCGGCCAGCGGTCGCCGCGGAAGTCCCCGGCCATCGGTGCCCTGCGGATCGCCGCGCCCGCGACGTCGGCGAGGCTGCGCGCGAAGAATGCCGCGGATCGGCGGCGGAACATCGGGCGATAGCGGCGGATGGCCTGGTCCATGCGCTCGCTCTCGCTGGGAAATGCCGAACTGTCCACGCAGCCGGTGAGATATCCGACCAGCGTGCCTCGAGACTCCGCGACGAACAGCGATTCCGGTTCCAGATCCAGGTACGGCTCGAGGTATACCGCCGCCTCGGATTCCGGGTGGCCCCAGAGCGACTCGGTCGGCGAATCGGCGCCCGCTCGAACGAACAATTCACGCAGGGCGGCTCGATCGCCGTCGGCGAACCCGCGAATCTCCATGCCGCCCAAGCTACCCGCCGGCAGTGGACCGGATGGTGCGCCCGGGCTCGCCGACGCGCGAGGCCCGTGTTGTCCGCGCGGAGCGAGGGACCCGGCCGCGAAGGTGTCGGGTGGTGATCAGGCGGTGAGTTCGCGTTCCAGCGGCGTCCGGAACCGCGGAACGGCGCGCACGTCGCCGAACCAGTCCGTGACCCGCTGCGATTCCGCGGCGATCAGCGATTCCGCGTCCGCCCCGACGTCCTCGAGCAGCCGGTAGACGATCTCGCCGTCCTTGCGCTGCGCCCAGCCGCCGACGATGCGCCCGTCCCACCAGACCGTGGGGCCGATATTGCCGTTGCGGTCGAACAGGCTCGGTCCGTGCGGGCCGAGAAACCAGTCCCGCCCCTGCCAGCCCATCGGGGTCGGGTCGAGCGCGGGCAGTAGCGCCGCCCACGGTTCCGGCGCGACGACGGACTCGAGATCGTCGGCGAGCAGCACGCCGGTGACGCCGTTCACGTCGACTTCGACCAGATCGAGCGCGCCGAGCGCCGCGCGGACCTCGCCGAGCGTCCAGCCGGTCCACCACTTGATGTCGGACACCGGCGCGGGTCCGAAGGCGCGCAACCAGCGCCGGACCAGCTCGACGCGGGCCGCGGCGGCGGGCACGGCGGCGACACCCTCCGGCAACCACGATTCGATCGGCGCCCAGGTGTATTGGCTACTGGCCCAGCTGCCGTTCGGCCTGCCGCGCACGATGCGGCCTTCACAGCCAAGCGTCACCAGCACCCAGGTGGTGATGTTCGTCGGTTTCGAATACGACTTGTCCGGCGCGGGGTTCACCTGGGTGCGCAGCCTGGGGACATCCTTGCTCAACTGCGCGCCAGTCGCCGATCCCCGCTCCAGCAACGCTTTGTGCGTCTCGGCTTCCACCTCGGCGAGCCAGCCCTGCACGTCGCCGTCGCCGACGCCCTCCTGCGCGAGGTACTTGCCGTAGGTGCGACGCTGCTTGTGCGCCAGCGCATCCGCGCACGCCGCTTGCAGAATCGGGACCAGGTCCACCGGCGCGACGAACATTGTGCGGCGCATCGCCAGCATGCGCAGCAGGGCCCGGTCCTGGTAGAGCGCCTGCTCGACATCCGCTGGAGTGAGACCGTCGCCGCGGGCCGCGACCGAAAGGAAGACGGTGGCCGGATCGGTCGCGTGCAGCGCCACCATCGACCTGGCGATCTCGGCGACCCCGGCGGACCGTTCCGGCGTCGCGAGCCGGTGCCGCACCGCCAACCGAGCGCGCCGCTCGGCGGCATCCATCGAACGCATAGGCGAATCGTAGCGTTGAGTGGGAAATGTACCGACCAGAGAGGTCCGCGAGATGACAAGTGACCGACTAGCTCATGGCAAAGGCTCTGAAGTACACGGGATCTTCGAAAAGGTCGCCGGGTACTACGATCGGATGAACTTCGTCATGACGCTCGGCCGCCATGAACGATGGTGCCGTGAAGTCGCCGAGCGTGTCGCACCGCCCGCGGGTGGACAGCTCTTGGATATCGCCACGGGGACAGGTGTGATCGCCTTGGAGGCGGCACGGAGGTACCCCGCCGTGACCGTGACAGGTGTCGATTTCTCGGACCAGATGCTGACTCGTGCAATGACCAAGCCCGGGGCGGACGCGGTTCGATGGCGCCACGCGGATGCAGCCGGTTTGCCGTTCGAGGACGAGTTTTTCGACGGGGTTACCGAAGGCTATCTGCTCCGGAACGTCGAAGACCTGGCCGGAGTGCTGCGTGAACAGCACCGAGTGCTCAAGCCCGGCGGGCGGATCGTCATACTCGAAACGTGCCCACCGAGCGGCCCGGTGAAGCCGGTCGTGGAGTGGGGAATGCGCCTCATCGTTCCGCTGCTGGGGCAGGTGGTGGCTCGCGACCGGTCGTCGTACACCTATCTCGAATCCAGCACGCTGGCCTTCGATTCACCAGAACAGGTCGCCGATGTTCTGAGCGGACTCGGTTTTCAGGACATCGGGTGGAGCAAGAAGTTCTTCGGCACCAACGTCATCCTGTGGGCCACCAAGCCGAGTTGATGAGATCTACGCGCCGAGCCGCTGCCGGGTGATGCGACCGGCCAGATCGTGCTGGTCGTCGGCGTGAGTCCGGGACCGCATCCCGCCGTGGTCACCGTTCCCGTCATGCCCCCGCAAGAGCCGGGTCGGTGGGAGTCACGATGCGTGCCATGATTCGGACATGAGGCGCTGGTATCCGGTGTTCGTGTGCTGTGTTCTCTCCAGCTTGTTCGCAACGATGAGCAGTGCGGCGCATCCTGTTTCGGCGGAACCCGGCTGTTCGGCAGGCGTAGTGGTCCGGCCCGTGACGCTGAGCGTCGACGGGGAGAACGCGACCGGCCGCGTCTATGAGCCCTACCTCTGTGCTGCAGGTGACATGACAGCGCAGGCCCTCGTGGTCGCCGTGCACGGGCACGACGGGTCCTCGGCCGACTTCGCTGACTATCTCGCCTCGATCGCGCGGCGTACCGGGACCCCGATTCTGTCGATGGACCTGCGGTCGGCGGAGAGCGTGTGGCGTCCCGGAGAATGGAACCTGTGGGCGGGGTGGCGCGACATCGTCGCCGCGACCGCGTGGTATCAGCAGGCCCATCCCGCCATCACGCGGACCGTGCTGTGGGGCTGGAGCCAGGGCGGTATCACGAGCGGTCTCGCGGTGGCGCACGGTCCGCGCGGGATGTTCGACTATTGGGTGGACAACTACGGTCCCGCCGACGATTTCACCATGTGGCTGGGTGCGGCGGCGGTGGATCCGGCCCTGCCGGGGCAGATCGAGCGCGATGCGGGTGGTTGTCCTCCGGCCGCCTGCCCGTTGGCCTACGCCGAGCGTTCGCCCGTGCTGCTGGCGAACCGCATGGACGTGCGGCGCGCGTTTCTCGTCCACGGCACCGCCGACGACGTGGTGCCTTACGCCACGAGCGTGCAGATGCGCGCCGGGCTTCTGGCCGCGGGCAAACCCACCTCGATGTACACCGTCGTCACCGGCCGCGATCTGACCGGGCGGGTGGTTCCCGGCGATCACAGCGTCGGTCCGGCTTTCTTCGAGGGCGGCTGCGTCGTAGAGCGTCTGCTGCTCGGCGCGGAGCCGGTCGACGGCTCGGATCGCGACTATGTGGTGGACGTCGCACACGGGGTCGTCACCGCTCCTTCCGCGCCGCCGGGCGCCAAGTGCGCGGCGTAGACAAGCGCCGGAACATGATCGCGGCGGGGGCGGTCGACGGCCCGGATCCGACTGCGTCGTCGACCTCGCGCACCGCGTCGTCACTACGCCGGCCGGCGCCACGTGCGCGGCGTGCGGCGAGCGCGGGAACATGATCGCGGTGTCGAGCGGTTGATCACGGGGAGACCAACGACGAAGTGAGGACTTGATGACGAAGCCGACCGACCCGGCCTTCCACTGGAACGGCGCCGATCTCGACCTGGACGCTTACCTGGCTCGGATCGGCTTCGACGGCGAGCGCGCCCCCACCGTGGCGACGCTGCACGAGCTGGTGCGGGCGCACACCACCGCGATCCCGTTCGAGAACCTGGAGATCATTCTCGGCCGCACGATCGAGCTGGACCTCGCGACGTTGCAAGACAAGCTCGTCCGGCGCCGCCGCGGCGGCTACTGCTACGAGAACGTCGGACTGTTCGCGGCGGCGCTGGAGCGGATCGGCTTCGGCGTCACCGGCCTCAGCGGCCGGGTGAGCATGGGCGCGGGCGCGGGGTTGCGGCCCGCCACCCACGCCCTGCTGCGGGTGACGACCGCCGATGACGACCGTGTCTGGCTCTGCGATGTGGGTTTCGGCGCCGGTCCGCTCGTGCCCTTCGAGTTGTCCACGGAGACCGGCGAATTCACCGCGGGGGAATGGAGGTTCCGCCTGGAACGCACGCTCGGCGAGCTGGATTCCGACCTGTGGGTGCTGCACCAATTCGGCCGGGAAGGCTGGGTCGATCGCTACAGTTTCACCCTGAACCCGCAATACCGCATCGACTACGCCGTCGGCAATCATTTCGTGTCCACGTCGCCGCGTTCGCCTTTCACCACACGGCCGTACGCGCAGCGCTTTCACCCGGACGTGCATCATGTGCTGGACGGCACCACGTTCGTCACCGAGTATCCCGACGGAACGAGCGACACACGGGAGTTGGAACCCGCCGAGCTGCCCAAGATCCTCGCCGAGGTGTTCGACATCGAGCTCGCCGACGCCGACGCCGCCGCGTTGGCCGAGGCACCCTGGGTGCGCAGCTGACACCATGCCCGGCGGACCTGGTCCGTTCCGGGCCTGTGCCGGGCCGGGCGAAAACTCGAGCAGCCGCATTACCGGCGCCGGCGGACGCAGTCTGCGCCGGGCCTACCGAAGGCGAGGCGCCCGCCTACGCCGTCGGCGCGCCCCGGCCCGATAGTGTCGGAGGCGTGCGTACCAACCGGAACTCTCTCGTCCTGTTCGCCGCACCAGTGCTCGTGCTCGCCGCCTGCTCGTCCGGACCGGACCAGCCCGACGCCGTGGCCGGGCAGTTCGCCGAGGCGCTCAATCGCGACGACATCGCCGCGGCCGCCGCGCTCACCGATAATCCGGCCGCTGCGTCCGACACGCTCGGCAGGCTCTACGACGGGCTCGGCAAGGATGTGCGCTTCGCGGTCAGCTCAGCCGACGACAACGGCTTCGCGCTGGCCGCGACCTGGAAGCTGGGTGAGGGCGGCACGACCGAGTGGACCTACACCACCAACGGCACCGCGAGCGACAGCGGTGCGGGGTGGAAGGTGAAGTGGGATCCGGCTACCCTCGCCCCCGGCCTGGCTTCGGGGCCGTTGAGCTACAGCCGGGTCTATCCGAAACCGGCCCGGGTTCTCGATTCCGCCGGTGGCGAGTTGCTGACCGAGCAGGTCGTCACGCTGGTGAATATCGCCCCTGGCGCCGATCTGGCGGCGGTGGCGGACCTGCTCGGTCCGCTCGCATCCGGCCTCACCACGCAGTCGCTGCACACGGAACTGGTCCAGGCGCAAGGAAAGCCGGTCACCGCGATCACGCTACGCGAGGCGGATATCGCTCCGATCCGGGATCGGCTTGCCGCGTTGCCGGGTGTCACCCTCGCGCCGCAGACCCGATTGCTGACGACCGATAAAGCGCTGGCCGCACCGACCCTGTCCGGGCTCGCCGAGTTGTGGCAGGAATCGGCCGACGCGAACGCGGGTTGGGCGGTGCGCGCCCAGACGCCGGAGGGCACCCAGCGCGTGGCCGGGAAGGACGCGACGCCCACCACCGACATCGTGACCACCCTCGACCTCGGCCTGCAGCGCGCGGCGGAGGCGGAGCTCGCGCCGATCGCGCAGCCCGCCGCGATCGTCGCCCTGCGACCTTCGACCGGCGACGTGGTCGCGATCGCGCAGAACGCCGCCGCCGACGCGCAGGGCCCGATCGCCTTGACCGGCCTGTACCCGCCCGGCTCGACGTTCAAGACGGTGACCGTCTCCGCCGCGCTGCAGGCGGGCACGGTCACACCCGATACCCAGGTGGCCTGCCCCGGCACCGCGAACATCGAGGGGCGCCGCATCCCCAACGACAACAATTTCGATTTGGGCACGGTGCCGCTGCACATCGCTTTCGCGCGTTCCTGCAACACGACGATGGGCGCGCTCGCGGTGAATCTGCCCGCCGACGCCCTGACGAAAGCGGCGGCACAGCTGGGGCTGGGAATCGACTACGTCACACCGGGCCTGACAACTGTCACCGGGAAAGTGCCACCAGCCGGCACTTCCGCCTTGCGGGTGGAGTCGGCGATCGGTCAAGGGCAAGTGACAGCCTCGCCGTTCGGCATGGCACTGGTCGCCGCCTCGATCGCCCGCGATGCCGTGCCGGCGCCAACCCTCGTCGCGGGGCGGCCCGGTACCCAGGACCGGACGCCGGACGCGCTGCCGCCGACCGTGGCCGACCAGCTGAAATCCATGATGCGCGAGACGATCACCGCCGGCACGGCGACCCAGCTGCGCGATATTCCCGGACTGCTCGGGAAGACCGGAACCGCGGAGTACATCGATGACACCCACGCGCACGGTTGGTTCGTCGGCATCGACGGTGACCTGGCCTTCGCGGCCTTCGTCAGTGACGCGAGCGGTTCGGCTCCCGCGGTGGAGGCCGCGGGGCGGATGTTGCGCGCGGCGCGATAGTCCGTTTCGGGCGATTTGGGCCCGGAACATGGCCCGGCTGACGCGTGCGAGTATTCCGGCGCCCGCTACACTCATCCCCGGACCGCGTGAAGTTATCAATATGCGGGATGTCACGATTTCGAGAAGGTTCGGAGTAGGCGCCATCGATACCGGTCAGTTGATCGCGGAGCATTACCGCCTGGTCGAGCGGATTGGTAGCGGCGGCACGGGCGTGGTCTGGCGTGCCGTCGACGAACGCCTCCAGCGCTCCGTGGCCGTCAAGCAGATCCACATCCAGCCGAGCCTGCCCGAGGCCGAACGGGACGTGGTGCGTCAGCGCGCCATCCGGGAGGCCCGCAACGCCGCCCGCTTCCAGCATCCGAACGCGATCGTCGTGTTCGACATCACCGAGCACGAGGGCGACCCCTGCCTGGTGATGGAGTACCTGAAGTCCAAGAGCCTCGCCGCGGTGATCGCCGCCCAGGGCACGCTGCCGCTGACCCAGGTCGCGCGGATCGGCGAGCAGGTCGCCTCGGCGCTGATCGCCGCGCATCAGGCGGGCATCGTGCACCGCGACGTGAAGCCGGGCAACATCCTGCTCGACGACCACGGCACGGTGAAGATCACCGACTTCGGCATTTCCCGCGCGACCGGCGACGTCACGCTCACCGAGACCGGACTGATCTGCGGCACCGCCGCCTACCTCGCACCGGAGATGGCTCGCGGCGCCGATCCGACGCCCGCGTCCGACGTGTTCGCGCTGGGCGCCACGCTGTTTCACGCGCTGGAGGGCGAACCGCCCTACGGTGGGGGCTCCAATCCGCTCGCGGTGCTCTACGCCGCCGCCAACGGTCAGGTGAGCGAGCCGCGCAACGCCGGTCCCGCCACGGATTTCCTGCTCGACCTGCTCAGCCCCGAACCGTCCGAGCGCCCGAGCATGCGGGTGGCCAGACAGCACCTGGCCGCGTTCGCCGACGCCGGTCCCGCGCCGGTGGCCGCCGGATTCGTTCCGGCCAGTGAGGCTTTCGCCCGGCCGGGAGCGGGGGAGTCGGAATCGGCCACCCGCGCGCTGCGACCGTCGGCGATGTCCTCGGCGCCCTACACGCCGACCGAGCGGCGTCCGCGTCCCGCACCGTCGCGCCCGCCCGCCCAGTACGACACCGCGGCGCATCCGCCGACCATGGCGCAGCCGCGTCCGTTGCCCGAGCGGCGGTCGGGTGGCAAACGGCGCGCGGTGCTGATCGGCGCGCTGGTGGGCGCGGTCGCCGCCGTCTCGGCGCTGCTGATCAGCGCGTTCAGCCAGTCCGGTGGTGACTCGCCGAGTCCGCAGGCGAGCCCGCCATCGGCGACCGCGACGACGAAACCCGGTTCGACCTCGACCGTCGCCGCCGAACTCGGCCGCACCCCGAGCTCGGGAGAGCGGGTCGAGATCGGGGCGGCCGGCGGCCTGATCGAGCAGTTCTACAGCGATCCGAGTGCTTCATGGACGCTACTCACGCCCGCCGCGCAGAAGGTCTACGGCAACGAACAGGGTTTCCGGCAGTACTGGGGGGCGCGGACCATCGACACCTTCGCCACCATCGAGGCGGCCAGGCGGACGAACAACGACGACGGGTCGGTCGACATGCGACTGGCCAGCCTCACCATCGAGGGCCAGACCAAGGGTCTGACGCTGCGCGTGATCAGCTCGGGTGGGCGTCTGCTCATCGATAGCGATACCCGCTAGGCATCGGCCGCCTCGCGTCCGCGCTCGGCCCGGCGGCGCCTGTGGCCCGGATCGGCGTCCGGCCGCGTCGATTAGGCTGGAGCTGCAACTTTCCTGTTGCGGAATCAGCTGGAGACAAGGAACCGACACCACATGACAACCCGCATCGAGCTCGCCCGCGTCGATCTGCGCGGTCGTACTCCCTCCGTTGCCGAGCTGCGCGCCGCGCTGCCCCGCGGGGGAGTCGACGTGGACTCGGTGCTGCATCAGGTGCGTCCGGTGGTCGAGGCGATCCGCGACCAGGGTGTGTCGGCGGCGTTGGAGTTCAGCGAGCGGTTCGACGGCGTGATCCCGGCCACGGTGCGGGTGCCCGCCGCCGAGCTGGACGCCGCGCTGGACCGGCTGGACCCGGCGGTGCGCGCGGCGCTGGAGGAGTCCATCGCCAGGGCGCGCAAGGTACACGCCGATCAGCGGCGCACCGACAAGACCACCGAGGTGGTTCCCGGCGGCACGGTCACCGAGCGCTGGGTGCCGGTGGAGCGGGTCGGTCTGTACGTGCCGGGCGGTAACGCCGTCTACCCGTCCAGCGTCGTGATGAACGTGGTGCCCGCGCAGACCGCGGGTGTCGGCTCGCTGGTGGTGGCCTCGCCACCGCAGGCGCAGTTCGGTGGGCTGCCGCACCCGACCATCCTGGCGGCCGCGCGGCTGCTCGAGGTCGACGAGGTGTGGGCGGTCGGCGGCGCTCAGGGCGTCGCGCTGCTGTCCTACGGCGGCGTCGACACCGACGGCACACAGCTGGAGCCGGTCGACCTGATCACCGGCCCCGGCAACATCTACGTCACCGCGGCCAAGCGGCTGTGCCGCGGCCTGGTCGGCATCGACGCCGAGGCGGGCCCCACCGAGATCGCGATCCTCGCCGACGCAACCGCCGATCCGGTGCACGTGGCCGCCGACCTGATCAGTCAGGCCGAGCACGACGTGCTGGCCGCCAGCGTGCTGGTCACCGACAGCGAGCAGCTGGCCGACGCGGTGGACGCGACGCTGAACGCGCAGCTGACCGTGGTCAAGCACGCCCACCGGGTCAGCGAGGCGTTGCGCGGCAAGCAGTCCGGCACGGTCCTGGTCGACGACATCGAGCAGGGTCTGCGCGTGGTGAACGCCTACGCCGCCGAGCACTTGGAGATCCAGACCGCCGACGCGCGCGCGATCGCGGCCAGGGTGCGCAGCGCGGGGGCGGTGTTCGTCGGCGCGTACGCGCCGGTCAGCCTCGGCGACTACTGCGCGGGTTCCAATCACGTGCTGCCCACGGCGGGCTGCGCGCGGCACTCGTCGGGCTTGAGCGTGCAGACCTTCCTGCGCGGCATCCACGTCGTGGAGTACACCGAGGCGGCGCTGAAGGATGTCGCCGGTCACGTGGTGGCGCTGGCCAACGCCGAGGACCTGCCCGCGCACGGCCAAGCGGTGCAGGCGCGCTTCGAGGCGCTGTCGTGACGGGCGTGGTGCGCGCGCCCGGCGCGAACGTGACCCTGGACGACCTGCCGCTGCGGCCGAACCTACGTGGCAAAAAGCCTTATGGCGCACCGCAATTGACCGTCCCCGTGCAGCTGAACACGAACGAGAACCCACATCCGCCGAGCCGGGCCCTGATCGACGACGTCGCCGAATCGATCCGCGCGGCCGCCGCGGACCTGCACCGCTACCCGGACCGCGACGCCGTCGCACTGCGCACCGACCTCGCGCGGTACCTGACCACGCAGACCGGCGTCGCGGTGCACACCGGCAACGTCTGGGCGGCCAACGGTTCCAACGAGATCCTCCAGCAGCTGTTGCAGGCGTTCGGCGGCCCCGGCCGCAGCGCCCTGGGTTTCGTGCCGTCGTACTCGATGCACCCGATCATCTCCGAGGGCATCGACACCGAGTGGATCGAAGCGAAGCGCAACGCCGACTTCTCCCTCGACGTCGACCACGCGCTGGCCGCCATCGCCGAGCGCACGCCCGACGTGGTCTTCGTGACCAGCCCGAACAACCCCACCGGGCACAGCATTCCGCAGCAGGATCTGGCGCGCATCCTGGACGCCGCGCCCGGGATCGTGGTGGTGGACGAGGCCTACGGTGAGTTCTCCGCGCAGCCGAGCGCGATCGGGCTGATCGACCGGTTCCCGGCCGAGCTGGTGGTCACCAGGACGATGAGCAAGGCGTTCGCGTTCGCGGGCGGGCGCCTGGGTTACCTGGTGGCCGCGCCCGCGGTGATCGACGCGATGCTGCTGGTGCGGCTGCCCTATCACCTGTCGGTGGTCACCCAGGCCGCCGCGCGCGCGGCCCTGCGGCACGCCGACGAGACCCTCGGTAGCGTCGCCGAGCTGGCCGCACAGCGCGATCGGGTCGCGGTGGCGTTGCGGGAGATGGGTTTCGACGTGATCCCCAGTGACGCCAATTTCCTGCTGTTCGGCCGCTTCGCCGACGCCCCGCGCACCTGGCAGCGCTATCTGGATCACGGTGTGCTGATCCGCGACGTCGGCATCCCAGGCTATCTGCGCACCACTATCGGCCTCGCCGCCGAGAACGATGAGCTGCTGAAGGTCAGTGCGGCGCTGGCGGGCACCGACCTCGCACCGCGATGACTCAGCGCCGGGAAATCCCGGCGACAACCCGATTGGACGTGAGCATGAGTAGGACCGCCCGGGTGGAGCGGATCACCAAGGAATCCAGCATCGTCGTCGAACTCGATCTGGACGGCACCGGCAAGACCGAGATCGCCACCGGCGTCCCGTTCTACGACCACATGCTGACCGCCCTCGGCGCGCATGCGAGCTTCGACCTGACCGTCCGCGCCGAAGGCGACATCGAGATCGAGGCGCACCACACTGTGGAGGACACCGCGATCGTGTTCGGCCAGGCGCTCGGTAAGGCACTGGGCGACAAGGCGGGGATCCGCCGTTTCGGCGACGCCTACATCCCGATGGACGAGACGCTGGCGCATGCCGCGGTCGACGTGTCCGGCCGCCCGTACTGCGTGCACACCGGCGAACCGGACCACCTGCTGCACGCGGTGATTCCGGGCTCCGGCCCCGGTGCGCCGTATTCCACCGTGCTCAACCGCCACGTCTTCGAGTCGATCGCCCTGAACGCGCGCATCGCCCTGCACGTGCGGGTGCTCTACGGCCGCGACCAGCACCACGTCACCGAGGCCGAATTCAAGGCGGTCGCGCGGGCTTTGCGCGCGGCGGTGGAACTCGACCCGCGGGTGAGCGGGGTCCCGTCCACGAAGGGAACGCTGTGAGGAAATCCGTCGCCCTGCTCGACTACGGTTCCGGCAACCTGCACTCCGCCGAGCGGGCGCTGACCAGGGCGGGCGCCCGAGTCGACGTGACGGCCGACCCGCAGGTGGTGCTGGCCGCCGACGGTCTGGTCGTGCCCGGCGTCGGCGCATTCGCCGCGTGCATGGCGGGTCTGCGGGAGGTACGGGGGGAGCGGCTGATCGGTCAGCGGCTCGCCGGTGGACGCCCGGTGCTGGGGATCTGCGTCGGCATGCAGATCCTCTTCGAGCGAGGGGTCGAGTTCGGCGTGGAAACCGACGGATGCGCCGAGTGGCCCGGCACCGTCGAACGCCTCTCCGCGCCGGTGCTGCCGCACATGGGCTGGAACACCGTCTCCGCTCCCGCCGACACCGTCCTGTTCGCGGGCCTCGACGCGGCCACTCGCTTCTACTTCGTGCACTCCTACGCCGCCCAGGCGTGGGATCTGCCGCCCAGCGACCACTTCGCCGCGCCCAAGCTCACCTGGGCCGAGCACGGGGTGCCTTTTCTGGCCGCGGTGGAGAACGGCGCGCTCTCGGCGACCCAGTTCCACCCGGAGAAGTCCGGTGACGCAGGCGCCCATCTGCTGCGCAACTGGGTGAACTCGCTGTAGCGACGATCCCGCGCACCCCGGCGCGGGATCGTCGATCGACTCAGCGCGACACGACCTTGCTGACCAGCCAGCGTCCGTCGACGTTGTCCACCGTCACGGTCATCGCCATGCGGCCGGTCTGCGGGAGGCCGTCGGTTTCGTCGCTGGTCACCGTTCGTGTGACGTCCACGTCCACCACGGCACGGTTGTCGTCGCCGGAGACGACGCGGCAGTCCGCCGAATCGGCCTGGGCGCGCAGGTGCGAGGCCTGCGCGCTCGCCTGGATGTTGCCGCGGAAGTTCTCGAACTCGGCCCGGAATTCCCCGGTGCTCAGCTCGAGCATCGTGCGGACGTGGTCGTCGAACCGCGCGTAGTCGTATGTCGCTGCCGCGGTACCGAATTCGCACCCGGCCAGGCGCGCCTCCTCGGGCGGGGCCGCCGCGGCGACGGGTGCGGCGAGGATCGCCGCGGAGCAGGTGGCTGCCGAAAACATCAGTGCGGCAGCAAGTGTCGATCGTGACATGCACTTCCTCGGTGCGAGGGGAAAGCGGCGACCGGGGTTGATCGCCGAGCGCAGACGATACCGGCCACCCGGCCCGACCCGTGGCGATCTCGCGCGCGGAATCGCCCTCGCTCGCAACCGCGCACGGGTGCCGGCCGCCAACTGCTCACGGGCGGGTGCCGGTGGACCAGATCGGGATGCTCTGCACCCGCGACAGCCGCCAGCCCTCCGTGGTGCGCACGGCGTCGAAGCGGTAGATCTCGCCGAGCGTGTATTGCGGTTGCGCAATCGCCCCATTCGTCGCGGCGGGCGCGAAGGTGGCGATGAGGTTGGCCCGGACGTCGGCGGCGTCGCCGCGCAGGTCGACCAGCACGTTGCTGATGACGTGCTGGATGTGGGTGTCGGCGGTGTGGTTGCGGCTGGCCTGGGCGATCAGCGCGTCGCGCCCCTCGGCCATGCCGCCCGGCGTCTTCGCGGTCGCCTCCGGCGTGTAGATCGCCCGCAGGTCGTCGAAGCGGCCCTCGTCCAACGCGCGGCCGAGCCGGTCGACCAGCGCCGTGATCTGCTGGCGGTCCAGCATGTCGCGGACCTCCCGCGCGTCGGTCGTGGTGGCGGAGGTGCAGGCGGCGGTGAGCGCGGCCAGCGGGAGGGCGAGCAAGGGGAGGGCGAGGCGAATCTTGCGCATCGGAGGGCCTTTCAGTAGAACGTTGGTTACCCCAACGTTGGCGCTGCCAATGTTATCAGTTGTGGGTGTCACCAACAAATGTTGTTAGAGTGACCGCATGGAGATCGCGCACGAGGGTGCGGCGGAGAGACTGAAGGCCCTGCCCACCCGGCTGGTCAATCAGGTCGCGTTGGTGGCGAACCGGGCGACCGAGCGGGCGCTGGAGAGCACCGGCTCCCGCCGCTACCACTACGCGCTGCTGGCCACGCTCGAGGAGTTCGGCGCGGCCAGCCAGGCCGATCTGGGCAGGCGCACCCGCATCGACCGCAGCGATGTCGTCGCCGCGGTGAACGACCTCGCCGTGCGCGGTCTGGTCCAGCGCAGTCCCGACCCCGCCGACCGGCGCCGCAACATCGTCACCATCACCACCGCGGGCACCCGGCACCTGGACGATCTCGACGAGCGCCTGGCCGGCGCCCAGGACGAGTTGCTGGCCGGATTCTCCGCCGCGGACCGCCGCACCCTGGTCACCCTGCTGACCCGCATCCTGGAGACGCACAGCGCCGCCCGCGGCCGGTGACCGGGGTCCCATTCGCCCAGGCCCGTGACTCGGACGCGGCCGGGTAACCACTAGGCTGCTCTCGTGAGTCTTGTGCTGCTACCCGCCGTCGATGTCGCCAACGGAGAGGCCGTTCGCCTCGTGCAAGGAGAGGCAGGCAGCGAAACCAGCTACGGTTCGCCGCGTGAGGCGGCGCTGGCCTGGCAGGAGGCCGGCGCGGAATGGGTGCATCTGGTCGACCTGGACGCGGCCTTCGGGCGCGGCTCGAACCGGGAGCTGCTCGCGGGCGTCGTCGGCGAGCTCGACGTCAAGGTGGAACTGTCCGGCGGCATCCGCGACGACGAGAGCCTGGAGGCGGCGCTGGCCACCGGCTGCGCCCGGGTGAACCTCGGCACCGCGGCGCTGGAGGACCCCACCTGGTGCGCGAAGGCCATCGCCCGCCACGGCGAGCGCATCGCCATCGGCCTGGACGTGCGCATCGTCGACGGTGAGCACCGGCTGCGCGGCCGCGGCTGGGTCAGCGACGGCGGCGACCTGTGGGAGGTGCTCGAACGCCTGGAACGCGACGGCTGCTCACGCTACGTGGTGACCGACGTGACCAAGGACGGCACGCTCACCGGCCCCAACCTGAGTCTGCTGCGCGAGGTGTGCGCGGCCACCGACGCGCCGGTCATCGCCTCCGGCGGCGTCTCCACCATCGACGACCTGGTCGCGATCGCCGAGCTGGTGCCGGATGGCGTCGAGGGTGCGATCGTCGGCAAGGCGCTCTACGCAGGCCGGTTCACCCTGCCCGAGGCGCTGGCCGCGGTGAGATGACCCAGGCGCTGTCGGCACTGCTCGCGGAGGCGAGCGAGGTCCTGGACGCGGTGTGCTCGCGGTTCGTCGAGGGTGTCGGTGCGCCGAGGGCGGTCGTCAAGGGCCGCAACGACTTCGCCACCGCGCTCGACTTGGAGCTGGAGCGCACCATCTCCGCCGAGCTGCACCGGCGCACCGGCATCGACGTGCACGGGGAGGAGTTCGGCGGCCCGCAGCTCACCTCCGGCACCGCGTGGGTGCTCGACCCCATCGACGGCACGTTCAACTACTCGTCCGGACATCCGCTCTCGGGCATGCTCCTTGCGCTGGTGCGCGACGGCGAGCCGGTGCTCGGCCTGACCTGGCTGCCGCTGATCGGGCGTCGATACGCGGCCATGGCCGGTGGTCCGGTGCTGCTGGACGGCCGCCCGCTGCCCCCGCTGCCACGGGGCGCGCTGGCCGAGTCGATGATCGGATTCGGCGCATTCAACGTCGACTCGCACGGCCGCATCCCCGGACAGTTCCGCTTCGATCTGCTCGGCCCGCTGAGCAGGCTGTCCTCGCGGGTGCGCATGCACGGCTCCACCGGCATCGATCTGGCGTTCACCGCCTCCGGAGTACTCGGCGGCGCGATTGTCTTCGGACACCATCCCTGGGATAACGCGGCGGGCGTCGCGCTGGTGCGCGCGGCCGGCGGCGTGGTCACCGACCTGGCGGGCCGGCCGTGGACCATCGCCTCCGGCTCCGTGCTGGCGGCCGCACCGGGGGTACACGAGGAACTGCTCGACATGATCTGCACGGTCGCCGACCCGACGGCCGGGGAGAAAGGGTGAGGCAATGACGTTGGCCGTACGTGTGATTCCGTGTCTGGATGTCGACGCGGGGCGGGTGGTCAAGGGCGTCAAGTTCGAGAATCTCCGCGACGCGGGCGATCCCGTCGAGCTGGCCGCCCTGTACGACGCGCAGGGCGCCGATGAACTGACCTTCCTCGACGTGACCGCCTCGACCGGCGACCGCGGCACCATGATCGACGTGGTGACCCGCACCGCCGAGCAGATCTTCATCCCGCTCACCGTCGGCGGCGGTGTGCGCACCGTGGCGGACGTGGACCGGCTGCTGCGTGCCGGCGCCGACAAGGTCTCGGTGAACACCGCCGCGATCGCGCGGCCCGAGGTGCTGCGCGAGATGTCCGAACGGTTCGGTTCGCAATGCATCGTGCTCTCGGTGGACGCGCGGACCGTCCCGGACGGCCAGCCCGACACCCCTTCCGGCTGGGAGGTCACCACACACGGCGGCAAACGCGGAACCGGCATCGACGCCGTCGAATGGGCGGTGCGCGGCGCCGAACTCGGAGTCGGTGAGATCCTGCTGAACTCGATGGACGCCGACGGCACCAAGGTCGGTTTCGACCTGCCGATGATCCGCGCCGTGCGGGCCGCGGTCACGGTGCCGGTGATCGCCAGCGGAGGCGCGGGCGCGGTCGAGCACTTCGCACCGGCCGTGCACGCCGGCGCCGACGCGGTGCTCGCGGCCAGCGTGTTCCACTTCGGCGAGCTGACCATCGGCCAGGTCAAGGATGCGATGCGGACGGAGAAGATCGTCGTCCGGTAGCGGTCGGCGGAAATCCGCCGAGCCGGAAGGGGCGTGGCGCGGTCGCGGTTGCATCGGGTATGAGCATCGGAATCGCGCTGTCCCCGTTGGCCCTCGACACCACCGGCAACGCCGTGGACGCGGCGGTCGCGCTGGGCGGCACGGCGGCGGCCGCCGGATTGTCCGCACTGTGGTTCGGTCAGACGTTCACCCATGACGCCATCACGCTGGCCGGGATCGTCGGCCGCGCGGTGCCCGAGCTGGTGGTGGGGACCTCCGCGGTGCCGATCACCGCACGGCATCCGCTGCTGATCTCCAGTCAGGCGCAGACGGCGCAGGCGGCCACCGGCGAGGCCGGTTCACCCTAGGTCTCGGTCTCGGGGCGAAGTCCTTCGCCGAAGCGGCGTTCGGCGGGTCCTTCGACCGGCCGATCACCCGGCTGCGCGAATTCCTGACCGCGCTGCGTACCGTGGTGCACACCGGCGCGGTCGATTTCCACGGCGAGACGCTCACCGCCGCCGCTCCGCTGCCCGCGGCGGTCGCGGGGGCGCGACCGCCCGTGCCGATCCTGGTGGCGGCCATGGGACCGCAGGCGTTGCGCGTCACCGGCGAGCTGGCCGACGGCGCCCTCCCCTTCCTGGTCGGGCCGCAGGCGATCGCCGAGCATATCGTCGCGCCGCTCGTCTCGGCGGCCGAAGCTGCAGGTAGGCCGAGCCCGCGGATCGCGGTTCTGGTTCCCGATGTGGTCACTGCCGACGTCGATGCCGCGCGCGCGGCCGCGGCGGCGCAGACCGCCTTCTACGATGACATCCCGTCCTATGCCCGCGTCATCGAGCTGTCCGGCGCGGCGCGCGCCGCGGATCTGGTGGTGATCGGCGACGAGGAGCTGGTCGCGGCGCGGGTCGAGGAGTACTTCGCGGCGGGTGCGACGGAGGTGGTGTTCTCGCAGACCGACTTGACCACCCCGGAGGACCAGTGGCGCACCTGGCGGGTGCTGGGCGAGCTCCAGCGGTCGGCGTGCGCGCTGAACCGCAGGCATGGCGGGCGCGTCGGCCGAAGACCGGCACTGTTATAACGGTGCTATGAGTCTGGATCCCGCCATCGCCGCCCGTCTCAAGCGCAACGACGCCGGGCTGGTGTCGGCCGTCGCGCAGGAACGCGCCACCGGTGACGTGCTGATGGTCGCGTGGATGGACGACGAAGCGCTCGCGCGGACGCTGCAAACCCGCAGAGCGACGTACTATTCGCGCTCGCGGCAGCAGTACTGGGTCAAAGGGGACACCTCCGGCCACACCCAGTACGTGCACGAAGTGCGGCTGGACTGTGACGGTGACACGATCCTGCTGGTCGTCGATCAGGAAGGCGCGGCCTGCCACACCGGCACGCACACCTGCTTCGACTCGGATGTGCTGCTGGCCGCGCAATCCTGAGCGCGGTTACCCACTCGACGGGCGGTCGTCGTCCTTGCTCACCGAGGTGAGCCCGCCGGATTGGTCGAGCCGGTCGGCGAGCCGCGCGGCCAGCAGCTCGCCCAGTTCGGCGAGCTGGGCCTTCTGCCCGTCGTCCAAACCGTCGAAGACCAGGTGGCGCACGGCGTCCACATAGCCGGGCGCGGCCTCGACAACCTTCAGGTATCCCTCGTCGGTGAGCACGGCGTGCACGCCGCGCCGCCCGGCGGTCGCCGAACGCTCGGCCCAACCCATGCGCTCCAGCTTGGACACCACGTGCGACAGGCGCGATAGCGATGCGTTTGCTTTGTGGGCAAGCTCACTCATCTGGAGCCGGTGCCCCGGTTCTTCCGACAGCAGCGTCAACACCCAGTACTCGAAATGCGTCACGCCGGATTCACGCTGCAGCTGGGTATCCAATGCCGCTGGTAGACGCGTCATCAGCGCCACGATGGCGCGCCAAGCTCGTTGTTCGACGGGATCGAGCCACTTCGTCACTGTGTGCCTTCTTTCAAGCCAAGTGACGTGGTTGCGTCGTGGGCCTAGGGATTGTGGAAGAGCATGTGCACAGTCACCCGCGTCCATGAGTTTGCCACGACTTCGCTCGACCGTCTTAAAGATCGCGAATGACGTGAGTTCACTCACACCTTCTCAGGGCCGGCGGCCACCGCGGCGCGCGAGTGCGTGCGCCGCCACTTACGCAGCAGCAACAGGCCGACCGCGAGCAACAGCAGCAATGTGGCGACGATCGCGCCGACGAGCGCGGCGCCACGGAACGCGGGCGCGCCCACGTCCAGGATCCGCTCACCCGCATGGGCGGCGCTGCTGTTCCCCAGCACGATGGTGAGGGTCATCAGGTTGGGAATCGCGACCAGGATCGCGACGATCGCGGCCGCCCCAGCCAGGAACCGGCCCGCCTTCCTGCGCCAGACCAGTACCGCGAAAAGCAGCAGAAAAAGCGATACGACGGTGCACAATCCGCCATAGAACAAGCCCCAGCCGATGCCCTTGGCGAAGCTGCCCCCCACCATCGACCCGACCCGCTGGGCCCACCATCGCGGGATGAAGGCGGCCAGGACGAAATAGGTGAGGAAGAAGAGAGCGAGGATCGCGGCGCCGACAATGATCCGTGTGCGCCAGACGGTGGCCGTGGGTTTGCGACCGCCGGGCTGAACCTCGGTCGAAGTCATGCGGAAAGCCTATGCCGCTGCCTTGCCCCCGCTCGGCCCGGCGCGCGGGCTACGGGACGGACTTCCGCGCCCGTTATGCCGCCCACCAGCGCGGACGCGGCCGCGGGCATGCGGTGCGTCGCGTGCGCTACCTGGCGCGCAGGTACGCCAGGGCCTCGTCGGCGTGCACGTTCGCGCGCAGCTCGCCGGTGATGACCTTGCGGATGGCGCGGTCGGTGTCGATGACGAAGGTCTGCCGCTTCACCGGAGCCAGTTTGCCAAGCAGTCCCCGCTTCACGCCGAACCGCGCGGCCACCGCGCCGTCGGCGTCGGACAGCAGCGGATAGCCGAGGTGCTGTTTCTCGGCGAACCCGGCCTGGGTGTCCACCCCGTCGGTGCTGACGCCGACGCAGGTGGCGCCGACGGCGGCGAATTCGGCTGCCAGGTCACGGAAATGGCAGGCTTCGGCCGTGCACACCGGGGTGTTGGCCGCGGGATAGAAGAAGAGGACCAGTGGGCCGTCCGCCAGCAATGCGTCGAGGGAGCGGGGCGTGCCGGACTGATCGGGAAGCTCGAAGTGCGGGGCGAACTGTCCTGGCTGCATGCCCGAGAACTTACCGGTCGCTTGGTCCGCGAGCGTAGTGAGGGCCGCCACACTCCCGCACTGGACGACCGAGCTGATGTGTCCGGTTTGCCGCCTCCGTGGCCGTGTCACCGGCACCGCTCACCGGCTTGTCGGCCCGGCCTGGGATGATGTGTCCCATGCCAGGCACGTCCACTCCCACCACCACGACCCGCGAACAGTTCCATCTGCTGGCCGCGGAACACCGGGTGGTCCCGGTGACCCGAAAAGTGCTGGCGGACTCCGAAACTCCGCTGTCGGCCTACCGCAAGCTGGCGGGCGACCGGGCGGGCACGTTCCTGTTCGAGTCCGCGGAGAACGGACGTTCGTGGTCGCGCTGGTCGTTCATCGGCGCGGGCAGCCCCTCCGCGCTCACCGTCGTCGACGGCGAGGCAGCCTGGCTCGGTCACATCCCGGCCGACGCGCCCTCCGGCGGCGACCCGCTGGTCGCGCTGCGCGAGACTCTGGAGCTGCTGCGCACCGAGCGACTTCCCGGACTGCCTCCGCTGACCGGCGGCATGGTCGGGTACCTCGGCTACGACGCGGTGCGCAGGATCGAGCGGCTGCCGAACCTGGCGGTGGACGACCTGGCCCTGCCGGAGATGGTGCTGCTCCTGGCCACCGACCTGGCCGCGTTCGACCACCACGAGGGCGCGATCACGCTGATCGCCAACGCGGTCAACTGGAACGGCACCGCCGAGCGGGTGGACGAAGCCTATGACGACGCGGTGGCCAGGCTGGACCGGATGACCGCCGCGCTCGGCGCGCCCGCCGATTCCACCGTGTCGGTGTTCGACCAGCCGGAGCCGCGGTACCGCCGCAAGCGCACCAGCGAGGAGTTCGGCGCGGGAGTGCGCCGCCTGGTCAAGGAGATCGAGGCGGGCGAGGCGTTCCAGGTCGTGCTGTCGCAGCGTTTCGAAATGGACTACGACGGTTCGCCGCTGGACCTGTACCGCATGCTGCGCGCGTCGAACCCGAGCCCGTACATGTACCTGCTGCACATCCCGGACGGCGACGGCGGCACCGCGTTCTCCATCGTCGGCTCCAGCCCGGAATCGCTGGTGACCGTGAAAGACGGTGTGGCGACCACCCATCCGATCGCGGGCACCCGCTGGCGCGGCGTCACCGAGGAGGAGGACCTGCTGCTGGAGAAGGGCCTGCTCGCCGACGAGAAGGAGAACGCCGAGCACCTGATGCTCGTCGATCTCGGCCGCAACGACCTGGGCCGGGTGTGCGAACCGGGCACGGTGCGGGTTACCGAGTACCGGCACATCGAGCGCTACAGCCACGTGATGCACCTGGTGTCGACGGTGTCGGGGCGGCTGGCGCCCGGGCGCATCGCGCTGGACGCGGTGCGGGCCTGCTTCCCGGCGGGCACCCTGTCCGGCGCGCCGAAGGTGCGGGCCATGGAGCTGATCGAAGAACTCGAGCCGACCCGCCGCGGCATCTACGGCGGCGTCGTCGGGTACCTGGACTTCGCGGGTGACGCCGACACCGCGATCGCCATCCGCACCGCGCTGCTCAAGGACGGCACGGCCTACGTGCAGGCGGGCGCCGGCGTGGTCGCGGACTCCGAGCCGGAGTACGAGGACGTGGAATCGCGCAACAAGGCGATGGCGGTGCTGAAAGCCATCGCGGCAGCCGGAACGGTCCGGGCCTACGGTACGGAACCGAGTGCGGGGATCGGCGAACCGCGATGACGGCGGCCGACGACGTCGGGAAGGTAGCGGGCCGGGCGCGGGAACCAGCCCCGGACGCGAGCGCCACGGCAGAGCCGCAATCCGCTCCCGCGCTGGACGATTCCGTCGCGTCCACGGAATCGGCTCGTGGCGACGCCGATTCCCGCCGCAGGTATCCGGTCGGTGCGGTCGTGTTGCTGACCGTCGCCGCCGCCGCGCTCTGGGCCTCGTCCCGGATGACGTGGGTGACGCTCACCTCCTCCGACGGGCTCACCCAGCCACGAACGGATCATCTGGACGGCGGGGTGTGGTTCGGCGCTCTGACACCGCTGGCGCTGGTGCTGCTCGCCTCGATCGCGGCCGTGCTGGCCACCAGGGGATGGTTGCGCCGGGTGGTCGGCGTGCTGGTCGCCTTGGTCGCCGCGGTGGCCGCGGTCCCTGCCTTCGCGCTGCTGACCAGCTCCGGCACGATCGCCGAACGGGCCGCGAAGCTCGCCGAACTCCCGGCCCGCGCGCAGGTGCAGGAGGCGACCACGTCGGGGTTCCCTGCCGTGCTCGCCCTGCTCGGCGCGATCGCCGCTTTCGGCGCGGGCATCCTGTTGGCCCGGATGCCCGCGGAAACGGCGCGGCTGTCCGGCAAATACGACAATCCGGTCTTCCGGCGCGCCGACGCGACGGCGGAGGTCACGCAGCGGCGCGCGCAGTCGCCGGAGCGGGGATCCGAGCCGCAGGTGTCCGAGCGTGTGCTGTGGGACGCACTGGACGCCGGTACCGACCCGACCGAGGAACCTCCGGATGATCCGGACCCGGGCGAGGCGGGCCGACGTGCGCGCTGAACTGTCCCCGCGTGCGGGGTGTGGCGGGTACCACCTTGCGCCGAGCCCTTCCGCGTGGTCCAACTCGAGCCCCGGCGCGAACGCGCCCGGTAGGTCCATTTATTCTTTGTCAGCATCGGTGAGACAGCGCCTGGGGGGATTCTCAGGTAGCAAGTCCGTCTCCCCAGAAAGGATTCGAGCCAGATGACGGTACTCGACTCGATTCTCGACGGGGTCCGCGCGGATGTGGCCGCTCGGGAAGCCCTTCTCGGCTTCCAGGCGGTCAAGGCCGCCGCCGCCGCCGCACCCGCGCCACTGGACGCCCGTGCCGCGCTGCTCGAGGACGGCATCGGCGTGATCGCCGAGGTCAAGCGTGCCAGTCCGTCCAAGGGCGAGCTCGCGGACATCCCCGACCCGGCCAGCCTCGCCAAGGCCTACGAGGACGGTGGCGCCCGGATCATCAGCGTGCTCACCGAGGGCCGCCGCTTCAACGGGTCGCTGGACGACTTGGACGCGGTCCGCGCCACGGTGAACATCCCGATCCTGCGCAAGGACTTCGTCGTCGGCCCGTACCAGATCCACGAGGCCCGCGCGCACGGCGCGGACGTCATCCTGCTCATCGTCGCGGCGCTGGAGCAGGACGTGCTGTCCTCGCTGATCGACCGCACCGAATCGCTGGGGATGACGGCGCTGGTCGAGGTGCACACCGAGGAGGAGGCCGACCGCGCGCTGGAGGCGGGCGCGTCCGTGATCGGTGTGAACGCCCGCAACCTCAAGACGCTCGAGGTCGATCGCGATGTGTTCGCCCGGATCGCGCCAGGCCTGCCCACCGAGGTCATCCGGATCGCCGAGTCCGGCATCCGCGGCACCGCCGACCTGCTGGCCTACGCGGGCGCGGGCGCGGACGCCGTTCTCGTCGGCGAGGGCCTGGTGACCAGCGGGGACCCGCGCGCCGCGGTGTCGGAGCTGGTGACCGCGGGGACGCACCCGTCCTGCCCGAAGCCGGCGCGGCGGGGCCGGTGACGGGCGTGGCGGCATTACCCCAGGCCAGTGACGGCGTCGCCCAGCGCAGCGGCCACGAGCCGGACGCGGGCGGGCACTTCGGTGTCTACGGCGGCAGGCACGTCCCCGAGGCACTGATGGCGGTGATCGAGGAGGTCACCGCCGAATACGAGAAGTCCCGGCTCGACGGGTCGTTCCTCAACGAACTCGACCGGCTGCAGCGCGATTACACCGGCCGCCCGTCGCCGGTGTTCGAGTGCACGCGGCTGGCCGAGCACGCGGGCGGTGCGCGCATTCTGCTCAAGCGCGAAGACCTGAACCACACCGGCTCGCACAAGATCAACAATGTGCTCGGCCAGGCCCTGCTGGCCAAGCGGATGGGCAAGACCAGGGTGATCGCCGAGACCGGCGCGGGCCAGCACGGCGTGGCCACGGCGACCGCCTGCGCGCTGCTCGGCCTGGACTGCATCATCTACATGGGCGCGGTCGACACCGCGCGCCAAGCGCTGAACGTCGCGCGCATGCGCCTGCTCGGCGCCGAGGTGGTCTCGGTGACCTCCGGTTCGCAAACCCTGAAGGACGCCATCAACGAGGCGCTGCGCGACTGGGTGACCAACGCCGACGACACTTACTACTGCTTCGGCACCGCCGCGGGCCCGCACCCGTTCCCGATGCTCGTGCGCGATTTCCAGCGCATCGTCGGCATGGAGGCCCGCGCCCAGGTGCAGGCTTCGACCGGCCGGTTGCCCGACGCGGTCGTCGCCTGCGTCGGCGGCGGCTCCAACGCCATCGGCATCTTCCACGCGTTCCTCGACGACGCCGACGTCCGGTTGATCGGCTACGAGGCGGCCGGTGACGGCGTCGACACCGGGCGGCACGCGGCCACTTTCACCGGCGGAACGCCGGGCGCCTTCCAGGGCGCGTACTCCTACCTGTTGCAGGACGAGGACGGCCAGACCATCGAGTCGCACTCGATCTCGGCGGGTCTGGACTACCCCGGCGTCGGTCCCGAACACGCCTATCTGAAGGACATCGGCCGCGCCGAGTACCGGCCGATCACCGACACCGAGGCGATGGACGCGCTGTTGCTGCTCAGCCGCAGCGAGGGCATCATCCCGGCGATCGAGTCGGCGCATGCGGTCGCGGGCGCGGTACAACTGGGCAAGGAACTCGGTCCCGGCGCGATCATCCTGGTGAATCTCTCCGGCCGGGGTGACAAGGACATGGACACGGCAGCGCGGTGGTTCGGGCTGTTCGACGCCGAGACCGAGGAGGCGGACCAGTGAGCGAGCGCCAGCGAGGTGCAGTCGTGAGCAGCCCGAGCGCAGGCGAGGCGCAGTCGTGAGTCAGCAGTCTCGTCTGGCGAACACTTTCGCCGCCTGCCGCGCCGAAGGCCGCGCCGCGCTGATCGGCTATCTGCCCGCCGGTTTCCCCGACCTCGCCGGTTCGATCGAGGTCGTGCGCGCGATGGTCGAATCCGGCTGCGACATCATCGAAGTCGGCGTCGCCTACTCCGATCCCGTGATGGACGGCCCGACCATCCAGGCCGCCGCCGAGCAGGCGCTGCGTGGCGGCGTGCGAGTGCGTGACGTGTTCTCCGTCGTCGAGGCCATCACCGCCGCCGGCGGCAAGGCCGTGGTGATGAGCTACTGGAATCCGGTGCTCAAGTACGGCGTCGATCGCTTCGCACGCGATCTGGCCGCCGCAGGCGGGTCGGGCATCATCACTCCCAACCTGATCCCGGAGGAGGCCGACGATTGGTTCGTCGCCTCGTCCACGCACAATCTGGACCGCATCTTCCTGGTCGCGCCGTCGTCCACCGAGGAGCGCCTGGTGAAGACGCTCGAGGCCAGCCGCGGCTTCGTGTACGCGGCCTCGACCATGGGCGTCACCGGCGCTCGCGACGTGGTCTCCTCGGCCGCGCCCGCGCTGTGCGCGCGCATCCGGGCCCACTCCGACATCCCGATCGGCGTCGGGCTCGGCGTGCGCTCGGGGGAACAGGCCGCCGAAATCGCGGGCTACGCCGACGGTGTGATCGTCGGCTCGGCGCTGGTCACCGCGGCCGCGGCCGGGCTGGACCCAGTGCGGCGACTCACCGCCGAACTCGCGGCCGGTGTCCGTTCACCGATCGCGTTCGTGAGTTGACTCATAGGCCGTGAGGTCCATCTGACGCCGCGGTGCTGAGCAACCGGATGCCAGCGGATCGGGCGACGCCCGACCGTGGAGCTTGCGGCTGAAGCGCACTCCGCTACGGTGGCGACCGTGACCTTACGAGTCCTGGCAGACAGTGTCGTGGCCAACAGCGACGTGCTGGCCTACATTCCCAGCCCCGCGCAGGGCGTGTGGCAGATCGGGCCCTTCCCGTTACGGGCGTACGCCTTGTGCATCATTCTCGGCATCGTCGTCGCGATCTGGTGGGGTGAACGGCGCTGGCGCGCGCGCGGCGGCCAGCCCGGCGCGATCCTGGATGTCGCGATGTTCGCGGTGCCGTTCGGTCTGGTCGGCGGCAGGCTCTACCACGTGGCCACCGACTGGCAGAAGTACTTCGGTGCGGACGGCAACCCGGTCGACGCGCTGAAGATCTACCAAGGTGGACTCGGCATCTGGGGCGCGGTGCTGCTGGGCGGCATCGGCGCGTGGATCGGCTGCCGGGTGTACCGCATCCCGTTGCCCGCGCTGGGTGACGCGGTCGCACCGCCGATCCTGCTCGCCCAGGCCATCGGCAGGCTCGGCAACTATTTCAACCAGGAGCTGTACGGCCGCGAGACCGACGTGCCGTGGGGTTTGCAGATCTTCCGCCGGGTCGGCGACGAGGGTCAGCTGGACATGATGAATGGCGTCTCCACCGGCGTGGTCGACAAGATCGTGCATCCCACCTTCCTGTACGAGCTGATCTGGAACCTGCTCGTCGTCGTGCTGCTGGTGTACGTGGACCGGCGCTTCCGGATCGGGCACGGACGCCTGTTCGCGCTGTACGTCGCCGGCTACTGCTTCGGGCGGTTCTTCATCGAGCTGATGCGCGCCGACGAGGCGACCCAGATCGCGGGCATCCGGATCAACTCGTTCACCTCCGCCGTGGTGTTCCTGGGCGCGATCGCTTACTTCGTGTTCGCCACCAAGGGCCGCGAGACGCCCGAGCAGTTGCAGCCCGGCGCGAGTCCTCGTCCGTGGCCGTGGCAGTTGCGCGCGTTGCGCGCCGCGGGTACGGCGTCGGCCGAGAAGCCTTCGGTCGCCGCATCCGAGCAGACCGCGACCGATGCGGCCGCCGAGGAGACGTCCGACCGCGAGTCCGATCCGGAGACGTCCGGTGGCGAGTCCGCTGAGACCGGTTCGGAGAAGGCGGGTTCGGACAAGAGCTGATTCGTGCCATCCGGTGCGGGCGGCGCAGTGGATTCGGCGCGCCCGCCGACCCGCTGCCGCCTGCGCCGGTTCTCCTCCACGGCAACGAATCGGCGACACACGGCGATAACTCCTCGCAGGGCCGAGAACATCGGGGGCGACAACCCGGTCGATCCCGGTGACAATGTCTCGTGATCGTCGCGAGCGGCAAATCGGCGGTCCAGCAATGACGGGGGCCGAGTAGAGGGTGCCCGCACTAATGAGGAGGACATGAGTGACCGACCCTAACCAGCAGATTCCGGGTTCCACGGGCCCGCAGTACGGCCCGCCCGGTACGGGTCCGGATCTGACCAAGCCGCTGGAGGCGCAGAGCCCGCCGCAGTACGGCCCGCCATCGGCCCCCTACGGCCAGCCGCAGTACGGCCAGCCCGTCGACCCCTACGGCCAGCAGCCGGGCGGTTACCCGCCCGCGCCGTACCCGGGTGTGCCGCAGGGCTACAACCCGAACGACCCGGAGGCGCCGTGGGGCCGCGACCCCTTCGGCGTGCCGCTGTCGGAGAAGCAGAAGCTGATCGCGGGTCTGCTGCAGATCTTCCTCGGTAGTTTCGGCGTCGGGCGCTTCTATCTCGGCTACACCGGGCTCGGCATCGCCCAGTTGGTGGTCACGATCTTCACCTGCGGCATCGGCGGCATCTGGGGTCTCATCGACGGCATCATGATCATCGTCGGCAAGGTCCCCGATCCCCAAGGTCGCCCGCTGCGCGACTGATCGCGATCGCACCGGCACAGGGAGGCGGGCGCAGGTTGTCCGCCTCCCTGTGTACGCCGGGCGAAAGCAATGAGCACAATCCTTCCGCATGCCGACCGGATCGCCGTGCCGATCCTGTCCAAGAGACTGATCTCGCTGGTCAAGGTCACTCGCTGGCCTGCGACCATTTGCTGCGGATCGCCCAGCTTGCCGCAGCGGCGATTCCAATCGGAGAATCGTGCGTGCACACCCGGTCTTTCCGGTAGCGCATCAAGTCCGTGGTTGTCGGTTCCTTGCGTTAGAGTTCGGGATGTGCTGACCGGCCGCCGTTATCGCTTGTCCCTCAATGAGACTCAAGCGCAGTACGCCGAACTGATCGGTGACACTTGCCGTGCGGTGTGGAACATCGGGTTGGAGCAGCGGCGGGAGTATCGGCGCCGGGACGCCTGGATCAACTACCGCGAGCAGGCCGGGCAACTCGCCGCCGCGAAGATCGAGCATCCGTGGTTGACCGACGCTCCCGCGCATTGCCTGCAGCAAACCCTGATGGACTTGGACCGGGCCTGTCGGGAACGCGGCACCTGGAAGGTTCGATGGCGGTCCGCGCGGTGGTGGCGGCCGTCGTTCCGGTTCCCCGAAGGCAACAAGATCCCCGTCGAGCGGCTCGGTCGCCGATGGGGCAGGGCGAAGCTGCCGAAACTGGGGTGGGTGCGGTTCCGCTGGTCCCGCCCCCTCGGCGGCTGCGTCCGGTCGGCCACGGTGTCGCGCGAGGGCGTGCACTGGTACGTGTCGTTCCTGGTCGAGGACGGCAAGCAGACACCCGAACAGCATGCGAGCGCGAGCGTGGTGGGAGTGGATCGGGGTGTCGCGGTCGCTGTGGCCTGCTCCGACGGCAGCATGCACGACCGCGCATTCACCACACCCGGTGAGCGCACGCGCTACCGCAGGTTGCAGCAGAAGCTCGCGCGGCAGCAGAAGCACAGTGGTAAGCGGCGCAAGACCATTGCGGCGATGCGGAGGTTGAAGCGGCGGGAAACGGATCGGCGCGCTGACTTCGCCGCCCAGGTCGCCAACCGGCTCGCCACCCGCCACGGCCTGGTCGTGCTGGAACACCTCGCCATCACGAACATGACGGCCAGCGCGAAGGGAACCGTCTCTGAGCCCGGTCGCGGCGTCGCCCAGAAAGCGGGGTTGAACCGAGCCATCCTCGGCAAGGGCTGGTATCGGTTCGAGCTGGCGCTGGCCAACGTGGCCTGGTACACGGGCACCCGGATTGTGAAGGTTCCGGCCGCGTATACGTCGCAGACGTGTTCGCGCTGCCGCAGTGTGGACCCAGTGAGCCGTGAGAGCCAAGCGGTGTACCGGTGCACCAGTTGCGGATATCGCGCGAACGCGGATGTAAACGCCGCGCAGAACATCCTCGCCGCAGGACGTGCGGTGACAGCCTGTGGAGACCTCGGCGGGTCGCGGCGCTGTACTACTGGGGCATCTGCCTGATCCTCGGATTCGCGCAGACCCGGCTGGAAACGAGGTTGGCCCGGCATGTCGCGCGCTGAGTATCCGTTTGTACCGGCTATCGAGCCGTCGTTCATATTTTTCACCAAGGTTTCACCGTGGCCACGGCGAGACCTGTACACCCAGCAGGACTAGGCTCTACCCGTGATGCGACGGACGAAGATTGTGTGCACGCTCGGCCCGGCCACTGCCACCGAGGACCGTATCCGCGAACTCGTCGAGAGCGGTATGGACGTAGCGCGGCTGAACTTCAGCCACGGCGAGCACGTGGACCATGCCGAGAACTACAAGAAGGTGCGTCAGGCCGCCGACCACCTCGGCCGAGCCGTCGGCATTCTCGCCGACCTCCAGGGTCCCAAGATCCGCCTCGGCCGCTTCCTGGAGGGAAAGACCGTCTGGGCGACGGGCGAAGAGGTCCGCATCACCGTCGACGACATCGACGGGACCCACGACCGGGTGTCCACGACCTACAAGGAACTGGCCCAAGACGCCAAGGCCGGCGACCGCCTCTTGGTCGACGACGGCAAGGTGGGCCTGGTCGTCACCCGCGTCGACGGCAACGACGTGGTCTGCCGGGTCACCGAGGGCGGCCCGGTCTCCAACAACAAAGGCGTCTCGCTGCCGGGCATGGACGTGTCGGTGCCCGCGCTGTCGGAGAAGGACATCGAGGACCTGGAGTTCGCGCTGAAGCTCGGCGTCGACTTCATCGCGCTGTCGTTCGTGCGGTCCCCTTCCGATGTCGAGCTGGTGCACGACGTGATGGATCGTGTCGGCCGCCGGGTGCCGGTGATCGGCAAATTGGAGAAGCCGGAGGCGATCGACAACCTGGAGGCCGTGGTTCTCGCCTTCGACGCGGTGATGGTCGCCCGCGGCGATCTCGGCGTGGAGCTGCCGCTGGAGCAGGTGCCGATCGTGCAGAAGCGCGCCATCCAGATGGCCAGGGAGAACGCCAAGCCGGTCATCGTCGCCACCCAGATGCTGGAGTCGATGATCGACAACTCCCGCCCGACCCGCGCCGAGGCCTCGGACGTGGCCAACGCGGTGCTCGACGGCGCCGACGCGGTGATGCTGTCGGGTGAGACCTCGGTGGGCAAGTACCCGATCGAGACGGTGCGCACGATGGCGCGCATCGTGCACGCGGTGGAAACCGAGTCGACCCGGGTCCCCCCGCTGACGCACGTGCCCCGTACCAAGCGCGGTGTGATCTCCTACGCCGCCCGGGACATCGGCGAGCGGCTCAACGCCAAGGCGCTGGTGGCGTTCACCCAGTCGGGTGACACGGTGCGCCGCCTGGCCAGGTTGCACACTCCGCTGCCGCTGCTGGCGTTCACGCCGCTGCCGGAGGTGCGCAGCCAGCTGGCACTGACCTGGGGCACGGAAACCTTCATCGTGCCGACCGTGAACAGCACCGATGCGATGATCCACCAGGTGGATGTAGCACTTCTGTCGATGGACCGATACCAGAAGGGTGATCTGGTGGTCATCGTGGCGGGATCGCCGCCCGGCACCGTAGGCTCCACCAATCTGATCCACGTGCACCGCATCGGCGAGGAGGACCATTAGTGAGTGCTTCCCTAGGCAGTCCCGTCATCGTCGAGGAGCCGCCCACACGGCGCTCCGACTTGGACGTGCTGCTCGGCCTGCTCGATCTGGAACAGATGGACGAGGACGTCTTCGTCGGCCAGCACCCGGAGAAGGTGTGGAGCCGGACCTTCGGGGGTCAGCTCGTCTCGCAGGCCATCATCGCGGCGGGACGGACGGTCGGTGACCGTCCGGTGCACGCGGTGAACGCGCATTTCGTGCGCGGCGGGGATGTGAAGAAGCCGATCGAATACCGGGTGGACCGCCATCGCGACGGCCGCGCGTTCGCCAACCGCACGGTCACCGCCACTCAGGACGGCCAGGAGCTGTTCGTGATGCTCGCCGCGTTCCAGGATTGGGGCAAGGGGCTCGAGCACGCGCACGCCCAGCCGGAGGTGCCCGATCCGGAGACGCTGCCTCGCGTGGAGGAGAGCTTCGAAGGCTTGGAGGACAAGCTGGAGATGTTCGTCAACGCGCCGCATCCGATCGATATGCGCTACACCAACGACCCGGCCTGGATTCTCAAGGGCACGGGGGAGCGGCTCAACCACAATCGGGTGTGGATGCGCGCGGACGGCAGGCTGCCCGACGACCCGCTGATCCACGTGGCGATGCTGGGCTATTCGTCCGACACCACGGTGCTGGACTCGATCATCACCACCCACGGGCTGTCGTGGGGCCTGGACCGGATCGTGGCGGCCACGGTCAACCACTCGATCTGGTTCCACCGCCCGTTCCGTTTCGACGAGTGGGCGCTGTACGCCACCGAGTCGCCGGTGGCAGCGGGCTCCCGTGGCCTGGCGACCGGACGGTTCTACTCCCGCAGTGGAGACCTACTGGCCACCACGGTGCAGGAGGGGCTAATCCGCCACTTCCCCTCGCGTCAGCGGGGCTAGGCGTACCTCCGCCTTCACTCCGGGCCCGGGTCCACCGACCCGCTCTACAGCAGTTCGCGGTCGCGATCGATGTCGAGATCGACGTCGGTGCGCTGCGAGGCGCGGATCGAGACCGGGATTTGCCGTCCCGGCTCGGTTCGCGCGAGTCCGGAGACACCGCACAGCAGTTGCCGTTCCAGCGTGGCCACGTCGTCGTCGGTCAGCTGGTCCGGCGCCCCGACGAGGCTGAGCGCGATTTCGTAGGTGCGGCGGTTTTCCGGTGCGTCGTCGAGCCGGTTCGTCGCGCAGTGGCTCGCCAGCGTCGCATGCGCCGGGTCGTCGGTATCGACCGGCAAGGTGAAGCGCCAGGCGAACACGTCGCAGTCGGTGAGATAGTCGTCCACCACCTCGCGCACGGTCTCGACGACGCGTTCCAGAGCTTCCGGTGTCACATAAACATGGAGCGAAACATCCGAAATTCGCTTCGGCATGTCTGATTCCTGTCCTGTGTCGAAGCAGCAACGGCGGAGAGTGTTGTCCGCGGGAGTGTAAACCGTCCAGGCCCGGAATGGACATAGCCGACTCGTGACAGGCGGGTCGGCCGGGTATTCGACGCTGCCCGAGCCGCTTCCGTGTGGTGGCGTGTTATCGCGCGCGCTGGGCGGCGAGGAAGGTCGCCAGCGGCGCGCGTGCCGCGCCGGGACGGATCACCAGTCCGGTGCGCTCGTCGTCCTGCGTGCGGGGCTGCTCGTGCGGCGCGAGCGCCAGCAGCAGCGGCACGAGCGCCTCGGCGATGCGGTCACCGATCTCGCAGAACGCCTGGGCCGACAACCCGACCGGGTCGGCGATGTTCTCCCGGCCGACCAGTGCGAGATCGTTGCGCGCGGCATGCAGTTCGGCGACTGTGCGTGCCCCGGTGACGTGGGCGATGCGGCTGGCTTCCAGCAGCGTGAAAGTGCGCGGCCGAGCGCCGAAGGCCATTTCGATCGCTTGGTCGCGGATCTGCTCGGTCATCGCGAGGACCAAGTCGGCTTTGTCGATCATCTCCGGCTTCAGGCGCCGGGCCCGGAAGTTGGCCGGGTCGGCGCCGAGCCCCGCGATGGTCTGCGCGGCGAGCGGTTCGACCGGAAATCCCACCAGCGCACGGGTTCCCGCGCTTTCGGTGGTGAGGTGGGGCAGAGCGTGCTCGGCCGCCAAGGCGCGGGTGAGCCGCTCGGCGATTACCGACCGGCAAACGTTGCCGTTGCAGACGAACAGGACGTGCATACAAACACGATAATCCGCGCGGAGGGTACCAGAACGCCCCGATGTGGTAGTCCCAGGTGTGGGAACAACATATTCATCTGTTCGTAGCGCGCCGTACACGAAGCTCGCCGCTTTTTCCGCTCTGGCCTGCGACGTACGTCACTTCCGCGGGTGGTGCGGTCTGATTCCCCACACTTGATGTACCCCGTGGCACCCGCAGCGAAACGCTGCATTGTGATTGCTTCGTGATATGACAGGCTGCCCAGACTGCTCGAATTCGCCGTCGCGGTAAGTGGATTCGGGTGCGACGGGCTTCAACTCGGCGGGCTGTCCTCGACGCGGGCGCGGTGGTGAACCTCCGTCCGAGGGTGGGCCACGGGCGCGAACCGCGCGAGCCCGGTCGCGGGGTCCATGGCGTCGATGTCGCCGCGCCCGAAGCCTAGGCCTCGCGCCGAAGCCGGTGCAGGCCGAGTCGCGCAGGACCTTCTGTCATCCCGCCGCCACCCGCTCCATAGCACAAACCAACGGAACCACATACCCCGCGCGAAATCTATGAACGCAACTCGCGACCGCCCGTAACATTCGCCGACCGCAACACGGAAGAGTCGCCCCGCCGACTCACGCGCAGGACGCGGCAACCCCCCACCGTTCCGAAGATGCACCCAGATCGAAACCGGAGCCCGGGGTTGCACCCACAGACTGCCGAAGACAGCTGCCAATTTCTGGTAACTACAGCTGACCGCAACACCGGATCGCGCCTATGACCAGACAGACCCTTCCGCAACGCAACCACACGCACGAGGTAGGAAAGACCCGCCGAGGAAGGCCGGAAGTCTCACCGCTCAGAAGATGCAACGACCCCCGTCCGGTGAGCGCTCTCCGCAGACGAAGGCAGCTTCTGGTTGTTGCTGACAACTGCTGGCCGTAACACCGGATCACACCAACTACCAGACGAGACGCTTCCACCCAACGCAACTACCCACATGGGGGTTCGGGGGGCGCAGCCCCGCCGAGCGGGGTCTGGGGGTTGCACCCCCAGAAAAACGACGAACTCCCCACCAGTGAGCGCCCTCCGCGAACAGGGCTCACCTAGGGAGCGAGTGCCGAGTGTGGGACTCGAACCCACACGTCCTTTCGGACAACGGTTTTTGAGACCGTCGCGTCTGCCAGTTCCGCCAACTCGGCGCACCGGGTGGAAACTATAGCGGGTGGGGTGCCGTGGAAGCGAATGGGTTGGTCTCGGTGCCCCGACCGCGCGGTTTGCGCAGGGTATATGCGTTCTATGCCGAAGTGAAAGGTACTCTTTACATCACTCGGCAGCCTGATGGGGTGCGGTGGTCGTCCGTGCGATCGCGGCCTATTTTCGGCGTGTCGGGTCAAGGGCATCGGAACCAGAGGGGTCTACCTATGAGCACAGCAGCTGGGGGCGCCGGCACCAAGCGGGACGCCGGGGCGAAGCGGGTCGTCGTCGCCGAGGACGAGGCGCTCATTCGCATGGATCTGGTCGAGATGCTGACCGAAGAGGGCTATCAGGTGGTCGGCGAGGCGGGCGACGGGCAGCAGGCGGTCGATCTCGCGGTGGAGCACCGGCCGGATCTGGTCATCATGGATGTGAAGATGCCGCGCCGGGACGGGATCGACGCGGCGGCGGAGATCGCGTCCAAACGTGTTGCGCCCGTGGTGATTCTGACCGCGTTCAGCCAGCGTGATCTGGTGGAGCGGGCGCGGGACGCGGGTGCGATGGCCTACCTGGTGAAGCCGTTCACCAAATCGGACCTGGTGCCGGCCATCGAATTGGCGGCCAGCCGCTTCCATGAGATCACCGCGCTGGAGAGCGAGGTGGCGAATCTGGCCGATCGGCTGGAGACACGGAAGCTGGTCGAGCGCGCCAAGGGTGTGCTGATGCAGACTCAAGGCCTTTCGGAGCCGCAGGCGTTCAAGTGGATTCAGCGCACGGCAATGGATCGGCGCACGACCATGAAGGCGGTCGCGGAAGTCGTGTTGGAGAACCTGACGCCGAAGTGACATCGGTGCGCGCGCGGCGGGAAAATTTACGCGGTCGAAACGCGATCGTGAACAAGAATTCGACACAATGTCGCGCGCATGATCCGAATGTGATGCGGAACTAACGTACCGACGCTATGTTCTGACCGGGCTGACGTGGTCGGCCTCCTCGGCGACCCCGGGGGAGCACAGAACTTAGATGAGGTGAATCGTGCTTAGTTCGACATGGCGCAGTCGATCGACGCGAGGTGTTTTGGCCGTCGGCGCTGCCGCCGCGCTGGTGCTGACGGGTTGTAGCGACAAATCCACCAGCAGCGGTTCGGATTCCTCGGGCACCAATGGCGCGGGTGGCCTGTCCATCCAGCCGGTTTTGCAGGTCGACCAGCAGGGCAAGGAGGTGCCGAAGGCGGATGCCGCCGCCGCGGCCGATCCCGCGGGCGACGGCAAGGCGACCTGCGCGCCGGGTACGTCCATCGCTATGGCGGGCGCGCTGACCGGTCCGGACGCCGCGCTCGGCATCAATATCGTCAACGGCGTCAAGCTCGCCCTGGACCAGCACAACAAGGCCAACCCCGGCTGCAAGATCGAGCTGAAGCAGTTCGACACCGAGGGTGACCCGCAGAAGGCCACCCAGGTGATCCCGCAGATCGTCAACGACAGGTCGATCATCGGCCTGGTCGGCCCCGCGTTCTCCGGTGAGACGAAGGCGACCGGCAAGATACTCAGCGACGCGGGCCTGGTCTCGGTCACCTCCTCGGCCACCAACGCGACGCTGACCCAGAACGGCTGGACCACCTTCTTCCGCGGCCTGGCCAACGACGACGTGCAGGGCCCGTCCGTGGCGAAGTACCTGGTCAACACCGCGGGCTACAAGAAGGTCTGCGTCATCCAGGACAACACCGACTACGGCACCGGCCTGGCGAAGTCGATCACCGAGGGCTTGGGCGCCGCGGCCGATCCGGCCTGCGCCGCCAGCATCAAGAAGGGCGACAAGGACTTCTCCGCGACGGTCACCAAGGTGGCGGGCGCGAATCCGGACGCCATCTTCTACTCCGGCTACTACTCCGAGGCCGCGCCGCTGGCCCAGCAGCTGAAGTCCGGTGGCGTGAAGGCGGTCTTCGTGTCCGCCGACGGCACCAACGACCCGCAGTTCGTCGCGCAGGCGGGCAGCGCGGCCAAGGGCGCGAAGCTGTCGTGCCCGTGCGGTCCGGCCCCGGAGAAGTTCGCCAAGGACTACGAGGCACTCAACGGTCAGGCGCCCGGTGTCTATTCGGTCGAGGCGTACGACCTGGCCGCCATCTTGGCCAAGGGCATCGACGGCGGTAAGGTGACCCGCTCGGATCTACTCGAATATGTGCGGACGTACGACGGTGCCGGCCTCGCGCGTCAGTACAAGTGGAATCCGAACGGTGAGCTGTCGAACGCGCTGATCTGGGTGTACGAGGTCAAGTAGCTCTGGGACTCGGACGAACGGCACGTACGGGGGTCCGCGCGAACCCCCGTACGTGCCGTTGTTCGGCGGGCGAATGGATGAGGGCAAGAAATAAATGAAATCAATGGCATTGGCCGGTGGGGCACAACTCCTCGGCGGCTCGATCGACTTCAACTACGAGGGGTTGATCGATAGTTTCTGGCGACTGACCGTCGACGGAGTGACCTATGGCGCCATCTATGCCTTGGTCGCCGTGGGTTATACGTTGGTCTACGGCGTATTGCGCCTGATCAATTTCGCCCATTCGGAAATCTTCATGCTCGGCTTGTTCGGGCAATTGATCGGGTTGATGATCTTCGGATTCGTCGCGAGTCCCGATGTCTACACCCAGGGTGTCGTGCTCACCGTCGTCTATCTCGGGTTGGCGATGGTCGTGGGCATGCTGGTATCCGGCGGTGCGGCGGTCGGATTGGAACGGGCGGCCTATCGGCCGCTGCGTAAGCGGGGCGCGAAGCCGCTGGCCTTTCTGATCACCGCGATCGGCATGTCGTTCGTGCTCCAGGAACTGGTGCACTTCGTGCTGCCGAAGATCCGCTCCGACCTCGGCGGCACCAACGCGCAGCAGGCGATCCGGCTCGTCGAGCCCACCGTGCAGTTCAGTTTCGGCGGCGCGGACGTCACCAACATCATGCTGCTCATCGTGGTCGCCGCGGTGGTGCTGGCGATCGTCACCGAGGTCCTGATCAACCAGACCAAGTTCGGCCGCGGCATCCGGGCCGTGGCCCAGGACCCGGACACCGCGACCCTGATGGGTGTGTCGCGGGAGCGGGTCATCATGCTCACCTTCCTCATCGGCGGCGTGCTCGCGGGCGCGGCGGCGATGCTGTACACGCTCAAGATCCCGAACGGGATCATCTACTCCGGCGGATTCATCCTCGGCATCAAGGCGTTCAGCGCCGCGGTGCTGGGTGGCATCGGCAATCTGCGCGGCGCCCTGCTCGGCGGCCTGCTGCTCGGTGTGGTGGAGCAGTACGGCCAGATCCTGTTCGGCACCGAATGGCGCGACGTGGTCGCGTTCGTGGTGCTGGTTCTTGTGCTGATGGTTCGCCCGACCGGCATCCTCGGCGAGAGTCTCGGAAGGGCACGCGCATGACCGACACGACCAAGACGGCGGGGCCCGCGCCGGACACCGCGCGCCACGGCCTCGGCGACGCGATCCGCACCTGGTGGGACGGCCTGAGCAGGCCCGCGCAGTGGGGCGTCGGCGTCCCGATTCTCCTCCTGCTGGCGCTGCTGCCGCTGTTCCCTCCGCCGCTGCTGAACACACCCTCTTACAACTTCGGCCTGGTGATGGCGCAGGTGGCGATGTACGCGCTGCTGGCGATCGGCCTCAACGTGGTGGTCGGGCAGGCGGGCCTGCTCGACCTCGGCTACGTCGGGTTCTACGCCGTCGGGGCGTACACCGTCGGCCTGCTCACCAGTCCCAACAGCCCGTGGAACCAGACCGACGGCGGCTGGCTGGATCCGAAGTGGGCGTGGCTGGCCTGCCTGCCGCTCGCGGTGGCGGTGACCGCCGTCTCCGGCTTGATCCTCGGTTCGCCGACGCTGCGTCTGCGTGGTGACTACCTGGCAATCGTGACGCTCGGGTTCGGTGAGATCGTCCGGTTGCTGGCGGAGAACCTCACCGAGCTGACCAACGGCAGCCTCGGTCTGTCGGGTGTGGCGTATCCGCATGTCGGCGAGTCCGAGAGCAGGCCGGAGGGCGTGTTCTCGGGCGGCAACAGCGGCGACCCGGACGCGGTGAACCTCCTCGACCGCGCCAGCTACGGCACCTACTGGTACTGGTTCGGCATGGCGCTGGTGGTGCTCGTGCTGCTGGTGGTCGGCAATCTGGAGCGCAGCCGGGTCGGCCGCGCCTGGGTGGCCATCCGCGAGGACGAAGACGCAGCCGAGATCATGGGTGTGCCGACGTTCAAGTTCAAGCTGTGGGCGTTCATGATCGGCGCCGCGGTCGGCGGCATGTCCGGCGCGATCTACGCCGGACAGGTGCAGTTCATCAACCCCACCGGGTTCAACATCATCAACTCGATGCTGTTCCTGTGCGCGGTGGTCATCGGTGGTCAGGGCAACAAGCTCGGCGTGATCTTCGGCGCGTTCGTCATCGCCTATCTGCCCGCGCGCCTGCAATCGGTGAACCTGGTGAGCAACGAGTCGACCGGGTACGTCCTGCTGGCGATCGACGTCGCGGTATTCGTCGCGCTGATCGTCGTCTGGCGGCTGTGGGCCGACCGGCTGGGCGCGTGGCCGCGCCGCGGGGTGATCACGGGCATGGTGGCCAGCGGCGTGCTGGCGCTGCTGCTGCTCGGCAGCGTGTTGCTGTTCCGCAAGGGCGGCGCGCAATCGCTGGGTGACCTCAAGTATCTGTATTTCGGTATCGCGTTGGTGGTGATGATGATTCTGCGTCCGCAGGGTCTGTTCCCGGTGCGGCAGAAGCTGCTCACCTACGGCAGGCAGGTGTATCAGGCCGTGCGCAGACCGGCCGTGCGCGAGCCGATCGGAGTGGGACGATGACCGGGCCCGGCGCGGGCGACGCGCTGTTCGACAACGAGGACATGGCGGCGGGCTATGCGCCCGCACCGGAGGTCCAGAGTGCGGGCACGGTCGATGTGACCGCGGTGATCCCGGATCTCGCCGACTCCGACACGGTCGCGGAAGTCGTTGCGCCACATCGGCTCATCGAGACCGCGGTGGGCGAACCGCTGTTGCGCACCGAGGGCCTGACGGTGAAGTTCGGCGGTCTCACCGCCCTGGACGACGTGAGTTTCGAGATCCGTCGCGGCGAGATCCTCGGCCTCATCGGTCCCAACGGCGCGGGCAAGACCACCTGCTTCAACGCGATCACCGGTGTCTACCAGCCCGCCTCCGGGCTGGTGTACTTCGACGGGAAGCCCCTGACGAAGACCAAGCGCAATGCGATCACCCGTCTCGGTATCGCGCGCACGTTCCAGAACGTACGTCTCTTCGGTGAGATGACCGCGCTGGAGAACGTGGTGGTCGGCACCGACGCGCGGCACAAGACCTCGGTGCCGGGTGCGGTGTTCCGGACGCCGCGGCATCGGCGCGAGGAACGCGACGCCATCGAACGCGGTATGGCGTTGCTGGAGTTCGTCGGCATCGCGCCGCGAGCGGTGGAGAAGGCGCGCAACCTCTCCTACGGCGACCAGCGTCGCCTGGAGATCGCCCGCGCGCTGGCCACCGAGCCGAAGCTGCTGTGCCTGGACGAGCCGGCGGCCGGGTTCAACCCGAGCGAGAAGTCCGCGCTCATGGACCTGATCCGCAAGATCCGCGACGACGGGTTCACGGTGCTGCTGATCGAGCACGACATGCGGCTGGTCATGGGCGTGACCGACCGGATCGTGGTGCTGGAGTTCGGCCGCAAGATCGCCGACGGCCTGCCAGCGGATATCAGGGAGAACCCGGCCGTGATCGCTGCGTATCTCGGCGTGCCGGATACCGAGGCGGTCGAATCCGGCAGGGTCGCAGGCGAATCCGGCAGTGCGGCAGGCGAAAGCGGTAGGCCCGGTGACGATGCGCGGTCCGGGCCGGAGAAGGCGCCGCTGGACAAGCCGGCGGTCGCGCAGCCGTCCACGCGGCCCGGGACACCCGGCAAGCCCGCCGGCTCGGCGCTGCTCCAAGTCGAGGACATGGTCGTCAACTACGGCAGAATCCAAGCGCTGCACGGTATCTCGCTGACCGTCGCGGAGGGCGAACTCGTCACCCTGCTCGGCGCCAACGGCGCGGGCAAGACGACGACCATGCGCGCCATGTCCGGGCTGCTGCCGCTGACCCGCGGGCGGATCCTGTTCGAGGGCCGCGACATCACCCACATGAAGGCGCACGAACGGGTCACCAGCGGCCTGATCCAGGCGCCGGAGGGCCGGGGCGTGTTCCCCGGCATGACGGTGCAGGAAAACCTCGACATGGGTTGCTACGGACGCGGTTTCAAGCAGAAGGCCGAGTACGACCGGACGCTGGAGTGGGTTTTCGAGCTGTTCCCGCGGCTGCTGGAGCGGCGTAAACAGGTCGGCGGCACGCTCTCCGGCGGTGAGCAGCAGATGCTGGCCATCGCCCGCGCGCTGATGGCCCGGCCGCGGCTACTGCTGCTCGACGAGCCGTCGATGGGCTTGGCGCCCATGGTGATCCAGCAGATCTTCCGGATCATCAGCGAGATCAACCAGCAGGGCACCACCGTGCTGCTGGTCGAGCAGAACGCCCAGCAGGCGCTGGCCCGTAGCCACCGCGCCTACATCATGGAGACCGGCGAGGTCACCAAGACCGGCCGCGGCGGCGAACTGCTCACCGATCCCGCGGTGAAATCGGCATATCTCGGCGTGGGTTAGGCGGGCCGAGTCCGGTGCCGCACGGCTCGGCTCGAGGCATGATCGTGACCATGGATGGTCACGACGAGCTGATGAGCTTGGCCGAGCGGTACTGGGACAGTGTGCTCGAGGCGGCGCCGAGCGAGGCAACCCTGCTCGGCGACCGCCGCTTCGACGACCGGATCGAGGATCTGTCCGTCGAGGCGAACCAGCGATTGCTCGCGACCTGGCGCGGGCTGCTGCGCGCGGTGGACGCACTGGAGGCCGACCGGCTGAACCCGACCGACCGCATCACCCGCAGTCTGCTGCGCACCGAGTTGGGCGGCGCGGTCGAGCACTTGGAGTGGCGGCCGGTCGAGATGGCGTCCGACCAGATGAACGGCGTGCACGCCGGGATATTGATGGTGGCGCCGCAGACCAACGCGCCGCGCCCGGAGAACGCGCTGGCGCTGGTACAGCGCTACCGGCAGTTCGGCACCATGCTCGGCCAGGCCGTGGAACGGTTCCGGTCGGGTCTGGCAGCCGGGCGCGCGCCCGCCCGGATCACCATCGAGCGCTCGCTCAACCAGCTCGACGGCTACCTGGACTCCGATCTCGCCGCCGATCCGTTCGTCACGTTCGCCGGACCGGACGACTGGGACGGCGAGGCCGCCTGGCGGACCGAATTGGCCGAGGTGGCAAAGGATGTCATCCGTCCGGCGTTCCAGGCCTACCGCGACGCGCTGTACGACGAACTGCTGCCGGCCGGCCGCCCCGACGACAAGCCGGGCCTCTGCTGGCTCGGCTCCGACGGCGACGATATCTACCGGCGGCTGCTGCGCCACCACACCACGCTGCCGGATCTCGGCGCCGAGGAGATCCACGAACTCGGCCGCAGTGAATTGGCGAAGCTGCGCGAGGAGTACGCCACGGTGGGCGAGCGGCTGTTCGGCACCGGGGATCTCGGCGAAGTGTTCGCTCGGCTGCGCGACGATCCCGCGCTGTGCTACGACGATGCCGAGCAGATCATGTTCGACGCGCGCCGGGCGCTGTCGCTGGCCACGGCCGAGATGGGGAACTGGTTCGGGCGGCTGCCGAAGGAATCCTGCGACATCGTGCCGGTGCCGGAGTTCCTCGCCGCGGACGCGCCCGCGGCCTACTACTTCCCGCCCGCCGCCGACGGATCACGGCCAGGCACCTACTTCGTCAACCAGCACCACCCCACCGGCCGCGGTCGCTACGAGACCGCGTCGGTGGCCTACCACGAGGCGATACCCGGCCACCACCTCCAGCTCACCATCGCCAACGAGCTGGACCACCTGCCGCGCTTCCAGCGACAGTCCTTCGCCAACACCGCTTTCGTCGAAGGCTGGGCCCTCTACACCGAGCGGCTGGCCGACGAAATGGGTTTGTACTCCGACGATCTGGGCCGCCTCGGCATGCTGGCGGGGGATTCGTGGCGCTCCTGCCGTCTGGTGGTCGACACCGGTCTGCACGCGAAAGGCTGGACCAGGCAGCAGGCCATCGACTTCATGGTGGCGAACGCGCCGATCGGACTCGCCGAGATCACCGTGGAGGTGGACCGCTACATCGCCATGCCGGGGCAGGCGGTCGGCTACAAGGTGGGCCAGCTGGAGATCCGGAGCCAGCGGGTGGCCGCCCACGAGCGGCTCGGCGCGGATTTCGACATCAAGGCCTTCCACGACGTGGTGCTCGGTTCGGGGTCGGTGAGCCTGCCGGTGCTGCGCGAGCTGGTTGCCGCGCTCTGAGCGAGCCGGGAAACCCGCTCCGAGCGGGCCACGGCTGGTGGGTGTCGGCGTATCGGCTTGTCGGTGGCGGTCCCTAGACTCTGGAGCGTGAGTTCACCCACGACCGCTCCGCGTCCCGCCCCCGCGTCCGGCTCCAGCGATCCCGGGTCGGGCGACCGGCCGACGCTGCTGCTGCTGGACGGTCATTCGATCGCCTACCGCGCGTTCTTCGCGCTACCGGCGGAGAACTTCAAGACGGTCACCGGGCAGACCACGAACGCGGTGTACGGCTTCACCGCGATGCTGATCAACCTGCTGCGCGACGAGAAGCCGACGCACGTGGCCGCGGCGTTCGACGTGTCGCGCCAGACCTTCCGCGCCGAGGCGTACCCGGAGTACAAGGCCAACCGCACCACCACGCCGGACGAGTTCCGCGGGCAGGTCGAACTCACCAAGGACGTGCTCGGCGCGCTGGGCATTCCGGTGATGGCGATCGATGGCTTCGAGGCCGATGACATCATCGCCACGCTCACCACGCGCGCATCGGCCGAGGGCTTCCGCGTGCTCATCGTCACCGGCGACCGGGACGCCATCCAGCTGGTCGGCGAGAACGTCACCGTGCTGTACCCACGCAAGGGCGTCTCCGATCTGACCAGGTTCACCCCCGACGAGGTGATGGCCAAGTACGGCCTCACGCCGAACCAGTATCCCGACTACGCTGCGTTGCGCGGCGATCCGAGCGACAATCTGCCGGGCATCCCCGGCGTCGGTGAGAAGACCGCCGCCAAGTGGATCCGCGAGTACGGCGACCTGAACGCACTGGTCGACAAGGTCGACGAGGTGAAGGGCAAGGTCGGCGACGCGCTGCGGGCCAACCTGAGCAGTGTGGTGCTCAACCGCCAGCTCACCGAGCTGATGCGGGACGTGCCGCTGCCGTACACGCCCGACCAGCTGGCGCAGGGGCCGTGGGATCGGGAGAAGATCCACCGGCTGTTCGACGATCTCGAGTTCCGCGTGCTGCGCGACCGGCTGTTCGAGACGCTGGCCCCGCCGGAACCCGAGGCGGAGGCGGGTTTCGAGATCAGCGGCGGCGCGCTGGAGATCGGCGCCGTCGCGGCCTGGCTCGCCGAGCACGCGAAAGCCGGTGTGCGCCACGGCGTCTCGATCGTCGGCACGGGCATTCCGGCGCGCGGTGACGTACGCGCGCTCGCCATCGCGGCCGGTGACGGCGAGAGCGGCTACATCGACGTCACCGTGCTCACCCCGGAGGACGAGGCCGCGCTCGGCGCATGGCTCGCCGATCCGGCCGTGCCCAAGGCACTGCACGAGGCGAAGGCCGCCGTGCACGCGCTGCGCGGCCGCGGCTGGACCCTCGGCGGGCTGACCAGCGACACGGCGCTGGCCGCCTACCTGGTCCGCCCCGGCCAGCGCACCTTCAACCTCGACGATCTCTCGCTGCGCTACCTGCACCGGGAGTTGCGCGCCGAGGCCGCCGAGACCGCGCAGCTGTCCCTTCTCGACGAGGAGGACACCGTCGACGCCGAACTGGCGCGGGCGCAGATGCTGCGCGCCCGCGCCGTCGCCGACCTGGCCGACGCGCTGGACGAGGAGCTGCGCAAGATCGAGTCCACGCCGCTGCTCGCCGATATGGAGCTGCCGCTGCTCGGCGTGCTGTCCACCCTGGAGGATGCGGGCATCGCGGTGGACACCGACCAGCTGGCGACGTTGCAGCGGCAATTCGCCGACCGGGTCGCCGAGGCGGCCAACGCGGCCTACGACGTGATCGGCAAGCAGATCAACCTGGGTTCGCCCAAGCAGCTGCAGGTGGTGCTGTTCGACGAACTGGACATGCCGAAGACCAAGCGCACCAAGACCGGCTACACCACCGACGCGGACGCGCTGGAGTCGCTGTTCGAGAAGACCCAGCACCCGTTCCTGGAGCACCTGCTCGCGCACCGTGACGCGACCCGGCTCAAGGTCACCGTCGACGGCCTGCTCAAGTGCGTCGCCGAGGACGGGCGCATCCACACCACGTTCAACCAGACGATCGCCGCGACCGGCCGGTTGTCCTCGACCGATCCGAATCTGCAGAACATCCCGATCCGCACCGACACCGGACGGCAGATCCGCGACACCTTCGTGGTCGGCTCCGGCTACGAGTCGCTGATGACCGCGGATTACAGCCAGATCGAGATGCGGATCATGGCGCACCTGTCCGGGGACGAGGGCTTGATCGAGGCGTTCAACTCCGGTGAGGACCTGCACAGCTTCGTCGCGTCGAAGGCGTTCGACATCCCGATCGCCGAGGTGACTCCGGAGTTGCGCCGCCGGATCAAGGCGATGTCCTATGGCCTGGCCTATGGGCTGAGTTCCTACGGACTGTCGGCGCAGCTGAAGATCAGCACCACCGAGGCGAAGGAGCAGATGGAGGTCTACTTCGCCCGCTTCGGCCGGATCCGCGACTACCTATACGAGGTGGTCGAGCAGGCACGCAAGGTCGGCTACACCGAGACGCTGTTCGGCCGTCGCCGGTACCTGCCCGATCTGGACTCCAGCAACCGGCAGCGCCGGGAGGGGGCCGAGCGGATGGCGCTCAACGCCCCGATCCAGGGCACCGCGGCCGACATCATCAAGGTCGCGATGATCAACGTGCACCGGGCGATGCGGTCGGCCGGGCTGCGTTCCAGGATGTTGCTGCAGATCCACGACGAGTTGCTGTTCGAGGTCGCGGAAGGGGAGCGGGAGACGTTGCAGGCGCTGGCGCGCGAACAGATGTCCTCGGCGATCGCCTTGTCGGTGCCCTTGGAGGTCTCGGTGGGCGTCGGCCGCAGCTGGGACGCCGCCGCGCACTGAAGACCCCGCGAAACCCACCGAGCGGACATGCCGGGCCCGACCGCACGGGCCCGGCATTCGGCTTTTCGGGAGCTATCATCGGCTCGCCGCGCCCGTAAACGAATCACCGTGAACGGGACGGGTGTCCCGCCGCGCGCGGGCATCTACCGTGAGGCTGGTCAGTTAGGGATTCACGCATACCGAGCGCAGGGGATGGCCCATGACTGTCACCGATGAATACCTGGCGAACAACGCGGCCTACGCAAGCGCCTTCCAAGGCCCGCTACCTTTGCCGCCCTCGAAGGGCGTGGCCGTGGTCGCGTGTATGGACGCGCGGCTCAACGTCTACGGAGCGCTCGGCCTCGCGGAGGGCGAGGCGCACATCATCCGCAACGCGGGCGGTGTGGTGACCGCTGACGAGATCCGCTCGCTGGCGATCAGTCAGCGGTTGCTCGGCACCAAGGAGATCATTCTGATCCACCACACCGATTGCGGCATGCTCACTTTCACCGACGACGCCTTGAAAGCCGCCATCCAGGAGGAGACCGGGATCAAGCCGGAGTGGTCGGTGGAGTCGTTCTCGGACCTGGAAACCGATGTGCGCCAATCGATCGCGCGCATCATCGCCAGCCCGTTCGTACCGCACAAGGGCGCCATCCGCGGCTTCGTCTTCGATGTCGCCACCGGCGAGCTGAACGAGGTCTTTGCCCGCTAGCGTGCCGGATATCGCAGTGCGACACCGAGATCCGGTTGACGAGCGCGGATCGAAGCGGTGATCGGCGAGCGGGGACCCGGTCGCGTCGAGAGTACGGTGCTCGCGCCGTTGTGGTCGGCGGCGCGACGAATACGTTTGTGGCCCCGCGCGGGTTCGAGTGCAGCCGGCCGACACGGCCGGGCTCGCTGTGGTGCGCGCTCGGCGGTGCCGGATCTCACCGCGGCGGGCGACCGACCAGACGCGCCGAACCGGAGGTGAGATCCACCTCGTCGTGCGGCGGCGCGCCGTCGGATTTGTCTTCCTTGTGCATCAGTGTCGTCATCCGCTGCTCGAATTCGTAATGCTTCGCGCCTTGGAACAGCGCCGTCACCTCTTCGAAGCCCGCGGCCGACACCGGGCGGCCGGACCGTTTGCGCGTCCAAGGCAGCACGCGGCTTCCGGTGAGCTTGTTCCACATGACTTCCGCGAAGGCGAGCGCTATGAGCAGGAGGGAAAGACCCGGGATGGTCATGGCGATGAGACCCATGTCGGCAACGCTACCTTCGCTGCGCTGGCAACGGCCTGAACTGCGCGAATGGTACTCGTCAGTAGACAAATCGGGCACCGGATGTGGTTGCTATTGCGCCGCGATTTCCCTATCCTCGATCGCGTGCCGAATCCCGCCGACCGCCACAGCGCAGCGCTCCGCGTCGCAGACCGCGACCGCGCTGTGTCGATGGCGTCGCTGACCGGACCCTCCGTGGTTACGCAGGCTACCGCCTCCGGGCCGGAGGTTCGCGCCGGGCTAGTTCCGCTTACCGCGATGGTGACGCCGCATCGTCGAGCTCTCGTAGTAACCCGCCGTAGCGGGGTCTGATCCGGGCCGGCCCCCTCGCTGCGGGCTGTTATGACTTGTTAGTGCTGGTCCCCTCTGTCAATTGAGCCACGACATTCTTCGGGAAGACCTACTTTCAATGACCATTCTGTCTCTCGACACCGACATGTTCCATGCCGCCGCTCCCAAGAGCCTGCGGGCCGAAAGCGGCGGCCTGACCTCGGCTGAGTTCCACCGCCGCTACTGCGAGCACAACGGCCCGATCCGTCTCGGTGACTGGTCGCCGGCAGGCAGCCGCACCGCCGAGTTCACCGCCACCCTGGAGTTCGCCGGGCACCTGCGGACCGTCGTCGCCGCTGGCAGCCCGGTCGCGGCGCTGACCTCTGCCCTCTACGACGAGGGATACCCGGTGGAGATCCTGCAGTTCCACCAGCGGCGCACCGCGAGTGGCACCGCCACTTTCGTGCAGTGCGAGTGTGACGGCAGGCGCGGCTGGGGCGCCGCCATCGCCGACGACGGGGCCGAGTCGACGGTGCGCGCGATGATCGCGGGCGTCAACCTGCTCGGCGCGTCCTGATACGAATCGAGGGGGAGGTAGTTCGCTCCCCGCGGTCGAAGCGTGCCATCCGGGTGCGGACGCAGATCAGGCCCGGACCCGAACTGCCCCCCCACAGGGCGTCCCGGGTCCGGGCCTGGCGTCGAATCAGTATGCCGCGGTAACTTACCGCGCCACGGTCACTGCTGACCGGCCTGCTGTTCGGCGAGCTGCTTGCGTACCTCGTCCATGTCCAGCGCCTTGACCTGGGTCACCAGATCCTCGAGCGCGGCGGGTGGCAGCGCGCCGGGCTGCGCGAACACCAGCACGCCCTCCCGGAAGGCCATGATGGTCGGGATCGAACGGATGTTGGCGGCCGCCGCGAGGCCCTGTTCGGCTTCGGTGTCGACCTTGCCGTGCACCACGTCGGGGTGCTTGTCGGAGGAGGCCTCGAAGGTCGGTGCGAAACTCTTGCACGGGCCGCACCAATCGGCCCAGAAATCGACGAGTACCACGTCGTTTCCGGTGACTACCTCGTCGAAATTCTGCTGGGTCAGCGTCTGGGTGGCCATGACGTCCTCTCGTTTCGGTGTGCCAGCTATAACGCGGGCTGCCTGAGTTATCTTCCACGGCGGATCCGGCCGACCGGCCACTCGCGCCGCTGATCACCATCCCATCGACGGATACCCAGCACGGTCGCCGGAAAATCCCGGTCCCGCGCGACGGCGTGGATCGCCTCGCCGAGCTGGTGCGGCGGCACCCGCCTGGCCAGGGTGATGTGAGGTGTCCAGGCGTCCGGGTGCAGATTGGCCGGAATGCCGGGGCAGGGGGAGATCGTGTGGAAGATGCGCCGGTGCAGCGCGAGCAGCGGCTCCGACGGCACTACCAGCCGCACCAGGATGGGTCGGCGCGCACCGAAAACCACCAGCCCGCCGAGCCGCACCGAGATCGGCGAGAAGGCCTGCTCGTCCAGCGCCTGCTCGATGCGCGGCCAGACCTGCTTTGCCACCGCGGCCGTGATGTGCGGGCGGTTGGTCTCGTCGGTGCGTGCGCCCAGGCTCGGCACGCCGGCCTCCGCCAGCATCCGCCACTGCTGGCGGATCTCCGCGTCGGCGTCGTCATCGAGGAGGAGTTCGACCGACTGCACCATGGTCCCCTGAAGGTAACCGCATGGGGTGCAGTCGCGGGCCGGTTCCGCCGCCGGGGCACCGCGGCGGGAGGATGTTCCGGTGAACGACGCGAACAAACCCCGTGTGGCGCTGCGGCTCGGCCTGATCGACGGCGACGGCATCGGGCCCGAGGTGGTGCGCGCAGCCATGCAGGTGGTCGACGAGGCGCTGTCGGCGGTCGGCGCGGCGCCGGTCGAATGGGTGCCGCTGGCGATGGGACACCCCGCCATCGCCGAATTCGGTACGCCGCTGCCCGAGCAGACGCTCGACGCGCTCGACGGCGTGGATGGCTGGATTCTCGGCCCGCACGACAACGCGTCGTATCCCGCCGAACATCGCGGCACGGTCGCACCGGGCGGTGCCATCCGCAAACGCTTCGATCTCTACGCCAACATCCGCCCCGCGCGGGCGTTCGCCGGCGTGCACGCGCCGGCCAAGGACATTGATCTGGTGATCGTCCGGGAGAACAGCGAGGGCTTCTACGCCGATCGCAATATGTTCGCGGGCACGGGTGAGTTCCGGCCGACACCGGACATCGCGATGTCCGTTGCCCTGGTGACCCGCGCCGCCTGCGAGCGGATCGCGCATCAGGCATTCCGGCTGGCCGCGACGCGGCGCAAGCGGGTGACCATCGTGCACAAGGCCAACGTGCTGCCGCTGACCATGGGACTGTTCCGGGACGTCTGCTACGAGGTGGCCCGGTCGTATCCGGGTGTCGAGGTCGACGACGAGCATGTCGACGCGGCCGCCGCGCACCTGGTCCGCGCCGCCGCCGACTATGACGTGCTGGTCACCGAGAACCTGTTCGGTGACATCCTCTCCGACCTGGCCGGGGAGTTGAGCGGCTCGCTCGGATTGGCCGCGTCGCTGAACTGTTCCGCGACCAAGGCCATGGCCCAGGCCGTGCACGGTGCCGCCCCCACGCTTGCCGGGCACAATCACGCGAATCCGGCCGCGCTACAGCTGTCATCGGCGATGTTGTTGCGGTGGTTGGCGGCCAGGGACGCGGAAGCGGCGTTCGCCCGGGCGGGCGAGCGGATCGAGCGGGCCGTCGCCGCGACGTTCGAAGCCGGCATCGCCACCGCCGACCTCGGCGGACTCGCGTCGACCAGCGAATTCACCGAGCAGGTGTGCGCAAGGGTGCGCCGGAGGTAGTCGAGGCCGACCTGCGCCGCGACCGGCCTGCGGCAGGTGGCGATCAGCGGTTGTCGGCGAGGGCCGGGTACTCAGGGAAGTTGCCACGCCAGGCGATATGTCCGCATGTATCTGGGGTCGGTCGTCCGGAACGTCATCGAATGATAGGCGGTGTCGTCGATCTCGACATGACCTTGCTCGTAACTCTCACCTGGCGAGTGAGTATCGGAAAAGTCGATTTGGCCGTGGAATCCATGGCGTGTGCCCAGCGGTGTCATGCCCAGACCGGTTGGTAGTTGGACCTTCATTCTGAGCTCGCGCGTCGGGTAGGCGATCTTGTACGAGTAGAAATCGAAGGATCGGGAGCCGAGCGGAGTATCGGCAGTCGCCTGCCGGATCTGATCAGCGGTGGCGAACCGGTAATTCGGAAAAATGCCGGATATTCGCAGATCTGCTTCCTCGTTTTGTCGAAGTGGCGGATCGAATGCTACATCGACCGTGTACGCCGTTCCGGTGTTCTTGCGCGCGTGCCTGAGTACGGCGGTGCCCGGCCCGGTGCGGATGGCCGTATCGAGACGCAGGGCAGGCGGGTTCGCCGGGTCGAAGGGAACGAGTCTGTCGCTCGACTTCGTAAACGTGAGTGGTACCGTCGCCAGGCCTTGCGTCAGATTGGATCTGATGATTCTCTGGGTCGCGTAGTGGAGATCGAGATTGTCCGCGACGTAACTCGACCGCTCGTACCGGTGCGTAGTATCGACGAGCAATACTATCCGGCTGAAAGCGCTTTCGTCGGTGATCACCGGATCCGGAGTTCCGCGGACCCAACCGGCGATGGTGTGGGTCTCCTTCATGTGCCCGATCGAGGAGAGCAGAGCGGTGACCAAATCCGTCTCGGAGTCCCACATGATGCAGTCGTGGTCGTTCAATACCTCTTGCCGGAAGGCTTGCAGTTGCCGATACCTGGCATCGTCTGTTTCGACCTTGTCCCGGGGCAGCGTCTCGATCGACCGCCGCATCAGGACAATGCTCGGCTTTCCGAGCTTTCTGGATTCACGATATTCTCGGTGCGTCCACGAGATATTGGTGGAAGGATCGATGGATCCATAGCGGCCGGCCAGGAGAAATATCGAGAAGTCCGCTGATTTCAGGCAGTCAATGATGGAGTTCCATTGCCCCGCTCCGGTCGACGGGAAGAACTCCATGCCCAGTGGCATCGTGCGCACGTGCAAACAGTTCCGCTGCAATAGCTCGCGCTCGCTGACCAGGTCGGTGTACGTGGAAGACACAAAAGCCGTATAAATACGCTCCATACCTACCTGCTATGACTGGGGCGGCAAGGATTGCCGGCGGTGGCCGGCGTCAAGGCTACTGCCCGGAAAGGCTCGGTGCATCCGAAATCACCGCATGTCGGATGAACGGATGACCGCGGGGGCGAATGGGGTGTCGGCCATCAATACATTTGCAGACCGACCGGAAGTTTTGTTTCTGTTGTGACGCTTGATGCGAAACGGCGTTCGGGCGAACAACTCGACCTCGGCCATCGCAGCGATTCCCCTGGAAGAAATGGAGGAAGTCGATGGTCTCCGACATTTCGGTTCCTTTTTGGATGGGTTTCGGTGAGCACGTCTCCGTCGCGGAGGGCTTTGGCGTCGGCAATGTTCTCGGCCGCAGAACCTGCCGCCACTGCCGGATGTAGTTGTCGGTCGCCTGCTCGGCATCGGCCTGCGCCTGCCCGGGCGGACGGACCCGGACCGCTGACGCGCACACACTTGCGCGGACCCGGCAGCAACCGCGCAGCCGGAGCATCAACCGCTCGTCGGCTCGGGGGTTCGCATCCCAAAGCCGCTGGTCACGGAGCAAGCGGGTAGGGTGTCGCGGCGATGTACCGGCACCGAGACGTCCGGGCAGTTCACAACGACTTCGTGTCGCTGTTCCGGCACTGCCCAGCGCGAACCGTCCCGGTCGCTTAGATTGCCAAACGGGTGGTGACGCCCGGGTTGCGTGTATCCGAAATGTGGAGGACTGCTGTGTCTGATCGATCGTTTCTCGGCAGGCGCGCCCTGCGGGCCGCACTGGGTGTGCTCGCCGCGGGCGCACTGGTGCTGACGGGCTGTACCACGAACACCGAGGAGTCCGGCCCCTCGGTGCCCAAGGTGCAGGCGGACAAGGTCGACGAGATCGCCGCGCAACTCCCCGACAAGATCAAGCAGTCGGGCAAGATCGTCGTCGGCGTGAACATCCCCTACCAGCCCAACGAGTACAAGGACGCCAGCGGCCGGATCGTCGGGTTCGACGTGGACCTGATGGACGCGGTTGCCGACGTGCTCGGCGTCGAGGCCGAATACGTCGAGTCGGCCTTCGAGAAGATCATCCCGGCGATTCAGGCGGGCACCTACGACGTGGGCATGTCCTCGATCACCGACTCCAAGGAACGCGAGCAGCAGGTCGACTTCACCACCTACTTCAACGCGGGCATTCAGTGGGCCCAGCAGAAGGGCAAGCCGGTCGACCCGGAGAACGCGTGCGGCAAGAAGGTCGCCGTGCAGGCCACCACCGTGGAGCACACCGACGAGGTGCCCGCCAAGAGCGCCAAGTGCGTCGCCGAGGGCAAGCCCGCCATCGATATGAAGCCGTTCGACGAACAGAGCGCCGCGACCAACGCGCTGATGCTCGGCCAGGTCGACGCCATGTCGGCAGACTCCCCGGTGACGGCGTACGCGATCAAGCAGAGCGACGGCAAGATCGAGAACGCGGGCCCGGTATTCGATTCCGCGCCGTACGGCTGGGCGGTGGCCAAGGGCGCGCCGCTGGCCGCGGTGTTGCAGAAGGCCGTCCAGCACCTGATCGACAACGGTAAGTACCTCGAGATCACGAGGAATTGGGGTGTCCAGGAAGGCGCCATCACCAAGTCCGTGATCAACGGCGCCGTGAGCTGATCGATGGCCGACGACGATACCCGGCCGACGCCCGGCGACCCCGGGCCCGACGGGGCGGATTCGACGCGGGAGCCGGCGCCGATCAAAGCGGTTCCGCTGCGTAGGCCCGGTCGCTGGATAGCGGCGGCAGTCATCCTGGTCTTGGTGGCGCTGTTCGTTTACGGCGCCGCGACGAACCCGGCCTATCGCTGGGATACCTACGGGAAGTATCTGTTCGACAGCCGGATCACCGCCGGTGCCCTGGTGACGCTGGAATTGACCGTGCTCGCGATGGCCATGGCCGTCGCGCTCGGGACGGTACTGGCCGTGATGCGCCTGTCGCCGAACCCGGTCCTGCGGGCCTCGGCGTGGGTGTACCTGTGGATCTTCCGCGGCACTCCGGTGTTCGTGCAGTTGGTGTTCTGGGGGCTGTTCCCCTCGCTGTATCGGCAGATCCACCTCGGCGTTCCGTTCGGACCGCAGTTCTTCGAGCTCGACGTGCAGGGACTCCAAGCGGCGTTCACCTTCGCCGTGATCGGCCTCGGCCTCAACGAAGCCGCCTACATGGCCGAGATCGTCCGTGCGGGCATCAATTCGGTCGGTGAAGGACAGCGGGAAGCGTCCGTCGCACTCGGTATGTCCTGGAGCCAGACCATGCGCAGGACGGTTCTGCCGCAGGCCATGCGAGTGATCATTCCGCCGACCGGCAACGAGCTCATCGGCATGCTGAAGACCACCGCGCTGGTCACCGCCATCCCGCTGAGCACCGACCTCTTCGGCCGGGCACGCGATATCTACGGCGTGAACTTCCAGCCGATTCCGCTGCTGCTGGTCACCGCCACCTGGTATCTGGCGATCACCAGCGTGCTGATGGTCGGGCAGTACTATCTGGAGCGCTATTACTCGCGCGGCGTCTCCCGGCAGCTGACCGCCAAGCAGCTGCAGGAACTCGCCGACGCCCAAGCGGTGGTGAAGGCGAAATGAGCACCGATCTCGGAAAGACCACGCCCGCGCCGATGATCGTCGCGGACCGGGTGTGCAAGAACTTCGGTGCGTTGCAGGTCCTCAAGGGCGTCTCGCTCGAGGTCGGCCGCGGTGAAGTGCTGTGCGTGATCGGGCCGTCCGGCTCCGGCAAGTCCACTTTCCTGCGCTGCATCAACCACCTCGAGCAGGTGAACGCGGGCAGGCTGTACGTCGACGGCGAGCTGGTGGGCTACCAGGAGAAGAACGGCAAGCTCTACGAACTGCATCCGCGGGAGGCGGCCAAGCAGCGCCGCGAGATCGGCATGGTGTTCCAGCACTTCAACCTGTTCCCGCACCGGACGGCGCTGGAGAACGTCATCGAGGCGCCCACGCAGGTCAAGAAGATCCGCAAGGCGGAGGCGGTGACCAGAGCGCGGGAATTGCTGGCCCGGGTCGGCTTGGCCGAGAAGGCGAACGCCTACCCGGCGCAGTTGTCCGGCGGCCAGCAACAGCGGGTCGCCATCGCCCGCGCGCTGGCCATGGACCCGAAGCTCATGCTGTTCGACGAGCCCACCTCCGCGCTGGACCCGGAGCTGGTCGGCGAGGTGCTCACCGTGATGCGGGAACTCGCCGAGTCGGGCATGACGATGGTCGTGGTCACCCACGAGATGGGTTTCGCGCGGGAGGTCGCCGACCAGTTGGTCTTCATGGACGGCGGCGTGGTCGTGGAGGCGGGGCCGCCTCGCGAGCTGCTGGCGAACCCGCGGCATGAGCGGACCAAGGCCTTTCTTTCGCGGCTGCTCTGAACCGGGCGCAGCGCACCCCGGCCCGCCGCCGAGCAGGCAGCCCATCACGCCCACCGAGGGGACGACGAACCGGCGCCAGCCGGTACCCGGCCGCCGCTTCGACCGGCGCGCCGCGCGTGCAACCGCTGGGAAGCGGTTGGGCGCGGCCCGCCTCGCCGGATCGGTTCCGACGCGGCCGGGTCGCTTGTCCGCCTACCCGTTTGCCCGCAAGGCAGGGCCGGTGTGCGCGGTCCGGCTCGGTGAGTCGATACGGACAGCCAGATCGCTCGTCGCCTCAGGTGGCCGCGCGCAAGGCGATTCGCAGCTGGCCGAGTAGCACTTTCGCCGCCGGGCTGCCGGGGCGGTCGGTGCGCCAGGCCAGCGCGAGACGCCCATGCAGGTCGGGCTCGATGATCCGCACGGTCCGCACCCCGAAGGCCGCGGACTCCTCGGCGGTGAGCGCCGGCACCACGGCGACGCCGAGGCCGCGCGCGGCCAGTCGCAGCAGCAGCGGGGGTGCGGCCGCCTCGTAGGCGATGGCCGGTTCGAATCCCGCCGCGGCGCAAGCCCGCTGGAACACGCCGCGGATGCCGGTGCCAAGGGAAAGGCAGATCAGCGGATGCTCACGCAGCGCGGTGAGCGGGATCTGCGCGTCGAAGCCGGGGGCCGCCGCCGGGACCGCGGCCACCACCGCCGTCTCCAGCACCACGTCGATGCCGATGCCGGGATCCAATTCCGCACCGGTCAGTCCGATCAGCGCGATATCCAACTCGCCCCGGCCGAGGGCGGCGAGCATCCGCTCGGAGGTGTCCTCGGTGAGACTGATGCCGACCTGCGGATGGTCGTGGTGGAAATCGGCGAGTACGGCGGCGACATCGAATTCCTCGACCGCCGCGCCCGAGATGAGGCCGACCCGGACCTGTCCGCGCAGCAGGCCGGTGAACTCGTCCACCGTCCGGGTGATCCGCTCGGCAGTGGCCAGCGCCGTCTCCGCGTGTTCCAGCACGGCGGCGCCGACCTCGGTGAGCGTCACGGTGCGCCCGCCGCGGTCGAGCAGCGGCTGGCCGAGTTCGCGTTCCAATTGCCGGATCTGCGCGCTGAGCCCAGGCTGGGCCAGATGCAGCCGGGCCGCGGCGCGGGTGAAGCTCCCCTCGTGCGCGACCGTGACGAAGTAGCGAAGCTGGCGCAATTCCATAACTATTTATTCTAGATCCCAGAAGAACTATCTGTTTTACTTCTTCTGCGCGGTAGAGCATCGTCGGAGTCATGGGAAACAACGCCGCACAGACCATCGACATCGACGCCTTCACCGGCTCGATCTTCCGTCCGGGCGAACCGCACTATGACGAGGAGATCGCCGGTTTCCAGACCGCCTACACACACCGGCCCGCGCTGATCGTCGGCGCGGTGCATGCCGAGGACGTGCGCGCCGCGGTGGAATACGCCGCACGCCACGATCTTCCGATCGCCGTGCAGGCCACCGGGCACGGGCTGTCGGTCGCGGCCGACGGGGGAGTGCTCATCAGCACCCGCCGGATGACGCGCATCCGGATCGATCCGGCGAGCCGGACGGCACGCATCGGCGCGGGTGTGCGCGCGGGCGCGTTGGTCGAAGCGGCGGCCGTGCACGGGCTGGCGCCGCTGAACGGGTCGTCGCCCTCGGTCGGTGTGGTGGGCTACCTGCTCGGCGGCGGGGTCGGGCTGCTCGCCCGGCGGTTCGGATATGCCGCCGAGCACGTGCGGGGGATCGAGCTGGTCACCGCCGACGGCCGGGTGCGCACGCTGACGCCGGGCGACGAGCTGTTCGGCGCCGTGTTGGGCAGCGGAGGCAATTTCGGTGTCGTCACGGCGCTGGAGGTCGATCTGGTTCCGCTCACCGAGGTGTACGGCGGACAGCTGGTGTTCGACACACCGCTGGTCGAACGAGCGCTGGACGCGTGGCGGCGGTGGACCGTGACCGTGCCGGACGAGCTGACCTCGACGGTCACCATGCTCGCCTTCCCGGATATCCCGCAGGTGCCCGCGCCGCTGCGCGGACGGTACGTCGCCTCCATCCGGATCGCCTTCACCGGCTCGGCCGAGGAGGGCGAGCGCCTGGTCGCGCCGCTGCGCGCGGTCGGCGACCGGTTGAAAGACGACCTGCGCGCGATGCCCTACACCGAGTCGCACACCATCCACAGCGACCCCGACCGTCCGCACGCCTACGCCGCCACCAACGCGCTGCTCGGTGCGTTCACCGAAGACGCGGCCGCGGCACTGCTGGCCGCCGCCGGTCCGGAGTCCGGCGCGGGGGCGGTCATCGACGTCCGTCATCTCGGCGGGGCGCTGGCTCGTCCTGGCAGCGCCGGAATCGCGGTGGACCATCGCGCGGCCGAGTACATCGTGCGGATCATCACCGGACCCGAAGACGCCGCGGCCCAGGCCGGGATCCGTGCCGCGCTGGCGCCGTGGACTCTGGGGCACAGCCTGAACTTTCTCTACGGCGCGGGCGGCGAAGCCGACGAGGCGCAGACCCGCGCGGGCTATCGGCCCGAGACCTACGCGCGGCTGGCCGCGCTCAAGGCGAAGCACGACCCGCGCAACCTGTTCCGTTTCAACCGCAATATCCGGCCCGCCCGCTGACGCCCGTCTCGCTGTCGCGCTCTGGCCTGCGCGACGGCGGGATGCTATCTTCGTGATATCACTCTGATATTGGGAGGATGTCATGCAGTTTCGCTCCGCGTTCCGCGTCAACGGCTTTCTGGTGCTGATGGGCTGGTTGGTGCTCACGGTGGTGTCCGGTGCCGCCGCGGCGCTCGGTTTCGTGGCGGGAGCCAAGGACGGCAACGCGCTCGCCATCGGCGGCGCGGTGGCCGCGACAGTTGTCGTGGTGGTCCTGCTGTTGCTCGCGACCGGCCTGACCGTGGTGAACCCGAACGAGGCCAAGGTGGTCCAGTTCTTCGGCCGCTACATCGGCTCGGTGAGCGAGCCGGGGTTCTTCTCGGTACTCCCGTTGACCGACCGCAAGAGCATCTCGCTGCGCGTGCGCAACTTCGAGACCCAGAAGCTCAAGGTCAACGACGCCGACGGCAACCCGGTGGAGATCGCTGCCGTGGTGGTCTACCGGGTGGTGGACAGCTTCAAGGCCGCCTTCGCCGTCGACGACTACGAGGAGTACGTCGAGACCCAGTCCGAGGCGGCGGTCCGCCATCTGGCCACCACGCACCCGTACGACGCGCACGACGACGAACGGACCAGCCTGCGCGACGGCGCCGAGATCGCCGAGGAACTCACCGTCGAACTGCGGGAGCGCACCGAGATGGCGGGCATCGAGGTGCTGGAGGCCAGGATCACCCACCTCGCCTACGCGCCCGAGATCGCCCAAGCCATGCTGGTTCGCCAGCAGGCCGCCCAGGTGGTCGCCGCGCGCACCCGGATCGTCGAGGGCGCGGTCGGCATGGTCGGCCTCGCGCTGGAGCGGCTCGCCCAGCAGGGCATGGTGGAGCTGGACGAGGAGCGAAAGGCGGCGATGGTGTCGAATCTGCTCGTTGTGCTGTGCGGTGATCGTCCGACCCAGCCCGTCGTCAACGCCGGTTCGCTCTACTCCTGAGGCGGCGGCCCGTGGCTGAGCGCAAGAAACTGCTGCTACGCCTGGACCCGGCCGTCCACGACGCCATCGCGAAGTGGGCGGCCGACGACCTGCGCAGTATCAACGCCCAGATCGAGTACGCGCTGCGGCTGGCACTGGAACAGGCCGGGCGCAAACCGAAAAGCGGCGACGGAACGGCGTCGGCCGGGGCGCCCGGGTGACGCGGCGGCACGGCGATTCCGCGACCTGTCGACGGTCTGGCACGCACGCATGCTCGGTCCGCGCCGAAATACCCGCGGTCGCGGCTGGTGCCCGGCATTCCCAGCGCGAAGACTGGTCATCAGCAACTTTCCAGCGGCCCGTACCGAAAGGGGAGTCCGATGACCACGACAGTGCACGTCGACAACACCGTGCGCGACTACGACACCTGGAAGACGATGTTCGACGGTTTGGAACAGTTCCGCGCCGAGGCCGGAGCCCGCACCTGCCGCGTGGAGCGATTCACGCACAACCCGAACCGGGTGCTCATCGACCTGGATTTCGACACCGCGGCGGCGGCCGAAGCCTTCCGGGACGAATTGCGCAAGATCACCGACAGTGCGCATGCCCAAGCGATGCTGGTCTCCCATGAGGTCTCCATCCTCGAGCTGGTCGACCAGCATCACCCGTCCTCGCTCACGGCTTCCTAGTCACGAAAATGGCGGTGCCGGGGAACAGCTCGCCGCGCAGCGGGCTCCACTGCCCCCATTCGCGGTCGAGCCATTCCGGCCACTCCGGCTCGACGATGTCCTCCACGATCAGTCCCGCCGCGACGATCTCCCGCACCCGGTCCCCGATGGTTCGGTGGTGCTCGACGTAGGTGGGCACGCCCGCGGCGTCCACCTCGGCATAGGGGGTGCGGTCGAAGTACGGGATGGTGGCGGTCAGACCGGCCGGGCCGGGATCGTCCGGGAAGATCCAGCGCATCGGGTGATTCACCGAGAACACCCAGCGCCCGCCCGCCCGCAACACTCGGGCCACCTCCCGCATGACGAGCGCCGAGTCGGCGACGAACGGCACCGCGCCGAACGCCGAACAAGCCAGATCGAACGACGCGTCGGCAAACGGAAGCGCCTCGGCGTCCGCCTGCACCAGCGGTACCCGCGGGCCTCCGCGGGCCATCACGGCCTGCCCGCGCTCCAGCATCCCGCGCGACAGGTCCAGCCCCACCGGCCGCGCGCCCTGCCCGGCCAGCCAGCGCGCGCACGGCGCCGAGCCACAGCCGATCTCCAGGACCACTTTGCCCGCGACGTCACCGAGGAAACGCATGTCGCCCTCGTGCAGGCCCTCCGGGCACCACACGAACTCGCCGCCGGGGGAATCCACGCCGAGGAACTCCGCGTGCGTCTCGTGGTACTGGGCGGCGTCGGCATCCCACCAGCGTCGGCTGGCCAGCCGGCTGGCCGGTGATCCGATCCGGGCACGGGTCGTGCCCGCCGTTCCGAGCAGTGCGTTTGCTTGCGCATGGCGATCTTCCGACACGCCGATCAGACTATCGGCGTGGCGGCCGGACCGGTTTGCCCGGCCGGACCAAGGTCGCGTACGCTGAACGCGCGAGTGTCTTCCGTACAGCCGTACCGGAGTTCAACCCGTGCTGAGTTTCACGCGCGTTGCGTGCGGTACGTTCCTAAGTGTCCGTCTTCACACCTCGCGGTGAGATCGCAGCGTACCGAAAGTTCCAATGTCCGCAACCGACCACAATCCGTCCGGAGCAAACCGACATATGCCCACCACCGTCACCTCGCCGCAGGTAGCCGTCAACGACATCGGCTCCGCCGAGGATTTCCTCGCCGCCATCGACGCCACGATCAAGTACTTCAACGACGGCGACATCGTCGAAGGAACCATCGTCAAGGTCGATCGTGACGAGGTCCTGCTCGACATCGGTTACAAGACCGAAGGCGTCATCCCCTCCCGCGAACTCTCCATCAAGCACGATGTCGATCCCAACGAGGTCGTTTCCGTGGGCGATGAGGTCGAGGCGCTTGTTCTCACCAAGGAGGACAAGGAAGGCCGCCTGATCCTGTCGAAGAAGCGGGCGCAGTACGAGCGTGCGTGGGGCACCATCGAGGAGCTCAAGGAGAAGGACGAGGCCGTCAAGGGCACCGTCATCGAGGTCGTCAAGGGCGGCCTGATCCTCGACATCGGCCTGCGCGGCTTCCTGCCCGCCTCGCTCGTCGAGATGCGCCGGGTGCGCGATCTGCAGCCGTACGTCGGCAAGGAGATCGAAGCCAAGATCATCGAGCTGGACAAGAACCGCAACAACGTCGTGCTGTCGCGGCGCGCCTGGCTGGAGCAGACCCAGTCCGAGGTCCGCAGCGAGTTCCTGCACCAGCTGCAGAAGGGCCAGGTCCGCAAGGGTGTGGTCTCCTCGATCGTCAACTTCGGCGCGTTCGTCGACCTGGGCGGCGTGGACGGTCTGGTGCACGTCTCCGAGCTGTCCTGGAAGCACATCGACCACCCGTCCGAGGTTGTCGAGGTGGGCAACGAGGTCACCGTCGAGGTGCTCGACGTCGATCTGGACCGCGAGCGGGTCTCGCTGTCGCTCAAGGCGACCCAGGAAGACCCGTGGCGGCAGTTCGCCCGCACCCACGCGATCGGCCAGATCGTGCCGGGCAAGGTCACCAAGCTCGTTCCGTTCGGCGCGTTCGTTCGCGTCGAGGAGGGCATCGAGGGCCTGGTGCACATCTCCGAGCTGGCCGAGCGCCACGTCGAGGTCCCGGACCAGGTCGTCGCCGTCGGCGACGACGCGATGGTCAAGGTCATCGACATCGACCTGGAGCGTCGCCGGATCTCGCTGAGCCTCAAGCAGGCCAACGAGGACTACCACGCCGAGTTCGACCCGTCGAAGTACGGCATGGCCGACAGCTACGACGAGCAGGGCAACTACATCTTCCCCGAGGGCTTCGACCCCGAGACCAACGAGTGGCTCGAGGGCTTCGAGAAGCAGCGCGAGGAGTGGGAAGGCCGCTACGCCGAGGCGGAGCGTCGCCACAAGATGCACACCGCGCAGATGGAGAAGATGGCGGCCGACGCCGCGGCCGAGGCCGCGAACGGCGGCGGCGCGTCGAACTACTCCTCCGAGAGTGGTGCGCAGTCCTCCGCCAACCAGGCCGAGCCCGCCGGCGGTTCGCTCGCCAGCGACGCCCAGTTGGCGGCCCTGCGGGAGAAGCTCTCCGGCAACGCCTGATCGGCACTGACCGACGACTGTGCCCCAACCGGATTCCGGTTGGGGCACAGTCGTTTTCGATGAGCGTTTTCAGCGGCCCACGGTGTGCTCGTGCCGCGAGGGTTTCGTGGTACCGCGACGGACTTTCGGCGTTTCCGCGGGCGGTTGTGCCGCTTCCTGTGGCGCCACCATCTGAGCCGTGGTGAGCGCGACGACCTGGATCTGCTCGAGCCGCAACCCGAGCGTGGCCAGCCGGGCGATGACGCCCAGCCGATGCTCCGCCAATCCGGGGCGGATCACGAGTGGCTCGCGGTCCGGAGTGTGCAAGACGTACGACCGGCGTTCGGCGTCGAACCGCACCGGCACGCCGTCCCGGATGGCCCGGTAAGCGTCCAGATCCAGCGTGCTGTGCCTGACCGGGTCGATCATCAGCGACGCGATGAACTGCTCCGCCTGCCGCAGCCACGGCTCCTGCTCCGTCGGGTCCAAGTGCTCGACCCGCTGGGCGACGCGCCACCGATAATCCTCCGCCGCGCGGCGCAGCAGAGAACGGTGCCGCTCGATCTCCACCGCGAAGGCCACGAGCTTTTCGTGGTCCGCGGCGAGTCGGTCGGACGTCGAAGCATGGACGTCGGGCATAGTGCCCCCTATCTCTCGGGTTGCGGATTACTTTGCGTGGCAACCAGATCGACGTCCGACGCGTTCTATTGTGCCGGAGGGGTACGACAGAAATTCCGCTCAGTAGCCGACGGTGAAGCGGCGCTGGATGAATCGGGGGTGCTCGACTTCGTCGAGGAGGGCGACAGCCATGTCCTCCGCGGAGATGTCCGCGTCGCCGACGAGTAGTTGGTCGCCGCCGATGCGGAAGCGACCGGTGCGAGTGCCGGGATTGATCCGGCCCGACGACGGGCTCAGGTACGTCCAGTTGCGATTGGACAGGCGATAGACGTTCAAGGCATCGCGCAATGCGCGCACCACCTCGGCGTACTCCGCAGGTACGTCCAATACCTCGGTAAGGGTGCGGGTGAAATCGTCTCCGGTGTCGAGCAACTGCACCCCGGGGGCGACCTCCAGGCTGCCCGCACCGCCCACCGCGATCAGGCGCACCCGTGGCTGCTGGTTGAGCGCGGCGACCATCGCCTGCGCTCCGGCCACGAAATTGCCCGCGTTCGCGATGGTATCCGGGATGCCGTGTCCCGCGTTGACCGCGCTCACGACGACGTCGAGTCCCGCGATGGCGGCGGCGATGCTGTCGGCATTCAGCCAGTCGGCCACCGCCCATGTCGCCGGTCCCCGTTCGGCGGGGATCCGCGCGGCGTCGCGCGTGAAGGCGGTGACCCGATGTCCCCGTTGCAGTGCCTCGGTGACGACACGCGAACCGATGACGCCGGTGGCCCCGAAAACCCCGATATCCACGAACACTCCTACACATAGTTCAGTTACTACACGCCGTTCAGTTACGACACGGCTGATAGTAGCGAAACGCTGTAGAGTGTCAACCGTGGCCGAGATCGTGAGAAGTCGCCGGGAACGTCTGCGCGCGCAGACCCTGGAGGACATCAAGACGATCGCGATGCGTCTGCTGGCCGAAGGGGGCCCCGACGCGATCTCCTTGCGCGCCATCGCACGCGAGATGGGAATGACGGCGGGCGCCGTCTACGGCTACTACGCCACCCGCGACGACCTGATCTCCACGCTCATCTCGGACGTCTACACCGCATTGGTCGACCGCCTCGAAGCGGCGCGCGACGCTGTGCCCGCCGGAGACCCGGCCGGACGCATCGTGGCTTGGGGAGAAGCGGTGCGCGACTGGGCGATCGAGCGCCCCGCCGAATTCCGGCTCATCTACGGCGACCCGGTGCCGGGGTATCAGCCGCCACCCGGCGGCCCCGCCGCGGCCGCCGAATTGCGCGCCTGCACCGGCTTGGTGGGGCTTGCGGCGGCTGCCTGGCCGCGCGCCGCGCAGCGGCAGGCCATCGGTGAGTGTGCCTGGTCGGACTTCGACGCGGACCTGACCGAGCACGTTCGATCCGAATTTCCGTCCCTGCCTCCGGACGCGCTCGCTCTCGCATTGCGCATGTGGGGCCGGATGCACGGGCTGATCGCGCTCGAAGTGTACGGTCATCTGCACCCGCAATCACTAGCTCCCGCAAAGCTTTTCCGCGCCGAGATGCTGGACCTGGTCCGCTCACTAGGGCTGTAGGCTCCCGAATTCGACCGGCGACGCTCCGGTGCGCAATTCCGTGGCGGGTTTCTCGGGCTCATGCTCACGGCGCCGGCGATGCCACGACGTCCACAGAGTCGCGTTACCTCGTCGATGTCGGTGCCGGAGCGGTACCGGCTTTGGCTGTACTGCCCCCTCCGGCGAGGAGCGCGGCCGCCGCGAGGAATTACGGAGCTGACTTCGAAACACGAGGCGAAAGCCGTGCGTGCGAGCGCCTTCGGTGATGCCCCGCGACGTCCTTGACTCTGTATGTAACGATCCCTACAGTGGGCATATGGCGAAGAAGCCCAGTGCCGAGGTTGAGGACAAGCGTGCCGCACCGTCGAGGGAGCAATTTCTCGACGTGGCGGAACGGCTGATGAGCGAACGCGGATACGCGGGCACGTCGGTGTCGGCGATCTGCGCGGAAGTCGGCGTCGCGGCTACCTCGCTGTACTGGCATTTCGGCAGCAAGGAAGGGCTGCTGGCCGCGGTGATGGAGCGCGGAGCGGCGCGCTGGTTCGGCGCGCTGCCGCGCTGGGACGACCTCACGGGCGATGTCGACGAGCGTGCGGCGCAGCTGCGGCACCGCGGCGCGACCGCCGTCACCGGCCATCCGCTTTTCCTGCGGCTGTTCTACATGCTGGCGCTGGAGGGCGGTGCGGACGCGGCGGCCGTCGAGCTGGTTCAGCGGGTGCGCGAGCGCGCGCGCGGCTACTTCGGCGAGGCGATCGCCGGGATGCTCGCGGACGCGGCCGAACCCGAGATCGCGCGGCGAGCATCCGAAGAGCTGGCACGATTCGCCGTCGCGTTCTCCGACGGTTGTTTCTTCGCGACGCACCTCGAGCCCGGCGACACCGACTTGCAGACCATGTACGGCGATCTCCTCACGGCGCTGTCGGCGCTCGCGCCCGCCGCGATCGCGCGTGCCCACCTCACGAAAGACCTGACACCCCAGGAAAACTGATGACCATCGCGTTCGCGGGCAGACCGCAGGAATACACCGACCCGGCGCCGGCGCCGGTCAGCACCGAGTGCACCGCCTGGCACCTTCCGGTGACCGGCTCCAACCCACCCGAGCTGGACGGGCGCTACCTCCGCACCGGGCCCAACCCGCCGCCCGTGCCTGAGGACGGCCCTGATTACTGGTTCCTGCGTGACCGGATACCGCACGGCGTCGGCAGCCGAGCACCGTTCGTGCGGGAGTTGAGCGTGAGCGAGGCACCGGCATGAGTGACCAGCGCACCGTGCTGATCACCGGGGGCACAGGCAGCCTCGGCTATCGGACCGCCGAAGCGATTCTCCGCGCCGACCCGGATCAGGTCGTCGTCATCACCGGTCGCGGCGCTGACACGGTGAACGCGGCCGCGGCTCGGCTCGGTGACCGGGCCGTGGGAATGTCCCTCGATTTGGCGTCGCTGTCGGCTGTGCGTCGCTTCGCGCGCGGGTTCGGAGAGTTGGGGTTGCCGCCGCTGCACGCGATCGTCTGCAACGCGGGTACCCAGATCGTGTCGGGCACCGTGCGCACCGTCGATGGCATCGAGCAGACCTTCGCGGTCAACCACCTCGCGCATTTCCTGCTCGCTCGTGAACTGCTGCCCACACTGGCCACGCCGGGACGAATCGTCTTCGTCGCCAGTGACACTCACGACCCGGCGAAACCCACCGGCATGCCCCGGCCGGTCTATACGACGGCGTGGGACCTGGCCTATCCGGACGACTCCGAGGGGGTCGGTGCCGGCTCGGCCGGTCGCCGCCGGTACACCACCTCCAAACTCTGCAACGTTCTGGCGACCTACGAATTCGCCCGGCATCTCGACACCGGGACCATTCCGCCCACCGTTACCGTGAACGCTTTCGATCCGGGTCTCATGCCCGGTACCGGGCTCGGCCGGGATTATCGCGGAATCCAAGGCTGGGCCTGGCACTATCTACTTCCCGCGCTGACGATTATCCCGGGAATCAATGTGCATACCCCTCGCCGTTCGGCCGCCGCACTGGCTCGACTCGTGCTCGCACCCGAATTGGCCGATACGACCGGGCGATATTTCTCCGGTCGACGGGAGATCAAGTCCTCCGCCGAGTCCTATGACATCGCCAAAGGCGAGGATTTGTGGACAACCAGCGTGGAAATCGTGGAAAAGCGGTAATCCGCCGGGCTGACCGCACGAGCACCGATCGTGCAGTTGTACGCACACCACCGCGACGGCGGCAGGCAGCTGCTCGTGCGCTCCGGGGCCTCGCGCGGCGCGGGCCGCCGCGCACAGCAGAGTGGCCCAGCCTTGGCGAGAGGCTGGGCCACTTCGACATCGGGGGTTCAGCTGGCTGTTGCAGGTACCCAACGGACCACGGGTGTGGTCGAGCGCTTCCGCGTGGCGGCGAAACTGTGCCGCGCGGGACTGATGAACGCGGTGAACCAAGAGCGACGGTGCTCGGCGAGCGCCGCCGCCACAGCGGGGATCCGAATGCAGTGCACTCGCCCCGCCATACCCAGGCGGTGGCGACCCGTCTGGTTGATTCTGGTGCCCAATGTTGTTCCTTTGCTTTGCTGGTGTCGGCCTGGATCGCCACGGCGAAGATTAGCCGAACGAAAGTGCTCGCCAAAGTATTTTGCGCGAGTAATTGCCTCGGCGTGTCGGAAACTCGTCCGGTCGAACGGGAAACCTCCGTAATTGTTGCGAATCGGTCTCGGCGCAGTCACGGATCGGGCAAATGGCGGCAGGAGTGGTGGAATGGGCGGCCGCATTGGGTAATCGAGCTCATTGCTGTCCATGGGGCCGTGGCGTGCCGGGGCACCGCGCGGTACGCCTCCGGCGGAGGCTATCGGGGCGGCGCGGGCGAGGGCCGCAGCCGGATGCAAGACTGGTCGAATGTTACGAATCGGCCTCACCGGAGGCATGGGAGCGGGCAAGTCGACGGTCGCCCGGGTCCTCGCGGACCTCGGCGCGGTGGTCATCGACTCCGATCTGATCGCCAGGGAGGTGGTCGCGCCGGGCACGGAGGGTCTCGCGGCGCTGGTCGAGGCATTCGGTGCCGATATTCTCGCCGCGGACGGAACGCTCGACCGTCCCGTGTTGGCGGCCAAGGCATTCGGTGACGACGCCGCACGCGTGAAACTGAATTCGATTACCCACCCATTGGTCGGAAAGCGCACCGCGGAATTGATCGCCGCGGCACCGCCGGACGCTATTGTCGTGCAAGATATTCCGCTCTTGGTGGAGAACGGTCTCGCACCACTGATGAACCTCGTTCTCGTCGTGGATGTCGACGCCGAAACGCGCATCCGCCGCCTTGCCGAATTTCGCGGTATTGCGGAAGCCGATGCCCGAGCGCGTATTTCGGCGCAGGCCACCGACGAGCAACGCCGGGCCGTTGCCGACGTTTTGCTGGACAACAGCGGTGCGCCCGGCGAGGTCGAGGCCGAAGTGCGCACGCTGTGGACGCAGCGGCTGCTGCCGTTCGAGCACAACCTGCGGACCGGGACCACCGCACGACGCGGCGAGGTGCGGATCGTGCCTGCGAACCCGGACTGGCCCACACAGGCGCAGCGGCTGATCGCCCGGCTGTGGATGGCCTGCGGCGCCGCCGCGTCCCGGATCGACCACATCGGCTCGACCTCGGTGCCGGGGCTGCCCGCCAAGGACGTGATCGATCTGCAGATTACGGTCCCCGATCTGGCCGCTGCCGACGACCTGCGGGACGCGCTCGGCGCCGCGGGGTTCCCGGTCCGGCCGGAGACCACCCAGGACAATCCCAAGCCGACGCCGCAGGACCCGGCGGGTGTCGACACCGCGCTGTGGACCAAGCGATTCCACCAGAACGCCGACCCGGGCCGGTTGGCCAACGTGCACCTGCGGGCGCAGGGCTCGCCCGGTCAGCAGTACGCATTGCTGCTGCGCGACTGGCTGCGCGCCGACGCCGCCGCCCGCGCGGAATATGTCGCGGTGAAACACGAGGGCGAGGCCAAGGCCGCGGGGTTGACCGGTGTGGAGGCGACCTCGGCCTACCTCGCGGTCAAGGAGCCGTGGTTCGACGCCGCCTATCCGCGGGCCCTGGCTTGGCGGGACCGCTAGCGCCGGAGTGCTTACAGCCAGGTCAGGGTGATGTCCATGGACTCCATCCAGCCCTCGAAGGTGTGGCCGTTGGCGGCGATGCCGTCGATGGCGGCGGTCGCGTGCTGCACGGCGGCCTCGGCCTCGGCGAGGGTGACCAGTCCGGCGGCGTGCGCGGCGAACAGTTCATCCACGTCGAGCAGCTGGGTTTCGCGCGACGAGCGCACGACGATGTCGAGATAGTGGTCGACGGATTTCCACTTCTTCGGCGCGACCACGGTGAATTCCCCGACGTCGAGGTAGTAGTCCTGGTCGCGCCGATGGGTGGGGAGATAGTGGAAGACGGTCGCGCGGAGGAACAGCTTCGGCAGCAGCCAGGACTCGATGTAGTGGAACTGCGGATGATCCGAGGTGCGCGCCATGTACAGACCCCACGGCTCGACGTGGTACCGCTCGACCGGGCGCACGAAGCCTTTCGGGTCCGTATTGGTCAGGTCCGCGATATTGAAGTACTCGACTTTGGGCCGGTGCACGTCGACGGAAGGTGCCTGCGTCATGCATCAAGAATCTACCGCCGCCCCGGACGCGTCGAGCCGGGGCCGGTAATCGGCCGGCTACATCCAGGTGAGCGTGATGCCACGGGTGGCGAGCCAGTCCTCCACGCTGTGGTCGTGCGCCGCCAGTCCGTCCAGTACCGCGGTGGCACGTTCGAAGGCCCGATGCGCCTGCGCCGTCTCGACCAGCTCGGCGGCATGAGCTGCCAGCAACTCGTCGACGCCGAGGAGTTCGGCGGGGCGGCCGCGGCGCACGACGACGTCCAGGTAGTGGTCCACCGCTTTCCAGCGCTTGGGGCCGATCCGGCTGAACTTGCCGATGTCCAGGCGATAACCAGGGTCCCGATGGTGTGCCGGGTTGCGTCGCGCGACCGTGACGCGTAGCGAGAGTTCGGGCAGCATCCAGGATTCGAGGTAGTGCGAATCCGGGCCGCCGACCGCGCGCGCCATGTACAGACCCCACGGTTCGACATGGAACCGTTCGACGGGCCGGACGAAGCCCTTGGCGTCGGTATTGGTGAGTTCGGCGAGATTGAAGTACTCGACCCTGGGCCGGTGGGGTGCCGGAGTGGCCGGCGGCCCGGGTGGTGCGGTCGCGGCGGCACCGGCCATAGCGGGAACCATCGCGCGGAGATCTCTGGCGACGTATCCGGCGAGGCCGGTTACGGCGGGCGCGGCGACGAGCAATGGAATCAGTCCGCTCATGACTGCGCCTCGCTGCGCTCGGCTGCGTCATGCGCGGTGCGCGATGTGTTGATGATTCGCTCGCTCATGGTTCATCCTTCAACATCCGAACAACCACGTCAGGTTACACCCGGGGCAAGGCGTTGGCGGGGTTCCGGATAAAGTGTTCTCGAACACGAAACATATTGCAGTAACGGACATTTCGGACACGTAACCGAATGCGCCGAGTGCAAAGGCGACAGCTGTGAGAACCGCTCGACGGCGTCATCGGATCGGGCGGATCGCCGTCGGCGGAATCTGTCGGTGGCTGGGCCTAGGCTGGTGAGCATGGCATTCGCAACCGAGATTCCGGCGGAGGGCTACGAGGACAGGGCCGCCGAGCAGCCGCTCGCGCGCTCGGAGTTCCGCCCGGTCGGCGAGATCCAACGCGTCGGCGGCCGGTTCGAGGTGGTCAGCGAACATCAGCCGGCCGGTGACCAGCCCGCCGCCATCGATGACCTGGAGCGCAGGATCAAGGCGGGGGAGCGCGACGTGGTGCTGCTCGGCGCCACCGGTACCGGCAAATCGGCCACCACGGCCTGGCTGATCGAGCGGCTGCAGCGGCCGACTCTGATGATGGCGCCGAACAAGACGCTGGCCGCCCAGTTGGCCAACGAACTGCGCGAGATGCTGCCGAACAACGCCGTCGAGTACTTCGTCTCCTACTACGACTACTACCAACCCGAGGCGTACATCGCCCAGACCGACACCTACATCGAGAAGGACAGCTCGATCAACGACGACGTCGAGCGGCTGCGCCATTCGGCGACCTCGAGCCTGCTGTCCCGGCGCGATGTGGTGGTGGTCGCGTCGGTGTCGTGCATCTACGGCCTCGGCACGCCGCAGTCGTATCTCGACCGGTCGGTGCAGTTGCAGGTGGGCACCGAGATCGACCGGGACGCGCTGCTGCGGCTGCTGGTCGACGTGCAGTACACCCGCAACGACATGGCGTTCACCCGCGGCTCGTTCCGGGTGCGCGGCGACACCGTGGAGATCATTCCGTCCTACGAGGAACTCGCGGTCCGCATCGAGTTCTTCGGTGACGAGATCGATGCGCTGTACTACCTGCACCCGCTCACCGGCGACGTGGTCCGCCAGGTCGACACGCTGCGGATCTTCCCGGCCACCCACTACGTGGCCGGGCCGGAGCGGATGGAGCGCGCGGTGCACGACATCGAGGCCGAGCTCGAGGAGCGGCTTGCCGAACTGGAGCGCCGGGGCAAACTGCTCGAGGCGCAGCGCCTGCGCATGCGCACCCAGTACGACCTGGAGATGATCCGGCAGGTCGGATTCTGCTCCGGCATCGAGAACTATTCGCGCCACATCGACGGGCGCCCGGCCGGTTCGGCTCCCGCCACCCTGCTGGACTACTTCCCGGAGGATTTCCTGCTCGTCATCGACGAGTCCCACAACACCGTGCCGCAGATCGGCGGCATGTACGAGGGCGACATGTCCCGTAAGCGCAACCTGGTGGAGTACGGGTTCCGCCTGCCGTCCGCGGTGGACAACCGGCCGCTCACCTGGGAAGAGTTCGCCGACCGCATCGGCCAGACGGTCTATCTGTCGGCCACGCCCGGCCCGTACGAGCTCGGGCAGACCGGCGGCGAGGTGGTCGAGCAGGTCATCCGGCCGACCGGCTTGGTCGATCCCAAGGTCGTGGTGAAACCGACCAAGGGCCAGATCGACGACCTGATCCACGAGATCCGCGAACGCACCGAGCGCGACGAACGGGTACTGGTCACCACGCTCACGAAGAAGATGGCCGAGGATCTCACCGACTATCTGCTCGGGCTCGGGATCCGGGTGCGCTATCTGCACTCGGAGATCGACACCTTGCGCCGCGTCGAGTTGCTGCGACAGCTGCGGCTCGGCGAATACGACGTGTTGGTGGGCATCAACCTGCTGCGCGAGGGCCTCGACCTGCCCGAGGTGTCGCTGGTGGCGATCCTCGACGCGGACAAGGAGGGGTTCCTGCGCAGCACCACGGCGCTGATCCAGACGATCGGACGCGCCGCGCGCAACGTCTCCGGCGAAGTGCACATGTACGCGGACAAGATCACCGACTCCATGCGGTATGCCATCGACGAGACCGAACGCCGCCGGGCGAAGCAGGTCGCCTACAACGAGGAGATGGGCATCGATCCGAAGCCGTTGCGCAAGAAGATCGCCGACATCCTCGACCAGGTGTACCGGGAGGCCGACGAGACCGAGGTGGAGGTCGGCGGCTCCGGCCGCAATGTCAGCCGCGGCAGGCGTGCCCAGGGCGAGCCGGGCCGGGCGGTCAGCGCGGGTGTGTACGAGGGCCGCGACGTCAAGTCGATGCCGCGTGCCGAACTCGCCGATCTCGTCAAAGAGCTCACCGATCAGATGATGAACGCGGCCAGGGAGTTGCAGTTCGAACTCGCCGGCCGGTTGCGCGACGAGATCGCCGACCTGAAGAAGGAATTGCGCGGCATGGACGCCGCCGGATTGAGTTGAGTCGCACTGTGTTCTCTGCGGCGGCGCTCGCGCGCCGTCCTCGGTGCGGCGGCTCGCTGTGCTCGGGCGGCTTCGTACGGTGCGTCGTCGCCAGGTCGTCACCGTGCTGAGCGTCGGAGACCGGCGTACCCTGGCGGCGCTGCCGCATGACGTGGACTTGGCGTCGAGTTCGGCGTTCGACGCTCTGCCTCCGCGGACCGGGCGCTGCGCAGCCGCGGAGGCAGCGGGACTGTCAGGCCTGGGTGGCCATCCATTCGTTGACGCGGCGCTCGGCTTCCTCGCGCGAAACGTCCTCGACCTTGGTGAGCACCGCCCAGCGGTGGCCGAACGGATCGATGATCACGCCGTAGCGATCGCCGGTCACGAAGGTCTGCGGTTCCTCGGCGCTGCGGGCGCCGTGCTCGACCGCGCGCCGCACGACCGCGTCGACATCGGGGCAGTAGTGCACGATCGAGGTGTGCACCCACTCACCGTTCGGGGCGAGCACGCCGTTGTCCGGGATCGGCATCCCCAATTGCAGGGTCGAGTCGCCGATCTTCAGTTCCGCATGCGCGGGCTGACCGTCGGGCAGGTCGTTGCGGCTGAGCACTTCGGCTCCGAAGACGGCGGTGTAGAAATCAATGGCTTTGTTGCCGTCACCGACAGCGAGAAAGCAGGTGATCGAGTGGTAGCCGTCGGCGATGGGATTCACTGTGTTCGTCATGACCACAACTTTTGTCGATCGTGGTCGGCGGGTCTTGTAAGAAAGCGACACCGTGCGCGGTAACGCCGAATCCGCCGAGCCACAGCCTTCGCGCAATCCCTTGGTGCCCACCGACACCAAAGGCATTCTGCATCCGGCCGAGCAGGCCCAACATCGCTCGTTGCTTCGCTTGCCGCCGAGCAATGCGGTGGACCGCTACGTCGAGTGGTACTGGGCGGTGCGCTGGGATCTGCACGGCAGGCCGCCGTATCGCGCCGAGGTGCTGTCCTATCCGAGCGTGAACGTCACCTTCGAACGATCCGCCACGCGTACCGGTGGATTCGTCAACGGTGTGCGCACCACCAAATTCATTCGCGAACTCAGCGGGGGCGGGGAGACATTCGGTATCCGCTTCCGGGCGGGCGGTTTCGGGGCGTTCACCGGGCTCGACGTGGGTTCGTTTCGCGACCGCGTCGTGGCCATCACCGACGTCATGCCCGACGCGGCCGGTTTGACCGAGCGGGTGCTCGACGCACCCACCGACGAACGGCGCCGCGCTGTCGTCGAGGAGTACCTCACGGGCAGGCCTGCGGTCGACGACCCGACCTACCGGCTCGTGCTGCGCATCGTCGACGCCATGGCCACCGACCAGGAGTTGACCAGGGTCGACCAGATCGCCGACCGCTTCGGTGTGCCCGCTCGCACGCTGCAGCGCGTGTTCCGCCGATACGTCGGGGCTGGCCCGAAATGGGTGCTGCGGCGTTATCGGTTGCAGGACGGAGCCGATCTGCTGGCCAAGGGCCGGACCGAAGATCTCGCCGCGCTGGCCGCGGAGCTGGGCTATTTCGACCAGGCGCACTTCTCGCGTGAGTTCACCGCGGAAGTGGGTATGGCTCCGCTGGAATATGCCAAGTATTCGCTACGGTCCCGCGACGAGGTAACCGCAAAGGTCATGCCGACCACGAGGTAGTTGCTGGACAGTCGACGAGGAGCCGCACATGGATGTAGTGGTGTTGATCGGGCGGGTGCTGTTCGTGATGCTTTTCCTGAGTTCCGCGCTCGGGCACTTCACCCAGACCGAGGCGATGACGGGATACACGGAGAGCCGGGGCGTGCCCATGCCGAAGTACGCCGTGCTCGCCTCGGGTGTGCTGCTGGCGCTCGGCGGTCTGAGTGTGTTGCTCGGCGTGTGGGCCGATCTCGGGTCGCTGCTGCTGGTGGTCATGGTGCTGCCGACCGCCTTCCTGATGCACGGATTCTGGAAGGAGACCGACCCGCAAGCCAGGCAGCAGGAGATGATCCAGTTCAACAAGGATCTCGCCCTGGCCGGCGCCGCCCTGATGCTGTTCGCGTTCTTCGCGCACGTGGACGAACTCGGATTGACCATCACCGGGCCGCTTTTCAACCTCTAGCCCGGTCGGCGCGCTAATATTGCACGTTCTTTTATCGCGGGAAGAGGAAGACATGGACATCATCGGTGCGATTCTCGGCATATTCTGGGCCAACTATCGGCCGTGGCCGTAGCGGCACGGTAGCCCAGGCTCGATCGGCCCGTCCCGGTGCGTGATTCACGCGGCCGGGGCGGGCCGATCCGCGTGTGATGTACCTGGCTCTGTGACGAATATCCCAGGGCCGCAATCCCGTTCGATTCCGTTGTGGCACATCACAGGTTTACTGCGCCGGAATTGGGTCGGTGCTGGTTGCTCGGGCCCTTTCCGGCATTCTCCGGCGAATCCGTGGCGGGAATCGTTAACACCCGAAGTGTGATGTCTTGCGATTTCGGAAATTTCCGCTTCGTTTGCCGCTATGGTCGACCCCAGTCGCCGCGCCGATGCCCCGACCTGGCCGGGAGACCCCGCGCGCGGCACCCGACCCACCGCATAGTTGGAGGAGAGAATGACCGCCTACCGGACCATTGTCGTCGGTACCGATGGCTCGGACTCGTCGTATGTCGCCGTCGAGAAGGCCGGCGCTCTGGCCGGCTTCTCCGGCGCGACGCTGGTCGTGGCCTGCGCGTACTACCCGACCGACGATCGCGATGTCGCCATCGCCGCCGATGTCCTCAAAGAGGAGGCCTACCAGGTGCGCGGTTCCGCGCCGACCAACGAGATCCTGCGCATCGCGCGCGACAAGGCCATCGCGGCGGGCGCGGCCGACATCATCGAGCGCGCCGTGGTCGGCGAGCCGGTGGAGTCGCTGCTGTCGCTGGTCAAGGAGGTCGAGGCTGACCTGTTGGTGGTCGGCAACCGTGGTCTGAACACGCTGACCGGCCGGCTGCTCGGTTCGGTGCCGTCCGACGTGGCGCGCAAGTCGCGCTCGGACGTGCTGATCGTGCACACCGTGCGCTGAGCTGATCGGCCTACGGGAGTCCTCCACCCCGCTCTACACCGAGGACCAGGCTCCGTGTTCATCGCGAAGCATCATGCGACACGGGGCCTTTCGTCGTCCGCGGGCCCTGTTATCAGCGCAGCCGGTCGAGCACCTCCGGCAACTCGGCGCTGTGCACCACACCCAGCCGCTGGGTCGCGCGGGTGAGTGCGACGTAGAGATCGTTGAGCCCGCGCGGCGATTCGTCGAGAATGCTCTGCGGCTCGACCAAGTACACCGCGTCGAACTCCAGGCCCTTCACCTCGTGCACGGTCAGCACCCGCACCGACTCGCCCGCGAGGTCGCCCAGCCGCGCCACCAGCGCGTGCGGCGCGATCACCGCCGTGGTGCCGGGGCCGGTCTCGGCGGCGACGAGCTGAGCGACCCGCGCGTGCACGTCGCCGGGAGCGACCCGGTAAGCGCGGGGCGCGACGCCGGTCTCACGGACCGACCGCGGCGCGGACACGGTGGTATCGATCGCGGCGAGGACGTCGGCCGCGACGTCCATGATTTCGGCGGGGGTGCGGTAGTTGACGGTAAGCTCGGTGAGCTTCCACCGGGTGGCGACGTAGGGTTCCAGCATCCGCTGCCATGAGGACGTGCCCGCGGGGTCGCCGGTCTGCGCGACGTCGCCGACCACGGTGACCCACCGGTTCGGGATGCGTCGCATCACCATGCGCCAGGCCATCTCCGACAATTCCTGCGCCTCGTCCACGATGACGTGCCCGTAGGTCCAGGAGCGGTCGCCCGCGGCGCGCTCCGCGGTGGTCTGCCGGGTGCGCACGTCCTGGCGTTCGGCAAGCTGGCTCGCGTCGATCAGGTCGTAGGCCATGAGGATCTCGGGGTCGAGCTCGTCTTCGAGATCCTGCGGTGCGGAGCCGGTCAGGATATCCAGCGCGTCCTGCGCCTCGGCGAGCTGCGCGCGCCAGCGGCGACGGGCGCGCTCGCGCTCCTCGGTGTCGTCCACGCCGAGCAATTCGGCGAGTTCGTCCAGCAGCGGCGCGTCGGCGGCGCTGAACTCGCCGTTGTCCGGGCGCAGCAGTTCGGCGCGGTCGGCCGGGTCCAGCGAACGCGCGGCCCGGTCCAGCCGCTTCGGGTCGGCGAGCAGGTCGGCGAGGACGTCCTGCGGCGACAGAATCGGCCACAGCTCGCTGATGGCGCCCTGGATCTGCGGGTCGGCGCGCATCTCGTCGCTGATCTCGGTGAGGTCGGCCGAACTGAGCAGGCTGGGACCACCGGAGAGGTCGGCGCCCATGGTGCGCGCGAGCTGGTCGGTCAGCGCGTCGATCACCGAGGCGGCGAAGATCGGCCGGGCCAGGTTGTGCGGGCGGCGCGAGGACCGCGCGCGGCCACGAGCCTTGGTGACGATCTTCCGGTCCAGCACGACCGGATATCCGTCGAAGCTCAGCCGGATCGGTTCGGCGGGCACCTCCTGACGGTCGCGCACCGCCTGCTTGAGCACGTCGAGTATCGCCAGCGAACCCTTGATCTCGCCCGCGCGCAGCGAGTCCTCGCGGGTCGCCCGCACGCCCGGGTAGAGGTTGCCGACGGTGGACAGCAGGACTCCTGTCTCGCCGAGGGACGGGAGCACTTGGCCGATGTAGTCCAGGAAGGTGGCGTTCGGCCCGATGATCAGCACGCCGCTCTTGGCCAGCTGCTGGCGGTAGGTGTAGAGCAGATAGGCGGCGCGATGCAGCGCGACGGCGGTCTTGCCGGTGCCCGGCCCGCCCTGCACGACGAGCACGCTCTTGTGCTCGGAGCGGATGATGGCGTCCTGCTCGTGCTGGATCGTCTCGACGATGTCGTTCATGTGGCCGGTGCGGGCGGCGTTGAGCGCGGCCAGCAGCGCGCTTTCGCTGCCGACACCGCCGTCGCCCGCGGCGACGCCGGCCCGGCGCGCGGCCTCCAGATCGAGGTATTCGTCGTTGATCGCGGTCACCGTGCGGTTACGCGAGCGGATGTGCCTGCGGCGGGTGACGCCGTCCGGGGCCGCGGTGGTGGCCAGGTAGAACGGCCGGGCCAGCGGGGCGCGCCAGTCCAACAGCAGGCTCTCGTAGTCGTCCTTTTCGTCCAGGATGCCGAGCCTGCCGATGTAGCGGTACTCCTCCTGGTCACCGTCGATGTCGATGCGGCCGAAGCACAGCCCATGTTCGGCGGCGTCGTATTTCGCCAGGTCCTCGGTGTAGAGGTGGGTGAAGGACTCCCGTTCGCTGCGGGCCTGCGGGGTGCCGCCGGTCTCCAGCAGCACCGTGCGCAGCCGGTTGCGCGCGTAGGCGCGCATCTCGTCCAGCCGGTCGTACAGCACCGACAGGTAGGCCTGTTCCTGTTCGGTCTCGCGGGTCCGCTCGGGGGTGCCGGAATGGGCGGCACGGTCCTGAGTGAGGTCGGGCAAAACGGAACTCCTTGTCACCGCGAAGAGCCGCGAGCACGCTACCCGGCCGGGCAGGTGAACGCTCGGAAAGCAGAGTTGTCGAGTCTACTGGGGTTGCGGAGGGCTCGCCGTAGTCGCAGGTGACACCCATGACGGCGAGCCGGCGGCCTGGTCGCCGGCCCAGGCGGGCAGCACCGGCGCGAAGTGCTCGACCACCGGGAACGGATCGTAGAAGTGATGCAAGAGATCCTTCCAGCGCTGGTATTCCGCGGAGCCGCGGAATCCGACGACGTGATCGTCGAGGTGGTCCCACTCCACCCGGAGCAGGTAGCTGCCCGGCGACTCGATGCCGCGCGACAGCGACAGCGAGCGGAATCCGGGCATGCTCGCGATAATCGGCCGCGCCGCGGCGAAGGCGGCCTCGAAGTCGGCGGCCGACTCCGGCCGGACGGGCAGCAGGGCGTGTTCGATGATCATGCGGAACCCGTCAGGAGGCGTGGGTGCTGTTCGGTCTGCGGACCGAGGCGGTGGCGCCGTCCCGGTGTCCCGGTGGCTTCGCGCGGTACATCGCCAGGTCCGCGTCGTGCAGCACGGCCTCAGGGGTGCGCCGGTCGCCCGCGCTCAGCTCGGTGACTCCGATCGAGGCGTTCACCTGGATGCGGTGCCCGCGGGCGATGATCGGCTCGGCCATGGTGGAACGGAGCCGGGCCACCAGCGCGTCGATGTCGACCCGCCGGGTGACCCCGGACAACAGCACGAGGAACTCGTCACCGCCGAGCCTGCCGACGATGTCGTCACCGCGCAGCGCGCGTTGCAGCCGCTGCGCGACGATCTGCAGCACGGTGTCGCCGATGGCGTGCCCGAGCGTGTCGTTGATCGCCTTGAACCCGTCCAGGTCGATGAACAGCACGGTGGACACCGGCAGCAGCTCCTCGGCGCTGGCCAGCGCGGCGGCCAGCTGGGACAGGATCAGGGAGCGGTTGGCCAGGCCGGTCAGCGAATCGTGCGTGGCCTGGTATTCCAGTTGGCGTCTGCTGGCGCGGAACTCGGTGATGTCGGCGAAGGAGGACACCGCCGACGAACGCGCGTCGCCGGGATTGAGCAGGCGGCTGCTGCCCGACAGCCAGCGGCGCTGGCCGTCGACGCGGTCGACGCCGAAGACGTAGCCGGTGATGGTCTCGCCCGTGGCGAGGGTGCGTGCGACGGGATGGCGGCTCGGCGGCAGCGGCTGGGCATTGGCGTCCAGCAGCACCAGCGGAAGCGACTGAATGGTGCGGCCGATCACGTGCCGGTCGGGTCCCTCGGTGCCGAAGATGCGTTTTGCCGCCGGATTCATCGATTCGATCCGCCCCTCCGGATCGATCACCACGACACCCTCCTCCAGCTGGGAGACCACCGTGGTGAAGTAGTGCTCGGCCCGGCGCTGCGCGGCCTCGGCGTCGCGCTGGGCGGTCAGGTCGTGGATGACCACCTGATAGGCGAGACGGTCGTGCCAAGCGGTCAGCACCGACACCGTCTCGACGGGGACGCTCACGCCATCCAGCCGCATCAGCGATATTTCGGTCGGAGCCGAGGCCGTGCCCGCGACGGTGAGCGCGCCGATGCGGTCGAGCATCGCGGGGACCGAGGCCGGATGGACGAAGTCGGTCAGCGGCCGGCCGATCACCTGCTCGGCGCTCTCGGCGGCGAGCAGGCGGACGGTAGCGGGATTGACGTAGACGACCATCCCGCCCTCGTGCACACAGATCCCGTCGGGGGTGTGCTCGACCAGGGAGCGGTAGCGCTCGGCCAGCTGTTCGGCGGCGTCGACCGCGGCGGCTAGCTTGTCATCACCCACTCGAACCCCCGATCATCGACCCCATTATGGCCATTGGAACACGGGATTATTGTGGTATCGACGTGGACAAGATCACACCGACCACGCTATTGCTCTGATCACAGTACCGGCACTATTTCGGATTCCATCCGGCGTTCATGACAGAACCGTTCGCGGCCGGGTACGGTGCTCGGCCCGGGAGCCGGTGGAGGAGCGAGACTGCCGGGCGTCGACCCGAACACCGCTGCCGGTTCCGAAGCGACTCACCCCGCCATCAAGATCATATGACGGAAGCCGGGATCGGCGCGGCTGGGGTGGGGAGCGTCGCGGGGGTGGATTGCGTTGATCGCGGTCCGTACGATGGTGCATGGTGTTGTGTGACCAGCAGGGCCTGAATCGCGGCTGCGCCAGTCGAATTCGCCGATGGTGACTTTCGGCCCTGTTCGCGGCACCTTTGCGGTGATGGCATAGGGGTGGACTGGATCGATCTGGAAAGCGGGGCGTGACAGATGGTTTCCTCGGGGCGGCGATTCACGTCGGAACACTGGGTGACGGCGGCGGCGCCGGAAGTCGCGGTGACCACCCGAGGGCCCGTGCCGGCCATGGACGTGACCCGGACGGTGCGGGCGATCGGCCGCGTCCTGCGCAGGCATCACCTCGACGCGGCCGCCCGGGCGCGCCTCACCGCGCCCTCCGACCCGGAAGAGCCGACGGTGGTGCAGGCCGATATCTCCGGCCGGGACATCACCACGCGGGTCCAGGTCACCGGGCCGCGCGGCTTCGCGGTCACGTTCGCCGCCGAACGCCTGGATCGCCAGCTGGCGCGGATGGCCGCGCACGAGTCCCGGATCTGGCCCGACCCGGCCCGCCCCGCGCTGGCCCGAGTCGGCGAACCTCGGGAGATCGTCCGCAGGAAACACCGCACCTTGCTGACCTGCACGCCCGCCGAAGCGGTCGCCGTGCTGGACGCGATGGACTACGACGCTCACCTGTTCACCGACGTCGAGACCGGCGAAGACGCCGTGGTGCACTGGGCCGCCGAGGGTGTGCGGCTCATCCGGCAGCGCGCGACGTACCCGCCGGTCTGGTCGCCGGAGGTGATCGCGGCCTCCGTCCCGATCGTCGTCGACGCGGAACCGGCCCCGCGCCTCAATCCCGGCGATGCGGCGAACGTGCTCTGCCGCAAGGGATTGCCGTTCCTGTTCTACACCGACCCGGACAGCGGCCGCGGAGGGCTGCTGTACCGGCGTTACGACGACGACCTCGCGCTCGTCGTTCCCGCCTGATGCGCTAGGCGAGCGGCGCGGACCAGTGGACCCTGGTGCCGCCGTTCGCGGCGCGTTCCACGGTGCAGTGGCCATCCGACAGATGCGCGCGGTGCGCGAGATTGGCCAGGCCGCTGCGTGCCACGTCCGCGGGCATGCCCGCGCCGTTGTCCTCGACGAGGACGGTCAGTTCGTCACCGACGGCGATCTCGACGAACAGCCGGTTCCCGCCGGAGTGACGCACCGCGTTGCTGACCGATTCGCGCACCACGGCTTCCGCGTGATCGGCGAGTGCGTCACCCACCACCGACAACGGTCCGCAGAACCGCACGCTCGTCCGGAAGGCGGCGTCCGCGGTCTGCTGCCGGATCGCGTCCTCGAGCCGCCGCCGCAGGGGGTCGCCGCCGTGCAGGTCGAAGATCGACGTGCGGATCTCCTGTACCACCTCCTGTAATCCGTCCATCTCGGCCGAAATTCGTTGCCGCACTTCGGGATCGCCGGTGCGGGCCGCGGTGGCCCGCAGCCCGAGACCGACCGCGAACAGCCGCTGGATGACGTGGTCGTGCAGATCGCGCGCGATGCGGTCGCGGTCGGCGAGTACGTCGAGCTCGCGCATCCTGCGCTGGGTCTCGGCCAACTGCATGGCCAGCGCCGCCTGGTCGGTGAAGGCCGCGGTCAGTTCGATCAGGTCGTCGGTGTAAGTACCGCAGGCGGGTGGACGCGCGAGGATCAGCACGCCGAGCACGAGGTCGGCCGTCCGCAGCGGCAGGATCACCGCTGGCCCCGCGGGCCCGATCGGTGCGCCCAGATCGACGGACCCGGCGTCGGTCACCTGTACCACCGCGCGTTCGCAGAGCGCCTTGCCGGTGGCGGTGTCGGCGATGCGCACCCGCCGCGGCCCATGGCCGGGGCCGAACCATTGCGCCACGATGAGCTCGGTGGCCTCCTCGGGCGGCGTCCCCGGCGCCACCACGGCGAGCAGCGCCTGCTGCGAGCCGGTCAGCGCACGGGCGCGGGCGACCACCTGCGCGAGGACCAGATCCGGCGTGGTGCCCGCGAGGAACTCGGTCGCGATGTCGCGGGTCGCTGTGATCCATGCCTGCCTGGTCCGTGCGGATTCGTACAGCCGTGCGTTCTCGATCGCGATGCCCGCCGCGGCGGCCAGTGCCAGCACGATCGACTCGTCGTCGTCGGTGAACGGTTGCCCGCCTGCCTTTTCCGTGAGGTACAGGTTGCCGAAGATCTCCTCGCCGATCCGCACCGGGACGCCGAGAAAGCTCCGCATCGGCGGATGACGCGGCGGAAATCCCACCGACGCGGGGTGTTTCGACAGATCCGCCAGCCGGATCGGTTCCGGTTGCACGAACAGCAGTCCCAGCACGCCGTGGCCCTCGGGCAGTCGGCCGATCCGCGCCCGGGTCGCGTCATCGATGCCCTCGTGGATGAATTCGACCAGCTGCAGGTCGTTTCCGCGCACGCCTAACGCGCCGTAGCGTGCGTCGACCAGGCGCGCGGCAGTCCGCACGATGACGCGCAAGGTGCCGAGCACCGTAGCCGGGAGGCTGGGGGTGACGTCCGTCATAGAGGTTTCCGGAGGCCGGTGGGGTGCGCAGAGCTCGCTCAGTCTAGTCGGCTGTATCGCCGTCCGACGTCCGTATGCCGGGCACCCGCAGTCGACCGTCGGACAGTTCCGCGCCGAAATCGGCCGGTGCATCGGCCACGCGCTGGGCTCGGTCGCCTCGATCTGCTCGACGACTTGCTGTCGGCACGTATAGCTGCTGGTCTCCGCCCCCAGCCGGGTCGAGTACGGCCCGACCGCCACAGCGCTGTCATTCGCCATGGCCTGCGTCGGGCAGTACCCGCGTCACCGGCCGCACGGCTTGCTCGGAGATCCGCACCGCCCGCTCTGCGGCACCGCACAGCCTCCTGGTGGAATGACTGTCCGCGCCGTGCTGTTGACCAGTGGTGCCGGGAGGGCGATGCTACGGAGGCGTCCTGGCCCGTTTCCCGGCTCCATCCGTACTGTCCGGCCGCGGGGCTCCGCCATTCATTGAGGTGACGGGCGGTCGGGGAAACTTGTCGGTGCCCATGCCTAGCATGGCAGCCGGGGGGATGTCTGGACGTCGACCACGAAGGAGAAGGGACGGCCTGTGGCGGAACGCCTCACTGTGCGCGGAGCTCGGGAGCACAACCTGAAGGGGGTCGATCTCGACCTGCCCCGCGACAGTCTCATCGTGTTCACCGGTCTGTCCGGCTCGGGCAAGTCGAGTTTGGCCTTCGACACGATCTTCGCGGAAGGGCAGCGGCGCTACGTCGAGTCGCTGTCGGCCTACGCGCGCCAGTTCCTCGGCCAGATGGACAAGCCCGACGTCGACTTCATCGAGGGTCTCTCGCCCGCGGTGTCGATCGACCAGAAGTCGACCAACCGCAACCCCCGCTCGACCGTGGGCACCATCACCGAGGTGTACGACTACCTGCGCCTGCTCTACGCGCGTGCGGGCACCCCGCACTGCCCGGTGTGCGGTGAGCTGATCGCCAAGCAGACGCCACAGCAGATCGTCGACCAGGTGCTCGCCATGGAGGAGGGCCTCCGCTTCCAGGTGCTCGCCCCGGTGGTGCGCACCCGCAAGGGCGAGTTCGTCGACCTGTTCGACCAGCTGAACACGCAGGGCTACTCCCGCGTGCGGGTGGACGGCGTGGTGTATCCGCTCACCGATCCACCGAAGCTGAAGAAGCAGGAGAAGCACGACGTCGAGGTCGTCGTCGATCGCCTCGCGGTCAAGCCGAATTCGAAGCAGCGCCTCACCGACTCGATCGAGACCGCGTTGCGGCTGGCCGATGGCATCGTCGTGCTCGATTTCGTCGACCGCGACGAGCACGCGCACGACCGGGAGCGCCGTTTCTCCGAGCGCCTGGCCTGCCCCAACGGTCACCCGCTCGACATCGAGGACCTGGAGCCGCGCTCGTTCTCGTTCAACTCGCCCTATGGCGCCTGTCCGGACTGCACCGGCCTCGGCATTCGCAAGGAGGTCGACCCGGACCTGGTGGTGCCCGACCCGGCGCTGAGCCTGAACGAGGGCGCGATCGCCCCTTGGTCGCGCGGGCAGACCGCCGAGTACTTCACCAGGCTGCTGTCCGGCCTCGCCGATTCCATCGGCTTCTCGATGGACACGCCGTGGCAAGACCTCCCGCCGAAGGCGCGCAAAGCGGTGCTGGAGGGCAGCGCCGACCAGGTGCATGTGTCCTACACCAACCGCTACGGCCGCAAACGCTCGTACTACGCGGATTTCGAGGGTGTGATGCCGTTCTTGCAGCGGCGCATGGAGAACACCGAGTCCGAGCAGATGAAAGAGCACTACGACGGGTACATGCGCGACATCCCGTGCCCGGTGTGCAACGGTGCCCGGCTGCGCCCGGAGATCCTCGCGGTCACCATCGCCGCGAACGGCGACAAGAAATCCATCGCCGACGTCAGCGACCTGTCCATCGGCGAATGCTCCCGGTTCTTGAACTCGCTGACGCTGGGGGAGCGCGAGACCGCCATCGCCGGGCAGGTGCTCAAGGAGGTGCAGGCACGACTGGGCTTCCTGCTCGATGTCGGCTTGGAGTACCTGACGCTCTCCCGCGCGGCCGCCACCCTCTCCGGTGGCGAGGCGCAGCGCATCCGGCTCGCCACCCAGATCGGCTCCGGCCTGGTCGGCGTGCTCTACGTGCTCGACGAGCCGTCCATCGGCCTGCACCAGCGGGACAACCGCAGGCTCATCGAAACCCTCACGCGCCTGCGCAATCTGGGCAACACGCTGATCGTCGTCGAGCACGACGAGGACACCATCCGCGCCTCGGACTGGGTGGTCGACATCGGCCCGTACGCCGGCGAGCACGGCGGCACGGTGGTGCACAGCGGGCCGTACGAGGAATTGCTCACCGATCCGAACTCGCTCACCGGTGCGTACCTTTCCGGCCGGGAGCGCATCGAGGTTCCGCTGGTACGCCGACCGGTCAGCAAGAAGCGGCAGCTCACCGTGGTCGGGGCGAGCGAGCACAATCTCACCGGCATCGACGTCAGCTTCCCGATCGGCGTGCTCACCGCGGTGACCGGCGTATCCGGGTCGGGCAAGTCGACGCTGGTAAACGACATCCTGGCGACGGTGCTGGCGAACCGGCTCAACGGCGCGCGGCAGGTGCCGGGCCGGCACACCCGGGTCAACGGGCTCGACCATCTGGACAAGCTGGTGCAGGTGGACCAGTCGCCGATCGGCCGCACGCCGCGGTCGAACCCGGCCACCTACACGGGCGTCTTCGACAAGATCCGCACGCTGTTCGCGGCCACCACCGAGGCGAAGGTCCGCGGTTACCAGCCCGGCCGATTCTCGTTCAACGTCAAGGGCGGCCGCTGTGAGGCCTGCTCCGGCGACGGCACGCTGAAGATCGAGATGAACTTCCTGCCGGACGTGTACGTCCCGTGCGAGGTCTGCCATGGCGCCCGCTACAACCGGGAAACCCTCGAGGTGCACTACAAGGGCAAGACCATCGCCGAGGTGCTGGACATGTCCATCGAGGAGGCCGCGGCGTTCTTCGAACCGGTCACCTCGATCCACCGCTATCTCAAGACCCTGGTGGACGTCGGGCTCGGCTACGTGCGTCTCGGCCAGAGCGCGCCGACCCTGTCCGGCGGCGAGGCGCAGCGCGTGAAGCTGGCCGCCGAACTGCAGAAGCGGTCCACCGGACGCACGGTGTACATCCTCGACGAGCCGACCACCGGCCTGCACTTCGAGGACATCCGCAAGCTGCTGGCCGTGATCAACGGCCTGGTGGACAAGGGCAACACGGTGATCGTCATCGAACACAACCTCGACGTCATCAAGACCTCCGACTGGGTGATCGATATGGGTCCGGAGGGCGGATCCGGCGGCGGCACCGTGGTGGCCCAGGGCACGCCGGAAGATGTCGCGGCCGTGACCGGCAGCTACACCGGCCAGTTCCTCCGGGAGGTACTGGACCAGCCTTCCGCGCCGAACGCCGCGAAGAAGGCTCCGGCGAAGAAGCCGGCGCGGGGAGCCGAATCCACCGCTGCCAAGGCGACCAAGCGGGTGACGAAGAAGGCGGCGGCGGTCGGCTGACCTGTCGTGGGCGCGGCGGGGTCCGGGTTCGATCGGGTCTCGCCGCTTTCGTTGTTGGTGCGTTGGCCGGTCGGCGGTTGACGGTGTCGCCCGTCGATGACGTCAGCGGTTCGCGATCGCGTCGATGAGTTCCGCGAGCTCTTTCGGCTTGGACCACATCGGCCAGTGGCCGGTCGGCAGGTCGACGTATTCGGCATCGATGCGGCCCAGCTCGGCGAAGATCGCCGCTTCGCCGTTGTCCCGCAGCTTCTTGACCAGCTCGGCGGTCATGCTGCTGCAGATCACGGTGGTGGGGACGGCGAGCCGCGTGGGCGAATCGCTCAAGCGCAGCGGTGCCGCAGCGACGGACACGGGCTCGGGCACGGCACGCTCGCGGAAGCGAGCCAGGGCCGCCTCGTCCAGCCCGGCCAGGCTGTTGCCCTCGGCCTCCAGCTCGGACCATTCCGGCAGGGTCCATTCGCGTGCGGCGATATCCAGTGCGGAGTTGATGACGAAGCCGTTCGGTAGCGGCGCGCTGTCGACGTAGATCGCGCGGTGGAACAGCTCGGGCGCGCGGTCGATGGCCAGATACGCGGGCGCCGCGCCGCCGGAATGCGCGACCAGCGCGACGGTTTTCCCCGCGGGCACCGCGTCGATGATGGCCTGCGCCTGGGTTTCCAGGGTCGCCGACAACCGGTCGGGGTCCGCGGCGTCCAAGCCGGGCAGCGTGAGCGCCATGACCTCGTTGCCGCGCTGGCACAAATCGGGGGCGACTTCGTCCCACGCCCATGCACCGAGCCAGAATCCGGGAGCGAGAAGAATCCGAGTAGCCATGGCCTCACTGTGCCCTACCCACTGGGAATTTTCCTAAACTTCGGTGCCGCAGCGTGTGTTTCGTCCTGATTTTCCGCCTCGCGTCGGCGTGGCGCATCGCGGCGACCGGGTAGTTTCCCGCCGATGCCAGGCGTCGGGAGTCCGGTCCGCTTCGAGTCAGTAGACCGGGCCGGTGTATTTCTCGCCCGGGCCTTTGCCCGGCTCGTCGGGATGGGCGGACGATTCGCGGAAGGCGCGCTGCAGCGATTGCAGGCCCTCGCGGATCGGCCCGGCGTGCGGACCCAGGTACTCCACCGACGCCGTCACCAGTCCGGCCAGCGCGGTGATCACGCGCCGTGCCTCGTCCAGGTCGCGGCGCGGACTGGCGTCCGGATCCTCGTCGGCCAGCCCGAGCTTCTCCGCCGCCGAGCTCATCAGCATCACGGCGGCGCGGCTGATCACCTCGACCGCGGGGATGTCGGCCAGTTCGCGTACGGAGGTGTCGAGCTCGTCAGTCATGCCCTTCAGGCTAGCGACGCCGCCCGCAGCATCCGGAGGTGGCCGATCTCCGCGACGTTCTTCATCAGCTCCGCGTTCACCCAGCCGGCCAGATGCGCGAGCGTCAGTCCGGCGTCTGCGGGCCACGGATAGGCGGTGGGGCGATCCAGGTCCGATTCGGTCAGTCCGTCGAGCACCCGCTCCCATTCCGTGCCGAGGTCGCGCAGGCAGGTGATCGCCGCGGGGCCGTCGCCGGGCCAGTGCACGTCCTCCCGCGCGGGTGGGGTCTTCCCCTCGGCGTGGTCGATGGCCGCGCCCCACCACCAGCCGATGTGCCAGGTGAGCCAGCCGATCGTGGGGACCGGAACGGGGTCGGGTTCGGTATCGGCCCAGTCCGGCCGCCACACGCCCTCGGCGTCGGGCCGGACGGTCCAGGTGAGCCCGGCGGGTTCCCAGAGGAAGTCCTCGGGCGCCAGCGCGTCGAGATGGAGGCCGGCGAGGGACCAGGTCAGGTCGAATTGCCAGCGCAGCAGGTCACGGCATGGTGTGCGCACCGGGGGAGCGTGGCACGCGGGATACGGCCGGGCAAGCGGTTTTCGTCCCGATTCGGCGATAGCCGAACGGAATGTTAGACTGGCCGCCGACGACCGCCCCGGGATTGCCCGGGGCTGATAAGTGGAGCCCGACTCCCACCGCTGCCGACGAGTGATCGTACGGTCAACGGTCCGGTCGCCCGCCCGGCGAGGGCGGGTTTCTTGTGCCGGGGTTCTCGTAGGAGAGCCGCCACACGAGGGTCGATCCGAGTTCGCTCGCGATCGGCGATCGGTCGACCTCGGGCCCCGTGTCGCGGAATACCGCACCGGGGCCTTTGTGTTGAACAGGGGTTGCAGTTATTGCGTGCGGTCGTCTGACGACACCGCTTGACCTAGGAGGCCCCATCAGCACTGAGACCCGCATCAACGATCGCATCCGTGTTCCCGAAGTCCGGCTCATCGGACCCGGCGGCGAGCAGGTTGGGATCGTGCGTGTTGAGGATGCATTACGCGTCGCCCTCGAAGCCGACCTCGATCTCGTCGAGGTGGCACCCGATGCTCGTCCACCGGTCTGCAAGATCATGGACTACGGCAAGTTCAAGTACGAGACGGCGCAGAAGGCGCGCGAGTCCCGGAAGAACCAGCAGCAGACGGTGATCAAGGAGCAGAAGCTCCGTCCGAAGATCGACGATCACGACTACGAGACCAAGAAGCGGAACGTCGTTCGCTTTCTCGAAGCCGGGTCGAAGGTCAAGGTGACGATCATGTTCCGCGGCCGTGAGCAGTCCCGGCCCGAACTCGGCTTCCGGCTGCTGCAGCGGCTGGCCTCCGACGTCGCCGACCTCGGTTTCGTGGAAACCTCGGCCAAGCAGGACGGTCGCAACATGACCATGGTCCTCGCCCCCCACAAGGGTGCGAAGACGCGGGTGAAGGCGCAGCAGGAGTCCACCCAGCGCCCGGCGCCCAGCGCCGCACCGGCCGGTCAGCCCGCCGCGGAGCAGGCCGAGACGGCCGGCCCGCAGTAACACCGATCAGAACACCGGCGGTCCTACGGGGCCGCCGGACGACAGATAGAGGAATCCATGCCGAAGATGAAGAGCCACAGCGGCGCCTCGAAGCGATTCAAGGTGTCCGGCAAAGGCAAGCTGCTTCGCCAGCAGGCGAACCGTCGCCACCTGTTCGAGCACAAGCCCACCCGCCGGACTCGTCGTCTGGACGGCGTGGAGGTCGTCGCCGCCGCCGACGTCCGTCGTGTGAAGAAGCTGCTCGGTATCTGATCGCGCCGCCGCGCTGACCAGCCGGCATATCGCGACCGGACCATGTCCGGCCCCATTCCCGACCCATTTCCGGGCGCCGCCCCGCGCCCCAGATCGAACAGGACTGACCAGTGGCACGCGTCAAAAGGGCCGTCAACGCGCAGAAGAAGCGCCGTTCCATTCTCGAGGCCTCCAAGGGCTACCGTGGCCAGCGCTCGCGGCTGTACCGCAAGGCCAAGGAGCAGCAGCTGCACTCGCTCGCCTACGCGTACCGGGACCGCCGGGCGCGCAAGGGTGACTTCCGCAAGCTGTGGATCGCCCGGATCAACGCCGCGGCGCGGATCAACGACATCACCTACAACCGCTTCATCCAGGGCCTGAAGGCCGCGGGTGTCGAGGTGGACCGCAAGATTCTCGCCGAGCTCGCGGTGTCGGACGCCGAGGCGTTCGCCGGTCTCGTCGCGGTCGCCAAGGCCGCCCTGCCGCAGGATGTCAACGCCCCGGCAGCCTGATCCGGACGCTGATTGACACACGCACGCGGACAACTGTCGGAACGACCCGTGGAAGCGCTCAGCGAGCGCAATCCGCGGGTCGTTCTGTCGGGTCAGCCTTCGGCCGATCCGCTGAGCCGGCCTTTGATGAGCTCGCGCAATCCGCAGGTTGTTTCCGTGTCGGTATGGGCAGGTCGCTGTGGAAGCTGAATTTATCGACTGGCGCAATCCGCGGGTCGTTTCCGCGGTCAAGCTGCAACGCAGCGCGCAGCGTCGCAAGACCGGCCGATTCCTCGCCGAGGGTGCCAACGCGGTAGCCGCCGCGCTGGAGACGGCACGGGTGCACGAGCTGTTCTACTCGCGGGCGGCCGCCGAACGCGACCACGCGCTGATCGCAGCCGCGGCCGCCACGGGGGTGCGCACCACGCTGGTGAGCGATCGCGCGGCACAGCATCTCGGCGAGACCGTCACGGCTCCCGGGCTGGTGGCGGTCTGCGATCTGCTCGACGTGCCTTTGGTGCAAATCCTCGACGCCAGCCCGCGGATGCTGGCCGTTCCTGTCGAGATGGCCGAGCCGGGTAACGCGGGGACGCTGGTCCGGGTTGCCGATTCCGTCGGCGCCGACGGCGTGGTGCTGGCGGGCGACACCGTCGACCCGCACAACGGCAAGTGCGTGCGTGCGAGCGCGGGCAGCATCTTCCATGTGCCGATCGCACGGCACCGGGACGTCGCCGAAACACTGGAGTCGATCGCGGCGGCGGGCATCACGATCCTGGCGACCGCGGCGAACGGCGAAGTAGACCTCGACGACGCCGACGAACTGTTCACCCAACCGGTCGCGTGGCTGTTCGGCAACGAGGCGCACGGCCTCGACCCGGCCGTCGCGCGCCGCGCCGACCACCGCATCCGCATCCCCATTCGCGGCCGCGCCGAGAGCCTGAATCTGGCCACAGCCGCCGCGATCTGCCTCTACGCGAACTCCCGCGTCCGCTACGGTGGCTGATTTGTAGCGCCTGCGGCGCTGCGTGTGCGGGCCGCGGACCGACATCCGGTGCCGGGCGCAGCACAGTTCCCGGCAGCCACAGCCGGCCCGGACGGCGTACCTTGATGCCGCGTAACGGAGCCCCGCTGGTCAATCGCCGTATTTGCGCAGGTCTTCCATGATCTCCGTCGCCCATGCCGCGGGCACCGCGTCCGGCCCGGCGACCCGCATCGCGCTCATCACCGTGAGCAGCATGCCGGTGGCCAGGAAGCGCCGCGCCTCGATTTCGGGTGCTCCGGTCAGTTCCCGGATCAGCTGGTAGATCGCCCCGAACCGCGCCCTGACCTCGTCGCCGATTTGGGGGTCGGCACTGGCCGCGAACCCGTGCAGCAGCACCTGAAGCAGTTCTCGTTCGGCCAGGAACGCCGCGTAGCCGCTGGCGAGCGCGGCCAATGCCTCGTCGGGGCTCGCGTCGGGCTCCGCGTCGGCGCGCTGCGTCCGGAAGATTTCCTCGATCCGGTCGCATACGCGATGCAGCGCGGCGCGGAAGAGGTGCTGTTTGGTGCCGAAGAGCCGGATCACATACGGCTGCGAGACGCCTGCGCGCCGGGCGATCTCGTCGGTTTTGGTGGCGGCGTAACCGGACTCTGCGAAGGCCGAGACGGCCGCGCGCAATACCTGCTCGCCCCGTTCGGTCGCGGTCATTCTGGTCCTGTTCGTTCCCGCCATCGTGCTCCATTTCTGCTGGTTAGTGGCCTGCTCTTGACATGTTATCAGTCAATGCATACCGTTGCGAGGCAACTAGTTATCAGTCAATTACAACAAGGACTGGACATGACCGAGACTCTCGAATCCGCGGCCGCGACGCCGGTTGTGACGCCCGGGCGGACGATCGGCGGGCGCAGGCTCGCCGCCGTCCTGGCCGCCGTCGGCATCCCGATGTTCATGGTCACGCTGGACAACCTGGTCGTGACGAACGCGCTGCCGGTGATCCGCACCGAACTGGGGGCGTCGCTGGCCGACCTGCAGTGGTTCGTCAACGCGTACACGCTGTCGTTCGCCTCGCTGCTGCTCACCGCCTCTGCCATCGGCGACCGGTTGGGCAGGCGCCGGATCTTCCTGCTCGGCATCGCCCTGTTCACGCTGGCTTCCGCCGCCTGCGCGCTGGCGACCGGGCCGGGCATGCTGATCGCCGCACGCGCGGTGCAGGGCTTCGGCGCGGCGGGCGTGATGCCGCTGTCGCTGACGTTGCTGTCGGCGGCCGTTCCGGAACGGATGCGCAACGCGGCCATCGGCATCTGGGGTGGGATCGCCGGTCTCGGTGTCGCACTCGGGCCACTCATCGGCGGCGCGGTGGTGGACGGGCTCAGCTGGCAGTGGATCTTCTGGCTGAACGTGCCCATCGGCTTGGTGGTATTGCCGTTCGCGGCGCGGGTGCTCGCCGAATCGCACGGCGGCAGCCGCCGCCTCGATCCGATCGGCTTGCTGCTGTCGGCGGGCGGCGTGCTCGCGGTGGTGTGGGGCGTCATCCACGGGGCCGACGACGGCTGGACCTCCGCGAGCGTGCTGTCCGCGCTGATCGGCGGTGCCGCGCTGCTGATCGGCCTGATCGGCTGGGAACTGCGCACGCCGGAGCCGATGCTGCCGCTGCGGCTGTTCCGTTCCCGTGCGTTCAGCGTGAGCAATGTGGTCGGCTTCGCCTTCTCGGTCGGCGTGTTCGGGTCGATCTTCCTGCTCGCGCAGTATTTCCAGGTGGTGCAGGGCTACAGCCCGCTGGAATCGGGTGTGCGCACCATGCCGTGGACCATGGCGCCGATGGTGGTGGCGCCGATCGCGGGTCTGCTGGTGGACCGGGTGGGCGCGCGCACGCTGATCACCACGGGGCAGGTGTTGCTGGCCGCCGCGCTGGCCTGGATGGCCGCGATCACCACCGTGGATATCGGCTACGGCTCGTATGTCGCGCCGTTCCTGCTCGCGGGCGTGGGGATGGGGCTGACCTTCGCGCCCGCGTCGACCATCGTGATGGCCAGTGCGGCGCCGGAGGACCAGGCCATGGCCTCGGGTACCAACAACACGATCCGCGAGATCGGCGTGGCGATGGGTGTCGCGGTGCTCGCGTCGGTGTTCGCCTCGTCCGGTTCCTACTTGGGGCCGCAGAGCTTCGTGGACGGGCTGGTGCCCGCCGTCTGGGTCGGCGCGGGCATCGTCGCGGCGGGCGCGCTGGTGTCACTGCTGTTGCCGCGGCGGGTGGTCGTGGCGGACTGACCCGCATGCTGGCCTCCGGCATCGCCGCTGCCGAGCCTGCCTTCTCCGGCGGGGCGGCCCCGATGACCAGGTCGGGCGCCCTTCCCCATGCTTCGGCGGGAAGGGGCGCTTCTGCTGTGCGCAGTGGCAACCGGGATACCGCCCCACGTCGTGGCAGGACATGGTGATCCAGGGCTCTCAGCTGGCGCGGCTTGCCGCGATCGGTCCTGGTTGACGTCTCGATAACAGACTGTCTGGTCTGCGCTACCGGGTAATCCGCGTGAATCGCCCCCGGGCCATCGAATACGATGCGACCAGCAGCAATGCGGGTCGGCAATCAGCTGTGCCCGCGAACCGATCCCCAGGGGAGAGACGGAGCATCGTGGCCGACGACATCGACGCAGGCGAGCAGAACGCGGCGCTGACCGAGGAGGCACTGGCCGCGGCAGCGGCGGCCGCCGAGAAGGCGTTCGCCGCTGCCGCCGACCTGGATGCGCTCGCGGTCGCGAAAACCGAACACCTCGGCGCCAAGGCGCCGCTGGCGCTGGCTCAGCGTGCTTTGGGTGGCCTTCCGAAGTCGGAGAAGGCCGACGCGGGCAAGCGGGTCAACCTCGCCAGAGGCAGAGTGTCCGAGGCGTTCGAGGCCCGCCGCGCCACGCTGCTGGCCGAGCGCGATGCGGCCGTGCTGGTCGCCGAGGCCATCGACGTGACGCTGCCCGCGCGCCGCACGGCAGTGGGCGCCCGGCATCCGATCACGGTCATCTCCGAGCAGATCGCCGACGTGTTCGTCGCGATGGGCTGGGAGGTCGCCGAGGGTCCCGAGGTGGAGACCGAGCACTTCAACTTCGACGCGCTGAACTTCCTGCCCGACCACCCGGCGCGCACCATGCAGGACACCTTCCACATCGCGCCGGAGGGTTCCCGGCAGGTGCTGCGCACGCACACCTCTCCGGTGCAGGTGCGCTCGATGCTGGAACGCGACCTGCCGATCTACGTGGTCTGCCCCGGCCGCACGTTCCGCACCGACGAGCTGGACGCCACGCACACCCCGGTGTTCTCCCAGGTCGAGGGCCTGGCGGTGGACAAGGGCCTGACCATGGCGCACCTGCGCGGCACCCTGGACGCGTTCGCCAGGGCGCTGTTCGGTCCGCAGACCCGCACGCGTATGCGCCCCAACTACTTTCCGTTCACCGAGCCTTCCGCCGAGGTCGACGTGTGGTTCCCGGACAAGAAGGGCGGTCCCGGCTGGGTCGAGTGGGGTGGCTGCGGCATGGTGAACCCGAAGGTGCTGATCGCCAGCGGGATCGATCCCGAGGTGTACAGCGGGTTCGCGTTCGGCATGGGCTTGGAGCGCACTCTGCAGTTCCGCAACGGCATCCCGGACATGCGGGACATCGTCGAAGGCGACGTGCGTTTCACGCTGCCCTTCGGTATCCGGTCCTGACCCCACCCTTCGATCGAGAGAGCGAAACGTCAAGTGCGAGTAGCGCAGTCCTGGCTGACCGACATCATCCAGCGCACCAACCCGGAGTGGTCGGTGACGCCGGAGGAGCTCGACGCGGGATTCGTCCGGGTCGGGTTGGAAGTCGAAGAGGTCGACAAGCTCCAGCGCGTCGACGGCGCGGACGGCCGGCTGCCGCTGGTGGTCGGCCGGGTCGCCGAGATCGCCGAGCTGACCGAGTTCAAGAAGCCGATCCGCTTCTGCAAGGTGGATATCGGCGCGCCCGAGTTGCAGGAGATCATCTGCGGCGCAAGCAATTTCGCGGTCGGTGACCTGGTGGTCGTGGTGCTGCCCGGCGGTGTGCTGCCGGGTGGGTTCCAGATCACCTCGCGCAAGACCTACGGCCATGTCTCCAACGGCATGATCTGCTCGGTCGCCGAACTCGGCATCGGCAAGGAACACTCCGGCATCCTGGTGCTGGAGCCGGGCACCGCCGAGCCCGGTACCGACGCCAACGAGCTGCTCGGACTGGACGACACCGTCATCGAGCTGAACATCACTCCCGACCGCGGCTACTGCTTCTCGGTGCGCGGGCTGGCCCGCGAACTGGCCTGCGGTTTCGATCTCGACTACGCCGACCCGGCCGTGCGGACGCTGCCCGACTACGAGGCGGAAGCCTGGTCGATCCGGGTCGAGCCGAGTTCGCAGTGCACCCGCTTCGCGGCGCGCCGGGTCACCGGCATCGATCCGACGGCGGTCAGCCCCTGGTGGTTGCAGCGCAGGCTGTTGCTGTCGGGTGTGCGCCCGATCTCGCCCGCGGTGGACGTCACCAACTACGTGATGCTCGAGCTCGGGCAGCCGCTGCACGCGTTCGACGCGGCGAAGGTGTCGGGCGGCCTGGTGGTGCGCAGCGCGAGCACGGGGGAGAAGCTGCGCACGCTGGACGATGTGGAGCGCGTGCTCGACCCCGAGGACGTGGTGATCGCCGACGATTCCGGCGTCATCTCGCTGGCCGGTGTGATGGGTGGCGCGAGCTCCGAGGTGGGGTCGGAGAGCACCGACATCCTGCTCGAGGCGGCCACCTGGAACCCGCTGCGGATCTACCGGACCGCGCGCAGGCACAAGCTGGTGTCCGAGGCGGGCAAGCGGTACGAGCGCGTAGTCGATCCGGAGATCAACGTCGCCGCGCTCGACCGGGCCGCGAGCCTGCTCGCCGAGATCGCGGGCGGCACCATCGAACCCGTGCTCACCGACGTCCGGATCCCCGCACTCGCCGCCGAGCCGATCCGCATCGACATCGATCTGGCCGATCGCGTCGCGGGCGTCATCTACCCGACCGGGACCTCGGCGCGCCGCCTGGCCCAGATCGGCTGCACCGTCGAGGTCGGCGTCAGCGAGACCGGACACGGTCAGCTGGTGGTGACCCCGCCGAGCTGGCGGCCCGACCTGGCCCAGCCCGCCGACCTGGTGGAGGAGGTGCTGCGGCTGGAGGGGCTCGAGCAGATCCCGTCCGTGCTGCCCGCCGCCCCGGCCGGGCGCGGGCTCACCCCGGCCCAGCGCCGTCGTCGTGCGGTGAGCCGCGCGCTCGCGTTCGCCGGTGCCGTGGAGGTCCCGCCGCCGGTGTTCCTGCCCGCCGGTGTGTTCGACACGTGGGGCTTGGCCGCCGACGACCCGCGCCGGATCACCACCCGGGTGCTGAACCCGCTGGACGTGGAACGCGCCGAACTGGCCACCACCTTGCTGCCCGGCCTGCTCGAGGTGGCCGTCCGCAATATCTCGCGGGGTGCGCGTGATCTCGCGATCTACGGCATCGCGCAGGTGGTGCTGCCGGGGCCGAACGTCCGGGCGGTCGAGCCGCTTCCGGTGGACCGGCGTCCCACCGGTGACGAGGTCGCCCAGCTGCTCGACTCGCTGCCCGACCAGCCGGTGCACGTGGCCGCGGTCCTGACCGGCCGCCGCGAGCCGCGCGGGCCGTGGGGGCCGGGTCGCCCGGTCGAGGCCGCGGACGCGTTCGCGCTGGCGGACGCGGCCGCCGACGCGGCGGGCGTCACCATCGAGCGCCGCCCCGCCGCGGACCTGCCCTGGCACGCCGGTCGCTGCGCCGCGATGGTGGTCGAGGGCGCCGTCGTCGGCTACGCGGGCGAACTGCACCCCGCCGTGCTGGAGCGTTCGGGTCTGCCGCCGCGCACCTGCGCCGTCGAACTCGACCTGGACGCGCTGCCGCTGCGGGAAGCGCGACCGGTGCCGACGGTGTCGCCGTTCCCCGCGGTGCTCCAGGACGTTTCGGTGAGCGTCGAGAAGACGATTCCGGCGGCATCGGTCGAGTCCGCGCTGCGCGCGGGCGGCGGCCGGCTGCTGGAGGACATCGCCCTGTTCGACGTCTACGAGGGCGCGCAGGCGGGCGAGGGACGCAAGTCGCTGACCTACGCGCTGCGTTTCCGCGCTGCCGATCGGACGCTCACCGAAGACGAGGCGAGCGCGGCTCGGGACGCGGCCGTCGCGGCGGCCGCCGACGCGGTTGGCGCGGTCCTGCGCGGCTGAGCGGAGGACCCGGCGACCGTGCGGCCCCGGTGGCGGCATGATCGCGTCTCAGGTGCTGTCCGGTAGCCCGATCCAGGCGCTGCGGTGTCCGAGGGCGGCGCGGACCGCACGCGACCTCGCACCACCCGCCTGTCGTCCCGCCACCACCCGAGAGTAAGAACAGGGGCATGCGACATCCGGCCAGTCCGATCCTCAACGCGCTGACCTACCTGCCGGAACGGACGATCGTGCAGACCCCGGCGTTGCTGGGCATGGACTACACCGACCTGTCTCTGACCACTTTGGACGGCGAGGTCTTGCACGCCTGGTGGATTCCGGCGCGGGAATCGGCCGGGCACATCCTGTTCGCGCACGGCAACGCGGGCAATATCGGTGATCGGGTGCCGATCTTCGCGTTGCTGACCGAGGCGGGATTCGACGTGCTGGCCTTCGACTACCGCGGGTACGGGCGTAGCACCGGAAGGCCCACCGAGCACGGCACCTACCTGGACGCCCGCGCGGCGCGTGAGGCCCTGCTGGCGCAACCCGGTGTCGATCCGGATCGTGTGCTCTACCTGGGCAAATCGCTCGGTGGGGGCGTGGTGCTCGAGCTGGCGCAGTATCACCCACCGGCCGGGTTGATGCTGATGTCCACGTTCACCGGGCTGCGCGACGCGGCTCGCTCGGTGTACCCGTTCCTGCCCGCGCCGCTGGTCCCGAACGCGTATCCGAACGAACGCCGCATCCGCGAGCTGCGCGCCCCGGTGCTGATCATGCACGGCGACCAGGACGAGCTGCTGCCGCCGCGGCACGCGGAACGGCTCTACGCCGCGGCCAGGGAGCCGAAACGGCTCGTCGTCTTTCCCGGCGCGGGGCACAACGACCTGATCACGGTCGGCGGCTCGGCCTGGTATGACCTGGTCCGGCACTGGGCGGGCAGCGTGGTCCTGCGGTGAACCGGACACGCTGGTCGCCGCTGCGTAGCCTGGCGTCATGAGTGACAACAGCGATATCGCGAGCCGGTTGGCCGGGTTGCCCGACGCGGAACTGGCGGGTGTCCTGCTGGTCGCGACCGCGGGACGGCCGGGGTTCGCGGCGGTCCACGCGGCGCTGGCAGGGCTGCTCGAGTCGGGTGATGCCGGCCGCATGGCGGATGTGACTCCTGCCACTCCACCTGGGACGGTTCCGTTCCCCGCGCAGCCGCCGGAGGTATCCGGGCAGGTCGCAGACGTTTCCGCGGTACCGGCGGTACCGGTACCACCGCCGGGTATCGCCACACCCGCCGAGAGCGGCGGATATTCGGCCTCGGGCGTTCCTACTTTCGAGTCAGTTCGCGATAAGGTCGAGCAGCGCTTCGGCACCGCGCAGGGGATGAGCGAACTCGACCGGCAGACTCCCGCGGGCCGCAGCGCGGACGAGCAATGGGAGGCACGCGAGAAGGCCACGCGGGAGCGCCTGGATCGGATTCGGAAATCGCTGCATGGCAACGACACCGATCCAGACCAGCCGTGATCCGGGCCGGGCGCGCCGGACGACGACTGTGATGGATGGATTTCGATGAGCGAGCCGCGTGAGATCGCCGAACGGCTGCTGGACGCCCAAGTGGAATTCCTGCTCGCCGAGGTGACCGGCGACCGCTTCGCCGAGGTGATCGCGCGCGACACCGAAGCCGTGCTCGCGGTCGCCGACACGCTGGTCTTCCGGGACATCGTCGAGATCGACCAGGCCAAGGAAACCGTCCGCACCGTCATCGAGCTGATCGGCGGCAGTCCGGTGCTCGCCGACATGGTCGGGGTGTTCGCCGATTCCATCTACGACCACATCGCCGAAAATCACGACTACACGCTCGGCGAGGTGGTCGACCGCGAGCCGGTCGAGGCGCTGCTGGAGAAGATCTTCGGCATGCACCAGGCGCAGGAGCGCATCCTGGACCGGCTCACCGAGAGCCCGCTGGTCGCCACCGTCGCCTCGAAGTTCGTGGACAAGCTGATCAACGACTTCATGCAGGCCAACCGGGAACGCGCCGAGAAGATCCCGGGCGTCTCCTCGCTCATGTCGCTGGGCCAGTCCGCCGCCAATCGGGCGAAGAAGGTCGCCGCCGACAGCACCTTTGTGGGTGACCTCGCGGGCAAGGGCGCGCTGTTCGCGCTCAAGCGCACCAACAACGCGATCCGCGAGATGCTGCGCGACGCCCCGGTGCACGACGCCGCGATGGAGTTCTGGGACCTGCACGCCGACGAACCGGTCAGCGGCCTGCGTGAATACCTGACCCAGAAGGATCTCAACGAGCTGGTGCTGCTGTGCTACGAAATCGCTGTCACCACGCGCGAGAAGGAGTACTTCGGCCTGCTCGTGGATGAATGCGTCGAGGTGTTCTTCACCAAGTACGGCGATTACACGCTGGCGGCCATGTTGCCCGAACTCGGTCTCTCCGGCGACGACATCGCCAAGGAGATCCTGCGCTACGGCCCTGCGGTCATCGCGGGGGCGAAGCGGGATGGTGTGCTCGCCAGGTTGATTCGCGAGCGTCTGGCGCCGTTCTACACCTCCGACGTGGTGCGCAGTATTCTCGCCGACGCCACGGGGCCGACTGGTGGACAACGGGCATAACACCTGCGGCGCTTAGGCTTTCGTGTTCCGCTCCGCCGTGTGCGCACTACTGGCGAGAGGATGGCTCTGCTACATCGGCAGTGCCGGGACGATCGCCGCGCCGACCTCCGCCAGCCGGTCGCAGGGACTCTGTCCGGCGGTCTTGTTGACCAGCGTCAGCTGCAGCAACCCCTGCCCGGCGGCGAACAGCACGTCGCACATCTGATCCTTGGCGGCGCCGTCGACTCGGAACTGGCGGCCCGCGCGTCCGGCGATGGTGACGTCCTGGAACTCGACATTGCCCGGCTTGCGCTCGAACTCGGCCACGGTCCCGCTGGTGGAGAACACGCCGAGGGTGTAGTCGGTGCCCTTCCATCCGCAGATCTCCCAGCCGGGCTGCTTGACGCCGCCGACGCCGACCTGTTCGGTGGCCGGGTCGAGTCCGGCTGTGGTCAGCGCGGTCTCGGGGATGCCGGTGCACGGGTCGAACAGCTGGGTGTGCGTACCGCTGGCGCTCGTGGATTGCGTGCTGTTCGTGGCCGGTGACCCGCCGGATTCGTCGCCGCCGCAGGCGGTCAGGCCGAGCACAAGTGCTGCCGCCAAGGGAACCAACGTGATTCGGTGCGCCATCCCGCTCTCTTACCCTTCGGAGTTTCGGGCCGGACTGTATCAGAACCGCGCTAGGGGGTTTGACGCCGGGCGAAGGCGGGTACGACGCAGTGGGATTCGGCATCCGATCGGGTGGGGACGGATGTCGCTCTTGTCGCGCCCGGTAACCCTTCGTTGCCAGTGTGTTTATAAGTCCGCACATTGTCCGATTTGTCCGTTTTTCGCGTTGACAGTGGGTAGGCGCTGTGAAAGCTTGCCCTTGTTTTCGTGTGCTCACCGTGGAGCGATCACGGCGGGGCAATCGGAGGAGCCAGGGTGGTGCGGTTACGTCGACGGCCGGAAAATTCCGGCGGCACACGGCTTTCCACGCCCGTCGCCCTCGTCGGTGAACGGCAGGCGTCCAGCAGCGGAATCGTCCGCCCTCGGACCATTCGCGGGCAGCTGGCCCGAATCCTCGTCGTGTCACTGGTTCTGGTGCTCGCGTTGCTGGGCACCCTGGTCACGCGGGAGATCGACGCGTATCGCAAGAGCCGGGACACGGTGGCGGCGGTCTCGCTGGCCCTCGCGGCGCAGGACCTGGTGCACGAGACGCAGCGCGAGCGCGGCCTGACCAACGGCCTGCTCGGCGGCGACGGGCGATTGCGGCAGCCGGTGGACGACCAGCGCGGCGCCGTCGACCGCGCGCTGCGCGACTTGCAACAGGCGATGGCGAGCAACCCACCCGGCGCGGATCGGGTGCGCTCGGCGGCCCGGCCGCTGACCGACCTGGACGCGACCCGGTCCCGGATCGATGAGCTGCGCACGTCACGGCAGGCGGCCTTCCAGTACTACACCGACGCCATCGACGCGCTGAACCACCTGTCCCTCGGTCTCGACCAGGCGAGCGACCCCACGGTCCGGCACGGTCTGCAGGCCCTCTACGCGCTGGGCGAGGCCAAGGAGCAGACCGCGCGGGAACGCGGATTCCTCAACGGCGTCTTCGCCGCCGACGAGTTCGGGCCCGGAGAGTACGTGCAGTTCCTCGACATCCGCGCGGCCAAGCTGGCCGGTCTGGCCGCATTCGCCCGCGCCGCCACCCCGGCCCAGCGATCCCGCCTGGACGCCGCGCTGGACAGCGCCGACGCGGTCGCGGCGGCGGAGTCGGAGAACATCGCGATCGCCTCCGACGGGGGACAGCTGGCGCGTCCGGTCGACCCGATCACCTGGTGGACCAGGACGACCGCGGTGATCGACGAGCAGCGCACCGTGCAGCAGGCGGTCGGCGCCGACGTGCGGCAGCGCGCCGACGTGTTGCGCCGCAAGGCCGCCCTCGTCCTCGGCGCGTTCGTGCTCGCCGCGTTGGCCGCGATCGCGGTGGAGGTGGCGCTGGTCGTCGCCGCGGTGCGGGCGATCGTTCGGCCGCTGGCGAGGCTGGCCGCCGACGCCGACGACGTCTCGGGCAGGCGCCTGCCCGACGTGATCGCCGCCTGGCGCACCGGCGCCGACGTCAGGCCGGACCCGCCCGCGCCGGTGTGCACGCCGCCGGGGGCGAGCGCCGAGATCGCCGCGGTTGCCGGAGCGCTGGACCGGGTGCAGTCCACCGCGTTCGAACTCGCGTCGGAGCAGGCGCTGGTGCGCCGCAACACCACCGAGTCGATGGTGAGCCTGGCCCGCCGCAGCCAGAACCTGGTGCGCCGCCAGCTCAATCTGATCAGCGAATTCGAGCGCGAGGAACTCGATCCCAAGGCGCTGTCGAACCTGTTCGAACTCGACCACCTCGCCACCCGCATGCGCCGCAACGCCGAAAGCCTGCTCGTGCTGGTCGGCGAGGCGAGCCCGCGCCGCTGGGCGGAACCGATCCCGCTGAGCGACGCGATCCGGGCCGGTCTGTCCGAGGTCGACGACTACCGCAGGGTGGTACTGCGGCGCATGGACGAGGTGCTGATCACCGGGTCGGCGGCCAGCGAGCTGGCGCACATGCTCGCCGAGCTGATCGAGAACGGGCTCGCCTTCTCGCCGCCGGATCTCGAAGTGGAAATCTACGGGCGCACCGTGCCGGGCGGATACCTGCTGGCCGTGGTCGATCACGGTGTGGGCATGCCCGCGGAGCAGCTGGCCCGGGCCAACGCGCGGCTGCGCGGCGAGCAGGACTTCGTCGTCGCGCCCACCCGCAATCTCGGTCACTACGTGGTCGGCAGGCTGGCCCAGCGTCTCGGCATCGGCGTCGAGCTGAGCGTTTCGCCGGTGAGCGGCATCGTCGCGCGCCTGACGCTGCCGCCGGGAATGCTGGAGGCTGAATGGGAACAGTCGGGCGACGCCGTGCGTGAGAACTCTGCCGCGGCCCGACTCGAAAGCGGGGCCGACTCTGGACAGGCGGCCGCAGCGACGCACTCAGCGCCAGTCGGCACCGCGCGGGGTGCTACCGCTGCGCGCCCGGTTGTTTCGGGTCCGGCGGTACAGCGCCCTCCCGCGACTGGGATCGATCAGATCGGTGCGCTACCCGCGTCGGTGATCTCGGCCCCGGCGCACTCCGTGGCCGGCACGTCCGCTTATGGCCAATTCGTTTCGCCGCGCACGGAATCGGCGGCCGCGCCGCTCGGCCCCGCAACCGAATCATCCCGTCCGGCGATGCGATCGGTTTCCGACGAGCCGGAAATTCAGCGCACCGAGAACGGCTTGGTCAAGCGCAACAAGAAAGCCCGCGCGGCTGCCGCGCGTCCCGGTCCCGCCGCCGTGCCCCGGCCGCAGCTCGCACCGGCGGTCGATCGCTCTCCTGAGGAGACCCGCAGCATGCTGTCCGCCTTCCGGACCGGGCACCAGCGCGGCGCACCGGCCGTCGCCGTAGCCCGCCCCACCGACATCCGCGCCGTCGATTCGGCGTGCGAATTCCAGCCTGCCGTGCCCATCGCAGAGGAGGCTCGATGAAACACAATCGCACAGCGCTCATCGAGCCGACGAAGTGCGGGAGCCCCCGCAAGATACAGGAGATCCGGTGACCACCCACCTATCGAGCGCCGACCCGCACACGTTCAACTGGATGCTGGCCAACTTCGTCCGCGAGACCGACGGAGTCCGGGAAGCGGTCGCGGTCTCGTCGGACGGACTGCTCATCGCGATGTCCGAAGGCTTGGACCGCACCTCGGCCGACCGGCTCGCCGCCATGGTGTCCGGGCTGGTCGGTCTGGCCAAGAGCGCCTCGCGCAGTTACTCGTTCGACGGTCTGAAACTGATCATGATCGAGATGAAGCGCGGGTTCCTGCTCGTCTCGGCGATGGGTGACGGCAGCTGCCTCGGCGTGATCGCCGACAGCGGGTGCGATGTCGGCCTGGTCGGCTACGAGATGGCCGTACTCGCCGACCGAGCAGGCGCACTGCTGGATCCGGCGCTCATCGCCGAACTACGCGAGACGCTGCGGCGATGAGACGACCAGAGCTACCTCGGCTGCCGGACCCACGCATGATCCCGGTGCAGGGAACCTACGGCGGGTTCGGCACGCCGCCGGGCCGCCCGGCGAACGAATCGGCTGGCGGCGACGAGCAATTCGTGCGGCCCTTCGTCGTCACCGCCGGACGCACCACGCCGCTGTTGGACGGACTGCGGATCGAGACGTTGGTGCGGGCGCAGCCAGGGGCGCTGTCCGCGCCGCTGCGCTTCGAGCAGCGCACCCTCGTGCGGCTGTGCCAGCAGCCGCACTCCATCGCCGAGATCGGGACCGCGCTGCGCGTTCCGATCGGGGTCGCGAAGGTCGTCGTCAGCGACCTGGCCGCCACCGGACACGTGACCGTGCGCGCCGCCGACCAGCTCACCGCCGCTGCCATCGAGAGGATCAGGGACCTTGTCCGGGCACTCTGAGATACGAACGCCTACCATGCCGTCCTCGGTGAAAATCGTGGTCAGCGGCGGATTCGGCGTCGGGAAGACAACATTCATCGGGGCCATCTCGGAAATCGAGCCGCTGGTGACGGAGGCGGCGATGACCGAAATGGCCGTCGGCGTGGACGATCCGGGACACCGCGAGGACAAGACACAGACCACCGTGGCCCTGGATTTCGGCCGCATCACCCTGGACGGTTCGCTGATTCTGTATCTGTTCGGCACACCGGGACAGGACCGATTCGTCTTTCTCTGGGACGACCTGGTCGACGGCGCGCTCGGCGCGGTGATCGTGGTGGATACCAGCCGCGTCGACGACTGCTATCCGGTACTGGACTACTTCGAGGAACGCGGCACACCCTTCGTCGTCGCGGTCAACCGCTTCGAGGGCAGCACGCACTTCGACGTCGACGAGGTGCGCGAGGCACTCGAACTGGAGCGCTGGATTCCGGTGCTGGAATGCGATGCGCGGCAACGCGATTCGGTCAAGGACGTGCTGGTGTCGCTGCTCGAGCAGGTGCTCCTGCACCGGACGGTCGACCTTCCCGCCTGAGCCGCTGGTCGACCTAGGCCAGGCCTCGTCACCGGTCCGGGGACACAGTGCTTGTCGCGAAGTACCGGCCGTCGTGGCAGCTGGTCGCACCCTCCGCCGGGTGAGCGTTGACAGCGATACGTCAGCGCAGGGCGCCGCGCGGACATCGCCCGGCAGTAGGCGAGGAATGCGGCCGTCAGCAGCAGGACGCCGAGATCGAACAGCGCCAGCTGTGCTCCCAGGGCATGCCAGCGATCGCGGAAACCTTGCTCACCCACGTCACCGTTTGGTCGATCCGAGAAGTCGTGCCGAGCGAACGTGATCGGCGTTCACGTCAGGTTACCGAACGACGGCGACGTGACCGCGGCGAAGGGATGCTCGACCAGCGCTTGTGACACCGGCCGAAACAGTGGACACAGTGGCCGATGAATTCGCCGCGCGGCCGCCGTCCATAGTGGTGGCAAGCCTCACCGAGCAGAAAGCGCAGTTTCATGAGCAATGGCAAAGACCTCGCCCTGTCCCACGTCGGCGTGCTGGTTGCGGACCAGGAGAAGGCGCTGGAGTTCTACCGCGACGTGATCGGACTCGAGGTGCGCGCGGACCTGCCCTTCGCCGGCGGACGCTGGGTGACCGTCGGTCCGGCGAAGCAGCCGGGGATCGAGTTCATCCTGGAGACCCCCGAGATGGTGCCGGATGACGCGGCCCGCGCGGCGGCGCAGGCGCGCATGGCCAGCGGCGCGCAGGGCACCCTGATATTCGTCACCGACGCCGTGGACGCGACCTTCGCCAGGCTGCGCGACGCCGGGGTGGAGGTGACGCAGGAGCCCATCTCGCAGCCGTACGGGGTCCGTGACTGCGCATTCCGCGACCCGTGGGGCAACTACCTGCGCTTTTCCGAACTACAGGGCTGAGCCGGGACGGTCCGTCGTGGGCCGCGTCGCATACATTCGCAGACCGGACAATACTGTCTGACCATGGGCGAATCGACGATCGACACCGCACAGGACGCCATCCGGCCGCTGCGCGACGACATCCGGTTCCTCGGTGGCGTGCTCGGCGACACCATCCGCGACCACGAGGGCCCGGAGGTCTTCGACCTCATCGAGCGGGTGCGCATCGAGGCGTTCCGGGTGCGTCGCGAGGAGGTCGGCCGCAGCGCCGTCGCGGAGATGCTCGACGGTGTCGACATCGCGGTCGCACTCCCGCTCATCCGCGCGTTCAGCTATTTCGTCCTGCTGGCCAACCTGGCCGAGGACATCCAGCGCGACCGTCGCCGCGCCGCGCACGAGGCGGCCGGTGAACCGCCGCAGGATTCCTCGCTCGCGGCGACCTACCGCAAGCTGGACGCGGCGGCGCTGGACGGCGACCGGGTCGCCGATCTGCTGGCCGACGCACTGGTGTCGCCGGTGATCACCGCACACCCGACGGAGACGCGCCGCCGCACCGTCTTCGACGCGCAGGCCCGGATCACCGAGTTGATGCGGCGGCGCCAGCGCTACGCCGAGAGCGAGCGCGAGCGCGCCGATCTCGAGTCGCGGATTCGTCGCCAGGTGCTCAGCCTGTGGCGCACCGCGCTGATCCGGTTGGCCCGTTTGCGCATCCAGGACGAGATCTCCGTGGGGCTGCGCTATTACGACCTCACCCTGTTCGACGTGATCCCGGCGATCAACGCCGAGGTGCGCGCCGCGCTGCGCTCACGCTGGCCCGGTGTGGAGCTGCTGCCGCGCCCGATCCTGCGGCCCGGCTCGTGGATCGGCGGCGACCGGGACGGAAATCCGTACGTCACCGCCGATGTCGTGCGTCAGGCCGCCTACCGCGCCGCGGGGGTCGCCTTCGAGCGCTATCTGCACGAGCTGGTCGAGTTGGAGAAGACGCTGTCGCTGTCGGCCCGGCTCGTCGCGGTGACGCCCGAGGTGGCCGCGCTCGCCGAGTCCGGGTATCCCGATCCGGCCACGCACGCCGACGAGCCGTATCGCCGGGCACTGCACCATATTCGCGCTCGCCTGACCGCCACCGCGCTGGCAGCGCTCGGGGAGGTGCCGCCGAACGGCCTGGATGTGGGGGCGCGACCCTACTCGACGCCCCAGGCGGTGCTGGACGACCTCGACGCCGTGGACGTCGCGCTGCGGCGCAGCGGTGACGGCCTGCTCGCCGACGACCGCCTCGCCGCGCTGCGCTACGCACTGGAAACGTTCGGCTTCCACCTGCAAGGTCTGGACATGCGGCAGAACTCCGAGGTGCACGAGCAGGTGGTCGCGGAGCTGCTGGCCTGGGCCGGGGTGCACCCGGACTACGCGAGCCTGCCGGAGACGCGGCGAATGGAGCTGCTCACGGCCGAGCTGAGCACCCGCCGCCCGCTGCTCGGCCCGCACGCGCGGCTGAGCGAACTCGCCGCGAAGGAGCTCGACATCGTCCGCGCGGCACGAGAGGTGGTGGAGACCCTCGGCGCGGAGGCGGTGCCGAACTACATCATCAGCATGTGCACGTCGGTCAGCGACCTGCTGGAAGCCGCCCTGCTGCTGAAGGAGGGCGGGCTCCTCGATCCGGGTGAGCCGGACGGGCCGCCGAGCTGCCCGGTGGGCATCGTGCCGCTGTTCGAAACGATCGAGGACCTCGGAGCCGGGGCGGCCACGCTGTCCGCCGCGCTGGAGGTTCCGGTCTATCGCGAGCTGGTGGCGGCACAGGGGATGCGCCAGGAAGTGATGCTCGGCTACTCCGACTCCAACAAAGACGGCGGATACCTCGCCGCCAACTGGGCGTTGTACCGGGCGGAGCTGGACCTGATCGAGGTGGCCCGCAAGACCGGAATCCGGTTGCGGCTGTTCCACGGTCGCGGCGGTACGGTCGGCCGCGGCGGCGGACGCAGCTACGACGCGATCCTCGCCCAGCCCGCGGGTGCGGTGCGCGGATCGCTGCGGCTCACCGAACAGGGCGAGGTGATCGCCGCGAAGTACGCCGAACCCGGTGCGGCGCACCGTAATCTGGAGTCGCTGATCGCGGGCACCCTGGAGTCGACACTGCTGGACGTGGAAGGCCTCGGGCCGGACGCGGAGCCGTCCTACGGGATCATGGACGATCTGGCGGCGCGCGCCCGCGCGGCGTATTCGCGTCTGGTGCACGAGACCCCCGGCTTCGTCGAGTATTTCCGCCAGTCCACGCCCGTCGCCGAGGTCGGCGACCTGAACATCGGCAGCAGGCCCGCGTCGCGGAAGCCGACCAGTTCGGTCGCCGACCTGCGTGCTATCCCGTGGGTGATGTCGTGGAGCCAGGCGCGGGTGATGCTGCCCGGGTGGTACGGCACCGGCACCGCGCTGGAGGAGTGGATCGGCGGCGATCCGGAGCGTCTGGCGACGCTGGCGGATCTGTACCGCCGCTGGCCGTTCTTCCGGACGGTGCTGTCCAACCTGGCCCAGGTGATGGCCAAGACCGATCTGGACATCGCCGCCCGCTACGCCGAACTCGTCGACAACGTGGCGCTGCGGGAGCAGATTTTCGGCATGATCCGCGACGAGCACGCCAGGACCATCCGCATGCACGCCGCGATCACCGGCAACGATCACCTGCTTGCGGACAACCCTTCGCTGGCCGAGTCCATCCACAACCGGTTCCCGTACCTGGAGCCGCTCAACCAGATGCAGGTAGAGCTGCTGCGCCGCCTGCGCGCCGGGGACGACTCGGAATTGGTCAAGCGCGGCATTCTGCTGACCATGAACGGTCTGGCCACCGCATTGCGCAACTCGGGCTGAGCAGCAGGTGACGGAATGCCGAGCAACCGGCCGGAAAAGAGAAGCCGGTCGGACCCAGCCAGGATGGAGCGCTGTGCCGGTCGGCGGAGCAGCCGTGGCGGTGCTCGGGTCGCGTGAAGGGTGCCGAGCGCATGTGCAAGCCGTTCGCGACCGTGCCATATGTGCGGGGATTCTGGTCGCGGATTCGAGGTCGCCGTATCGGCTGTCGGGTAATTGGAGAAGAGATGCCGGTCGTTCCGGCCGGGAAGGAGCGCCGTGTCGATCGACGAAGCAGCCGTGGCGGCACTCGGGGATCGGGTGATAGGCCCCGAACACAAGGGCATGCCGCCGACTTCCTGGGGCCACACCGTGCGGGAATTCCTCGCCACCGCACCGGCTCTCGATCAGCTGGAGACGCCGGTGCTGACCGTCGATCGCGCGGCGGTCGCGACGAACATCGCGGTGATGGCCGACTGGGTGCGCGCGGCGGGCGTGCGGCTCGCGCCGCACGGCAAGACCACGATGGCCCCGCAGGTGTGGGCCGATCAGCTGGCGGCGGGCTCATGGGGGATCACCTTGGCCACCATCTGGCAGACGCAGGTGGCGCGAGCCTTCGGCGTCGCGCGCGTACTGCTGGCCAACGCGCTGGTCGATCCGGTCGGATTGCATTGGCTGGCAGCCGAATTGGCAAACGACCCGGATTTCGAGTTCGTCTGCTGGGCCGACAGCGTCGAGACGGTCGCTCTGATGGACGGGCACCTGCGTACCGCGCCGGGATCGGAATGCGTCCGGGTACTCGTCGAACTCGGCGGGCCGCGCGGCCGGACCGGAGCACGCACGGTCGAGCAGGCGCATGCTGTCGCACGGGCGATCGACCAGGCGTCACGGCTGACGCTGGCCGGGGTCGGCGGTTACGAGGGCGCGCTCGCACACGATCGCACGCCGGACAGCATCCGCGCGGTGCGCGACTATCTCGCGGAACTCGCCCGCCTGCATCACGAACTCGCCGCTGCCGGGCTGTACGGGAGCTCCGCGATCGTCACCGCGGGCGGCAGTGCCTATCCGGAGCTGACTGTCGAATACCTCGCCCCGCTCGCCGACGAGCAGGGCACGCGCGGTGTCGCGACCACGGTCGTCCTGCGCTCCGGGGCGTACGTCATCCATGACGACGGCTTCTACGCGGCCATGTCGCCCTTGGCGGCACCCCGCAGCGAGCGGCCGCTGCGCTCCGCGATGCACGGCTGGGCGCGCACGCTCTCCCGCCCGGAGCCCGGACTAGCACTGCTGGACGCGGGAAAGCGCGATCTGCCGTTCGACGAGGGATTCCCGATCCCGCAGCGGATTGCCGGACTGAAGAGCGTGCCACTCGATCCGGACGCCACGGTGTCGGCACTCAACGACCAGCACACCTTCTTGCGCCTACCTGGCCGCGCCGCAAGGGAATTGCCGATCGGTACGGTCGTACGCCTCGGGCTCTCCCATCCGTGCACCGCTTTCGACAAGTGGCGGCTCATCCCGGTGATCGATGACGCCGACGCCCCGACACCGCGTGTAGTCGACTTCCTGCACACATTTTTCTGACGGTACGGCCGAGGTGTTCGAAACCGAACTGGCACCTGACCGCCGACGACCTGCTGGAACCGGGCCTCCGATTCGCCCACGTCCCAGTGGGACCGAACGCACGAAAAAACCGACAAGCGGACGTTTGCGTAGGCTTCGGCCGCGGCAGTGCGCGTAGATTTTGGTTCGACCACCCACTCTGCGCACAACACAGATCGATGTGACACCAGTCGGCTCGACGGTCGACGCGCGCAACTCGATCTCATGAACGTCCGCGACTGGCGATTCGGCTCGTCGAGCAGCGATGCCTTGGGGCAGGGATGTTGCGATGGCTTGTCGTGGTTTGGCAGCATGGTTGCCGATATGCCGCTGGTTTCCGATGTCGCTCGTGACAGTCTCGAGGGCTTGTCCGTCGGTGATGCGCTGGGTGCTCAGTTCTTCGTCCCGGGCCGTTCGCTACCCGATCTTCTCGCCGGCCGAGCGCCGGCGGCGCCGTGGGAATGGACCGATGACACGGAGATGGCCTGCTCGGTGTATGCGCAGATCCGTGGCTACGGCCAGATCGACCGCGACGGGCTGGCGGCAGCCTTCGCCGACCGTTGCGAGCCCTACCGGGGCTATAGTGGCGGCACAGTCGCTGTGCTGCACGAGATTCGCGACGGACGGCCTTGGGCCGACGCGGCGGGCGCCCTGTTCGACGGGCGCGGCTCCTGGGGCAACGGTGCTGCTATGCGGGTCGCCCCACTCGGAGCGTATTTCGCCGGAAGCCTGGACCGTGCGGCGGTCCAAGCCGCATTGTCGGCTGAGGTGACGCATCGGCATCCGGAAGCGATTGTGGCCGCCATGGCGGTTGCCGTTGCGGCGAGCCACGCCGCGACGACCCGCGGAAGGCATTGCGCGCCTGAGGAACTGCTGGACGTTGTGGAGCCGTACCTGGTCGAGGGCCGGACCGCGAGCGGTGTCCGCCGAGCCCGGCGGTTGCTGGGGCGATCGGTGGCCGAAGCGGCATACGAACTCGGTAACGGTGCGCAAGTCAGCGCCCAGGACACGGTGCCGTTCACCCTCTGGGCGGCCGCGAGCTTCCTCGACGACTATCCCACCGCCGTTACCGCGTGTATCGAGGCCGGCGGCGATGCGGACACCACGGCCGCGATCGTCGGCGGGATCGTGGCAGCGCGCACAGGCATCGGCACGCGAAGCGGCGTACGCGGAATACCCCCGCAGTGGTTATCGGCGCGAGAGCCACTGCCGACCTGGGCGACGGATGGCGACGCCCAGCAAAAACTCGACGACAGGCAAGGCTCGAACGTGCGGTAATGCCGCGATCGGGGTGGTGAACAGTTCGCCGATCGCGGTCATAGTGGGGCATGGGTACCTCGACCGGCACCCGAACTACATCCTGGCCGCGTACATTGCTTCGGCACATGACATCTCAAACGCACTACTTTGCCGATTATCGAGTGGCGCGCACCGATCGGAGGGGCGGTATCGTGCGGCAAGCGCTCGGCAGTAGGGGGCCATTGGAGGAGGCCGCGTATGTCCACGGTGCGGCGATTCTGGATCGAATTCGATCTAGGCAACGACCGACGACTCTCCTGGCTGATGCTGAGCCAGGGCGTTGGTGTGACCGGATTCGACGAACGGGACTGCTTGTCGATGGTGGCGGATCTGTTCCCCGACGACACGGTCCTACCCCCAGTGCGCCGCATCACGATCGACATCTCGCTCGCAAAGAAACTCCCGCTGAACCCTTCCCATCTCGGAGTTCCCGTGTGGCGCGGCATCTGGTATCCGCCCAGCAACCTCTGGACCGGGCCGATGTGGCGTCCCCGCGGCGTCGGCCGAAATCCCGCCGCGCCCGCCTCCAGCCCGGAACGCCTCACGGATTCACCAGGCCAGCCGGGGGCCTGCGTGCGCCCCGACCCGCTCCCGGAGTGGTGGGACGAAATCCCGCACGTCGACAGTCTGCTGTGGCCGGTCGGCAAGATGCCCTACACCTATCTGGGCGATCAGATGTGGCGCTACCAGTCAGAACTACGCTTCGCCATCACCAAGGAGCCGAGTTACGGTGACATGGTGCGCGAAGCCCTCGACTACGTGATCGCGCGACGTCCGACGCCGAACTATTGGTTCGACCCGAACACGACTATGTTCCTCGGCCAACAGCAGCAGGACGAATATCTGCGAGCCTTGCGCGACTTCTTGTTCGGACACTCCCCGGATCCGATCTACCCTCCCCGCAAACGGCTTCCCCCGACGCGGAAACCACACCATCCGACGAATGAGCACGACCCCCAATGCGCCTGACAACCTGCAAAGCCGCGACCCGCGCGAAACCGACGGTCTGCGGCAATACCAGTGACGCTCGCGGAACCGCGTGGGCATCGTTGTGTATGAGTACCTCAGCAGACATCGACGTCACCTTCGCCGGTGACGACCTCGTGTTGCGGCTGGCCTCAGCGGCCTACCTCGCCCGGTTCTCTGGAACCTCCCGCCCGAAGGAACGTCCGGAAATGCCGCTGCGCGCGGGTCTGGAGGTCCCGTCAGTCCCACGATCGCGCGAAACCGCCGATGTGGGTGCGTGCTGTGGCCGGGCTCATGAAGAGACGTTCGCCGATTTCAGTGTTGGTTGGTGTCGACGACCAGCCACCCGGCGGCCTCGATGAGTCTGGAGACCTGAGCGATTCGGGCCGCCCGCATGGCCCTGCCGCTGGGCGGGCATGGATTGACCGCACATCCCCGCAGTTCAGGCGCCGGGCGTGCTCACCTGCTAGCACATACACCGGGTCGGCTCAGCGGCTTACTTCGGTATCCCCGTTAGGCGGCGGTGGTGCCGGGTTGTGGGGGTTGCCCCGGTCCTCGGCGGTGTTGTTGATGTTCTTGACGGTTGTGTTCGTGGATGCGGGCGAGGGTGTCGGCGAGTAGTTCACCGCTGTGGTGGCGGTGGTTCACGCGCGGGATCTGGTCGGGGTCGATGTGGCGTGGCGCGATCCACGCTGTTCGTCCCGGGAATCGTGAATCATCGCCGAGTGCAATGGTTTTCCAGCCGCCGGGTCCATCGTGGACGAGGGAGTGGCAGTGATCGCAGGCCAGGGTTTCGTTGCCGATGTCGGTGGTGCCGCCTTTGCCGTAGTCGGTGATGTGGTGCACCGCGGAGAGGGTGGCGGGCGCGTCGCAGCCGGGGCGGGAGCAGCCGCGCAGGGCGGCGATCAACGCCAGCCGCTGGGCGGGGGTGGCCAGCCGCTTGGTCCGTCCCAGGTGCAAGGGCAGACCGTGGTGGTCGAACACCGCCAGGAACAGGTCGGCTTGTTCGGCCAGTTTCAACGCTTCGCCGATGGGGACACTGCTGCCGGAGGCGGTGGTCGCCACCCCCGCTCTCTTTTCGACATCGGCGATGCTCATGGTCAGGATCGCCGACACCGGCAGCCCCCGGTGACTGCCCAACCGATCGAGGGCCAGGCCGGGTTGCAGCACCGCCACCAGGGCGTCGTGGTTGCGCTGGGCGGTCGAGCGGTGGTCACGTTCGGCGGCTTCGGCCAGGGCGTGACGGTCGATCGGCCCGCCGAGACCGGTGGGGCTGTTCGGATCCTGCGGATTGTTGATGCCGGGACGGGCGAACTTGGCCAGGATCGGATCCAGCAGTGCCCGCAACAGTGGGGTGATCTCCCCGTGGATCGGGGTCATGCCATCCGCGCGCTGACGCCCGAGGGTGATGCCACGCATCCTTTGGCGATCCACGTCGTCGGTCAGTTTCCCGTCGGGGTCGAGGTGGGCGAGGATGCGGTCGCCGACCTTGCTGATGTCGTCCGGGGATCCGGAGCGGGCGAATTCGGCCAGGATCTGTTCGGCCGCTTCTCGATCGGCGTCTTCGATTCCGCGCGGCACCCGCTTCATCACCGCCGCGATTTCTCGTGCATGATCGGCCGAAATCTCGCCCGCAGCCTGGGCCGCGGCGGTATGCGGCAGGGCCGGTGCGGTGTCTCCACCGTCCATGGTGTGCCAGACCCCGAGATCCCGCACCGCCGCGATCCGGCTGCCCGCGTCGGCGGCCGACAACCGCAGGGTTTCCATCAGAAACCGCTTGCTGGTGCGTGCCCCGGCGCGGGCCGGTATCGACCGCTCTTGGACCTCCACCAGCAGTCGATGCGACACCGCCGCCAACCGGCGGGCGCAGGTCTCCAGACCGCGCAGCAGATCGACGACCTCGTCGTCGGACAAGCTGGTCAGCGGCAGCTCGAGCAGACCCGCGACCGCGTCCGCCAGCGGCGCTACCGCTGGCGACAACGATTTCTCCCCACCCGAACCCATGTTCGAATCCTAGCCGATCGGGATCTGTCCAGACAATAGAAAACCTATTCTGATCTGCGTCTTTTCGCCTGCTTCACAAGCGAATTCGACTCAGTAGCGCGCCTATCCAGGATGCGATTCAGGGCCACCATTCGCAGCTGGTGAACCATGTGACTGATGTCCGGCGCGGTACTCGGCGCTGGATATCGCCAACGGCGCGGCCGGAGTCGTGTAGTTCGGCGAAGACGGCGCACGCCCTGACCTCGCCCCTGTGCGTGAGTCGTTCCCCGGGCATTGGCAACTGTGGGATGCGGTGAAAGCCGCGTATCGGGATGTCGTTCTACACCTTGCGTACCCGCGCCGCGAAACGCGGACCTGGACCGCCCATGATTATGTGCCGGGCAACCGTACTTCCGCGATGCCTCTGACGCATGAGGCCGCTCACCCGCGCTCTCGCAACAGTCCGGTCGACACAGTCTTTCTCGGCGGATTCTCCAGGTGCGCAAGGCAATTGTCGGCTAGGTTAGGTTGGTGACCAAGGTCGTCTGGGAGGCATATCCGCAACGGGCTGGACTCGCTGAGCACACACCCGGTTACCTACTATCCGACGATCCGTTCCAGATTGCCGAGCGGCTTTCCGATGTAGGTTTCGAGACGGTCCATCTCACCGGCGCGCGCTGGACTCGGTCCGACGAGAACTACACCTATACGGCGACCGTCACCGAATCCGAGGGGTCCCACGCCGACGCCGCCGCAGAAATCAATCGGTACCTGAAGGCAACCGAGCTCCAGCAGGACGTCCGACGCATTCTGTACGCCTTCGTGATCCGCCAGGACTGCGGCGACGGGCCGGTCAGCCGTGACGAGGCATTACGTGTCGCCGGTAGTCATGCAGCCCTCGACGCGTTGATCTACCTGCGCCCGCGAGCCGACGACGTGGGCGTGGACGAGATCCTGCACCGCGGGATCGACGCACTGGCGTTGCTGCACGCCGAACGAGAGCTGGGTCTGCTGAACGACGACGACTAGCTGTGCTGACCTGAGAGGCCGGGAGCGCGGGTGGCTGGTGGGTGTCCGTCGATGCGGGGTGCCGCGGTGGTGATGGTCAGCCGATCCGGCGATCCCGTTCGCCACCGTCAGCCTGCCGCGCCGCCGATCAGCGCACGCACCAACCGGTCCAGCGCGGGGCGTGGATCGAAGTCCGGCGCCGGATTCACCAACTGGTGCAGGATGATTCCGTCGAACTGGGCGACGAGGATGCGCGTCGCCGCCTGGTCGCCGCCGACTCCAGCCAGCAGGGTGGCGGCCCAGTCGGTCAGCCGGCGGTGTCCGCGTCGCACGCTCTCGCGCAGCGCGGGCATCGTCTGCGCTTCCAGGAACAGGGCGTAGCGGGCCAGCGTTCGTATCCGATCGGTGCGCGCCGCGTGGACGACGAAGGCGGCCATGCCGTCGACGAGTTCATCGATCGTGCGCGGTATGGGCCGGCGGCTGAGCGCTTCCCAGTCCGCGTAATCACGTGCTTCGAGCCGCTCGGCGATGCCGGTGAGCAGCGCCTCGCGGGTACGGAAGTAGTTGGAGGCCGACCCGGCGGGCATGCCGGCGACCTCGTCGACCGCGCGATGGGTGAGCGCGCGGGTGCCGCGGGACCCGAGCAGCTCGATCGCCGCGTCCAAAACGAGTTCGCGTTTGGTGGACACATCGCAATACTACATCAGTAGTGACACTGGTTGCAGCGGTCGCGATTCCCACTACATTCGTAGTGCCGTCGAGAGTTGTAGCCCGCGGCGCGGGCAGGAGAAAGGGGACGTTTATGTCCGAGGCGGTCGTCGTGGGCGGTGGCATCGGCGGTCTGGCGGCCGCTGTGGCCCTCCTCCAGCAGGGATGGGATGTCGAAGTACTCGAACGGGCCACCGAGATCACCGCCGTCGGCGCTGGATTGTCGTTGTGGCCCAACGCTCTTCGCGCCCTCGACGCACTCGGTCTCGGCGATCGGGTCCGCGAGCGTGCCGTCGAGGGAGGGACGGCGGGCATCCGGGACCCAGCGGGCCGCTGGTTGACGCGGATGGACGCCGAGGCGATCCGGGCGCGCTACGGCAGCCCGATCATGATGCACCGCGCCGATCTGGTGCACATCCTGCGCTCGGCGATCCCAGTGGACGCGGTGCGCACCGGCGTCACGGTGACCGAAGCGCGAGTCGATGGCACGGTGCTGCACTCGGCCGGGACCTCCAGCGGCGACGTCGTCGTCGGCGCCGACGGCATCCGCAGCGTTGTGCGTCGTGCGGTCTGCGGGGAGGTGCGGCCGCGCTATGGCGGCTACACCGCGTGGCGGGTCGTCGTCACGCCGCACGAACCGGTCATCGGCATGGGTGAAACCTGGGGCCGCGGCGAGCGTTTCGGCTACGGCGCGATCGCTGACGGCCGGGTCTACTGCTTCGCGACGGCGAACATGCCCGAGGGCGCCCCGGGTGATGGGCTGGCCGAGCTGCATAACCGATTCGGCGGGTGGCATGAGCCGATCCCCGCGCTGCTCGCGGCGGCAAGGGAATCCGAGCTGCTGAAGCACGACCTCTACGATCTGCCCGCGCTGAAAACTTCTATGGCGGGGGGCATCGCGCTGGTCGGCGACGCGGCGCACGCGATGATGCCCACCCTCGGACAGGGTGCCTGCCAGGCGCTGGAGGACGCCGTGGTGCTGGCAAGGGCGGCCGCCGACGGAGATCTCACCCGCTACGACCGGGAGCGCAGGCCACGCACACGGATGATCGCGGACCGCTCCCGTCGTCTCGGCGCGGCGGCGCAACTCTCGTTCGCGCCTGTAGTCGCTATCCGCGACACCCTGATACGCGCGATTCCCCCTTCGGTACAGCTCAGATCGCTGGCATCAGTGCTGGATTGGAGCTGCTAGCAGACCAACGACGATGAACCAGGCGACGCGGGCGAGGGGCGCACGGCACGATGGCCGCAGGTTGCGCGTCGCGGATGAGTCGTTGCGTTCCTGCGGCTGGGCCGCGGACACTATGGCACCGAAAAGTCGCGCAGGGCATATTGGCAGCGGGTTGCTTGGGCGCGGAGGGCGTCGACGAGTTCCTGCGGCCCGGTGAGCAAGGTGAAGTCGAGGTCGACCGAGGTGATCATCCATACCAGTTGCTCCGGTGACTCGGCGCCGACGTGCAGGCGGCAGCTGTGGTCGTCGACGGCTTCCAGGACACCCATGCCCGGCCACACTCGATCGGCGGCGTACTCGGCGGATCGGTGCAGGAGCACCGTCGCCTGATACGGCCACGCACCGGCGGACAAACGCATCGAAAGATATGCCGCGGCATCGCCTTCCGGCGGCTCCCGTGGTGTGAAGCGGGGGCCGGTGGGAATCCGCGGGGTGATCCGGTCGACCCGGAAGGTGCGCCAGTCGGCGCGGTCCACGTCCCAGGCGACCAGGTACCAGTGCCTGCTGAAATGCACGAGCGTGTGGGGCTCGGCGGTGCGTAGACCGGGCGCGCCGCTGTGCGAGCGGTAGTCGAATCGCAAGCGTTCGTGTCGCTGACAAGTCTCGGCGATGGCCATGAGGGTGTCGGGGTGGACCCGCGTGGCGGGCGCGGCGACGCGCAGCGTGGCGCCGCGCAGCGTGCGGACGCGGTGCCGCAACCGGGGCGGCAGCACTTGTTCGAGCTTGGTCAAGGCGCGCAGCGACGCTTCCTCGAGACCGGTCACGGCGCCCGAAGCGCTGCGCAGGCCGACCGCCACCGCGACCGCTTCGTCGTCGTCGAGCAGCAAGGGAGGTAGCGCGGCGCCCGCGCCGAGCCGGTAACCGGCGGCGCCCTGGGTGGCGTGGACCGGGTAGCCGAGTTCGCGCAGCCGGTCGATGTCGCGGCGCACGGTTCGTCCGGTGACGCCGAGCCGTTCGGCCAGTTCGGCGCCGGTCCAGTCGCTGTGGGTCTGCAGCAGGGCCAGCAGTTTGAGCAGGCGGGCCGAGGTTTCCAGCATGGTTCTCAGAATGCCGGAATCTTAGGAACGAATTCGTCCTAAGCGGTTCCTACCGTGGCCTGCATGACTACCGAACAGGACATCCGCCCCTTCCATATCGAAATCCCCCAGGCGCAGATCGACGATCTGCGCGGCCGCCTCGCGAACACGCTGTGGCCGCAGGACCTGCCCGGCGTCGGATGGGGCAAGGGCATGCGGGTGTCCTACCTGAGGCCGCTGGCCGAGTACTGGCGCACGGAATTCGACTGGCGTGCCGTGGAAGCGAAGCTGAACGAGCTGCCGCAGTTCGTCACCGAGATCGCCGGGCGGCAGGTGCATTTCCTGCATGTGCGCTCGCCGGAGCTGGATGCCCTGCCGCTGGTGCTCAACCACGGCTGGCCCGCGTCGTTCGTCGAGTTCCTGCCGGTGATCGGGCCGCTGAGTGATCCGCGTGCGCATGGCGGCGACCCCGCCGACGCGTTCCACCTGGTGATTCCCTCGCTGCCGGGCTTCGGGTTCTCCGAGGTTGCCCCGGACGCCGGGGCGGGCTCGACCGAGCGCTTCGCGGAGGTGGTCGCCGCACTGATGGCGCGCCTGGGCTATGACCGCTATGGCGTGCAAGGCGGCGACGCCGGATACTTCGTCGCCGCCCATTTGGGTCACATCGCGCGTGAGCACCTCGCGGGCATCCACGTGAACGGTCCGATCACCGTCCCGGCGTGGGACAGCGACGAATCCTGGGGAGATGCGGCCGAATCCGCGTCCGCGGGCGAGTGGTCCAGTGGCGGTGCGGAGGAATCGGTGTCCGCGGGCGAGTGGTCACCGGGTGGTGCGGAATCCGAGTACAGCCCGGAAGATCAGGCGAAACTGGCGGTGCTGAGCGGTCCGGAGAGCTATTCCCGGTATGACTACGCGACACTGCAAGCCAACCGTCCGCAGACACTGGCGATCGGTGTGCACGACTCGCCTGCGGGGCTGCTGTCCTGGATCACCGACCTGTTCCGTCAGTACACCAGTCCGGCTATCGACCTGCCGGAGGACGCGGTGGGCCGCGACGCCCTGCTGACCAACATCAGCCTCTACTGGTTCACCGGAACCTTCGCCTCATCGCTTCGGCTCTACAGCGAGTCCGCGGCGTGGGGCGCGCCGGTGCAGAAGTCCGACGTGCCGACCGCGGCGGCGCTCTTCCCAGGCGACATGTCCATCCGCAAGCTCGCCGAAGACGCGCACAACATCGTGCGGTGGACCGAGTTCGACCGCGGCGGGCACTTCGCCGCGATGGAGGCGCCGGATCTGCTGACCGCGGATGTGCGGGAATTCTTCCGGTCGCTGCGCTGACCACTCGGATCCGCCGTCGCCACCGATGGACGAGGTGCTGATCCGCCGGGAGCCGGACGAACACGGGTCCGGCTCGGCGGCCGGTCGGCCTCTCCCACGGGTGGCCTACTCGCCGGAGTAGCGCGCGTGCATGGCGGCGGCTGTCGCCGCGAGGTGCGCGCGAAGCTGCGGCGGTTCCAGCACTTCGACGAACTCGCCGAGCGGAAGAATGCCCGTCGCGAGCACCTCGTAGGACTCCGACGGCACGACCACTTCCACCCACCCTTCGGCGTCGGGCGGACCGGCGGAGGCGAGCGCCTCCGCGACCGCTGCCGGATCGTTCATCAGCCGCAGCAACCGCAGGTGGCCGGCCGCGATCCGGCAGCGCGCCCGTACGCGCAGCATCGAGCGCGCGAAATCGTCGGCGGCGTCGGCCCAGTGTGCCCGCAAGTCGAATTCCGCTGGGCGGACGAAGGTTTCGCCGGTCCGTTCGGCGGCGAGGATGCGGCTCACCCGATAGGAACGCAGCGCCGACCCGTCGCGGGCCACCAGGTACCAGGTGCCCGCTTTGAGCACCAGGCCCAGCGGGTCGAGCCGGCGTTCGACCACCTTGTCCTTGCGTCCATACCGCACGCGTAGCGTCCGGTCGTGCCAGAGCGCGTCGGCGACGGTCGCGAGCGTCGGCGTCTCGTCCGGCCGGTGGAACCAGCCCGGTGCGTCCACGTGCACCCGCTCGGCGATGCGCGTGGCGCGCCCGCGCAGTTCGGGTGGCAGCGCAGCGAGCACCTTCAGCTGCGCGGTGGCCAGCACCGTGCCGAGCCCGAGATCGGCGGCGGCGCCGGGCAATCCGGTCAGCAGGACCGCGTCGGCCTCCTCGGTGGTGAGTCCGGTCAGACGGGTTCGGTAGCCCTCGACGAGCCGCACGCCGCCCGCCCGGCCCGGCTCGCTGTACACCGGGACGCCCGCCGCCGAGAGCGCGTCGATATCGCGGTACACGGTGCGCACCGACACCTCCAGCTCCCTGGCCAGTTCCGGCGCCGTCAACCGGCCGCGCGTCTGCAACAGCAACAGCAGCTGCACCAGTCGACTCGCCCGCATGCCTGCGAGACTAGCCGGAAAACCTTGACAGAAGATGGCAAGTATTCGCCGTACCGTCGTCCCCATGACCACTTGGAGCCGATTCACCGAAGAAGCGCCGCACGTCGCCGAGATCTTCCTGCGCAGGCACCGTGCCGCGGGCAACCTCTGCATGCTCGGCACCCTCCGTTCCGACGGATACCCGCGGATCAGCCCGGTGGAGCCGCGCATCTTCGAGGACTTCCTCGTCATCGCGGGCATGCCGGGGACGACCAAGTTCCGCGACCTGGCCCGGGATCCGCGCTTCTGCCTGCACACCGCCACCGTCGACACCAACGTCTCCGACGGCGACGCCAAACTCTTCGGCACCGTCGTCGACCTGCCCGACCGGGCCGTGCACGCCCGCTTCGCCCAGCAGCTGTTCGATGACACCGGTTTCGACATCCGCGGCCAGGAATTCGACCATTTCTACGTCGCCGATCTCACCGGCGCCTCGACCGTCGAGGTCGTCGGCGACCGCCTCGACATCACCATCTGGAAGCCCGGCGAGGGCGAACGTGTGGTTCCCAAGCGCTGATCACCGAGCGGGCAGGAGGCGCTGGATGTCGGGATAGGTCACGATTCCCGACGACACGGGCGCGTCCTGCAGCACGGCTCGCGCGACGTCCACGGCGGCCGACAGCGCCGCACGGTAGAGCAGCGAGCCGGTGCTGACCCGGCGTACGCCGAGTTCGGCCAGCGTCGCGACAGTGGGGCCGGTCGCCGAATACAGGACGTTCACCGGCAGGTCTGTCGCCGCGACGATCTGCTCGATCCCGGTTCGGTCGGTCAAGCCGGGAACGAAGATGCCGTCGGCCCCGGCCGCGGCGTAGCGCCGCACGCGGTCGTGTGTGGAGCTGTGATCGAGGCTCAGCCAGTAGGTGTCGACGCGGGCGTTGACGAACACCTCCGGCGTGCGGTTCTTGATCGCGGTGATCAGCTCGGCCTGGTGGTCGGGTGCGGCCAGGGCGGATCCGGCGCGGCCGTCTTCGAGGTTCACGCCCACGATCCCGCACGCCGCGAGTTGTTTGACGAAATCGGCTACCGCGCTGGGGATTTCGTGGAATCCGCCCTCGATGTCGACGGTCACCGGCACCGGCAGCCCCGCCAGCCGCCGGGCCATGGCGAGCGTTTCGGTCTCGGTGACGCCCGCGCCGTCGGCGAGCCCGGCAGCGGCGGCCACCCCGAGGCTGGTGGTACCGATCGCCGGGAATCCCTCGGTCGCCAGCAGCGCGGCCGAGGCGAAATCCCAGGCGTTCGGCAGCACCAGGGGCTGGTCCCGGTAGTGCAGACCGCGAAAGATCTCGAACTCGGTCGTCGGGGCGGGCGTGCTCGGTAGCTCGGAAGGCGAAGTCATGCACTGACGGTAGCCATGGGACGTTTCGGTACCCGCCGAGCTCCACGGTCACCAGCCTGCGCACCGCCGTGCTCGCCCCCCGGCCGCACCTGCCACGACCATCCCGCGGGGGCGCATCGGCGTGGCCGTCACCGACGCCATGATCGCGCAGGGCCTGCTCGACAGCGACCGGGGTTTCGCGCTCACGGCGTCGGGCCTGGACTGGCTCACCGGGCCGATGCACGTCGAACCCGCCGCGCCGCCCGTCATGCGGCGCGTCACGTCACGGGCGAAGCCTCGCGATCGCTTCTTGGGACCACGTCCAGAGCCTGGAGCCTGCGCGAGCAGGGGACGCACATGTCATCAGCGCCGCGCGTACGGTTGCTGGTGCGGTTTGCGTGCTTCCTCGCCGGGTATCACCCTGCCCGTGACCGAGCCGGGCAACCCAGGCTGTGAATGAGATTGCACAATCATGCATAATCATCACATGGTTGATTCCTCGGGCGGACCCGTCATCCGGGTCGCGGTAGCCGGTGCCAGCGGGTACGCGGGCGGTGAAGTGTTGCGTCTGCTGCTGGGTCATCCGGCCTACCGAACCGGGCGCCTCGTCATCGGGGCGCTGACCGCGGGCTCGAACGCCGGAACCGCGCTGGGGGAGTTGCAGCCGCATCTGCTGCCGCTGGCCGACCGGGTGCTGGCGCCGACCACGGCCGCCGAACTGGCCGGACACGATGTGGTCTTCCTCGGGCTGCCCCATGGGCAGTCGGCCGCCATCGCCGCCGAGCTGCCCGAGTCCACGGTGATCATCGACTGCGGCGCCGACTTCCGGCTCACCGACCCGCAGACGTGGGAGAAATACTACGGCAGCCCGCACGCGGGCAGCTGGCCCTACGGTCTGCCCGAACTGCCCGGTGGCCGCGAGAAGCTGCGCGGCGCGACGCGGATCGCGGTCCCGGGGTGCTACCCGACCGTGGCCAGCCTCGCGTTGGCGCCCGCGGTCGCCGCGGGCATCGTGGAGCCCGCGGTGCACGTGGTGGCGGTGAGCGGCACGTCCGGGGCGGGGCGCAAGCTGGACGTGGCGCTGCTCGGGTCCGAGGTGATGGGCTCGGCACGGGCCTACGGCATCGCGGGTGCGCACCGGCACACTCCGGAGATCGCGCAGAACCTGACGGCGGCAGGCGGTGCGGACGTCGCGGTGTCGTTCACCCCGGTGCTCGCGCCGATGCCGCGCGGCATCCTCGCCACGTGCACCGCGCCGACCCGCGTCGACGCCGCACAGGCGCGCGCCGTCTACGAAAAAGCCTATGCCGATGAGCCTTTCGTGCACCTGCTGCCGGAAGGCGTGCTCCCGCAGACTGGTTCGGTGCTGGGATCCAACGCTGTCACCCTGCAGGTGGCCGTGGACGCCGACGCCGGGCTGCTCGTGGTGATCGGCGCGATCGACAACTTGACCAAGGGCACCGCGGGCGCGGCGGTGCAATCGATGAATCTCGCCCTCGGATTCGACGAGACCGCAGGACTTTCCACCGTAGGAGTGGCACCGTGACGACAACCGACACCGCGAGCGGCAAGCTGGTCCGGACCCAGGGCGTGACCGCGCCGCTCGGCTTCCGCGCGGCGGGCATCGCCGCTGGTATCAAGGCCAGCGGCAAGCCGGACCTCGCGCTGGTGTTCAACGAAGGCCCGGAATACCCGGCCGCGGGCGTGTTCACCCGCAACAAGGTGAAGGCCGCACCCGTGCTGTGGTCGCAGCAGGTGCTGACCGGCAAGCGGCTGCGCGCGGTGATCCTGAATTCCGGCGGCGCCAACGCGTGCACCGGCCCGGGCGGATTCCAGGACACGCACAAGACCGCCGAGGAACTCGCGGCCGCGCTGAGCAACTGGGGCACCGAGACCGGCGCGGGGGAGATCGCGGTCTGCTCGACCGGGCTGATCGGCGACCGGCTCCCGATGGACAAGCTGATCCCCGCCGTCACGGAGATCGTGCACGAGATGGGCGGCGGCCTGTCCGGCGGCTCGGATGCCGCCTGGGCCATCATGACCACCGACACCGTGCCCAAGGAAGCGGCGTTCCATCACCGCGACAAGTGGAACGTCGGCGGCATGGCCAAGGGCGCCGGCATGCTGGCCCCGTCCCTGGCGACCATGCTGGTGGTGCTCACCACCGACGCCGCGGTCACCGCCGACCAGCTCGACCACGCTCTGCGCAACGCCACCGCGCGCACCTTCGACCGGCTCGACGTCGACGGCTCCTGCTCCACCAACGACACCGTGCTGCTGCTCGCCAACGGTGCCAGCGAGGTGACTCCCAGCCAGGAGGAACTCGACGCCGCCGTGCTCGCGGTGTGCGACGACCTGGCCGCCCAGCTGATGGCCGACGCCGAGGGCGTCACCAAGCGGGTGCTGGTCACCGTCACCGGAGCGGCGACCGAGGACGAAGCGGTGGCCGCGGCCCGCACTGTTGCCCGCGACAGCCTGGTCAAGACGGCGCTGTTCGGCTCCGACCCGAACTGGGGCCGGGTGCTGGCCGCGGTCGGCATGGCGCCGGTGACGCTCGATCCGAACCGTATCTCGGTGTCGTTCAACGGACGTCCGGTGTGCGTGGACGGCGTCGGCGCACCGGGCGCTCGTGAGGTGGACCTGTCCGGCGCCGACGTCGAGGTGCTGATCGAGCTGAACGTCGGCTCCGCGACCGGGACCATCCGCACCACCGACCTTTCGCACGGTTACGTCGAAGAGAACTCGGCCTACAGCTCATGAGTCAGGTGTTGCACACGCTCTCCGCGCTGGACAAAGCGCACGTTCTGGCCGATGCCCTGCCGTGGTTGCAGAAGTTCCGGGACAAGGTCGTCGTGGTCAAATACGGCGGCAACGCCATGATCGACGAGAACCTCAAGCAGGCCTTCGCCGCCGACATGGCGTTCCTGCGCACGGTCGGCGTGCACCCGGTGGTGGTGCACGGTGGCGGCCCGCAGATCAGCGCGATGCTGCAGAAGCTGGGTCTGCAAGGCGAATTCCGCGGCGGCTTCCGGGTGACCACACCCGAGGTGATGGACGTGGTACGGATGGTGCTGTTCGGTCAGGTCGGCCGCGAGCTGGTCGGCTTGATCAACGCGCACGGCCCGTACGCGGTCGGCACCTCCGGCGAGGACGCCGGGCTGTTCACCGCCACCCGCCGCACCGTCGAGGTGGATGGCGAGCCCACCGACATCGGCCTGGTCGGCGACGTCACCGAGGTGAACCCGGACGCCGTGCTCGACCTCATCGGCGCCGGCCGCATCCCGGTCGTGTCGACCATCGCGCCGGACGCCGACGGCGTGGTGCACAACATCAACGCCGACACCGCCGCCGCCGCACTCGCCGAGGGCATCGGCGCCGAGAAATTGGTGGTGCTCACCGACGTCGAGGGCCTGTACACGAACTGGCCGGATCGGTCCTCGCTCACCACGCGCATCGACACGGGCGCGCTGGCCGAGTTGCTCCCGAGGCTCGATGCGGGCATGGTGCCCAAGATGGAAGCCTGCCTGCGCGCCGTACGAGCGGGGGTGCCGTCCGCGCATGTGATCGACGGACGGGTACCGCACGCGGTGTTGCTGGAACTGTTCACCGGAGAAGGAATCGGAACGATGGTGACGCCCGCCCCGGACGGGCCGGACTCGCTGGACGGAACGAAACAATGAGCACAGCTGAACTGCAGAAGCGGTGGTCTGCCGCGCTGATGAACAACTACGGCACGCCCGACGTCGCGCTGGTGCGCGGAGCCGGCGCCGTGGTCTACGACGCGGACGGCAAACGCTACGTCGACTTCCTCGGCGGTATCGCGGTCAACAGCCTCGGCCACGCGCACCCGGCGATCCTGGAGGCGGTCACCCAGCAGCTCGGCACGCTGGGACACGTCTCGAATCTGTACGCCAGCGAGCCGGTCGTCGAGCTGGCCGAGCGGTTGCTCGCGCACTTCGGCGACGGGGAGGGCCGGGCGTTCTTCTGCAACTCCGGTACCGAGGCGGTCGAGGCGGCGTTCAAGATCGCGCGGTTGACCGGGCGGCACAAGATCGTCGCGTGCGAGGAGGCCTTCCACGGCCGCACCATGGGCGCGCTCGCGCTCACCGGCCAGCCGTCCAAGCGGACGCCGTTCGAGCCGATGCCGCCCGGCGTCGTGCATGTCCCCTACGGCGACGCCGCGGCGCTGGACGCCGTGGTCGACGAGGACACCGCCGCGGTGTTCCTGGAGCCGATCATGGGGGAGAGCGGCGTGGTGGTGCCGCCGTTCGACTACTTGGCCAAAGCGCGTGAGATCACCGCGCGCAACGGGACGCTGCTGGTACTCGACGAGGTGCAGACCGGCATCGGCCGCACCGGAAAGTTTTACGCACACCTTGCCGTCGGCATCGTGCCGGACGTGATCACCTTGGCCAAGGGGCTCGGCGGCGGATTGCCCATCGGCGCGGTGCTGGCCAACGGACGCGCGGCCGAGTTGCTGACGCCCGGCCTGCACGGCACCACCTTCGGTGGCAATCCGGTGTGCGCCGCGGCCGCGCTCGCGGTGCTGCGCACGATCGATGAAACCGACCTGCTCTCGCACGTGGAATCGGTCGGCAAGCGGCTCAGCGACGGCATCGAGCTGCTGGAGCATCCGCTGGTCGACCGGGTGCGCGGCGCGGGTCTGCTGCTGGGCATCGTGCTCACTGGCAACGTATCGGCGCTCGTCGAGGCGCGCGCGCGGGCGGCGGGGTATCTCGTCAATCCCGCCAAGCCCGACGTGATCCGCCTCGCGCCGCCGCTGGTGCTCACCGAGACACAGGCGGACAATTTCGTCGCCGATCTGCCGGAGATCCTCGACGGCGCCCTCGCCGACGCGAAAGGGGCTGCGGCACAATGAGCTCCGTGCGGCACTTCCTGCGCGACGACGACATCAGCCCGGCCGAGCAGGCCGAAATCCTCGCCCTCGCGGCCGAACTCAAGAAGGAGCCGTTCGCGCGGCAACCGCTGGCCGGCCCGCGCGGCGTCGGCGTGATCTTCGAGAAGAACTCCACCCGCACCAGGTTCTCCTTCGAGATGGGCATCGCCCAGCTCGGCGGGCACGCGGTGGTGGTCGACGGCCGTGACACCCAGCTGGGCCGGGAGGAGACGCTCGGCGACACCGGCCGGGTGCTCTCGCGCTACGTGGACGCGATCGTGTGGCGCACCTTCGAGCAGTCCCGGCTCGACGAGATGGCCGCCACCGCGACGGTTCCGGTGGTCAACGCGCTGTCCAACGAGTTCCATCCGTGCCAGGTGCTCGCGGACCTGCAGACGCTGGCCGAGCGCAAGGGCGACCTGACCGGGCGCGAGCTCGCCTACTTCGGCGACGGCGCCAACAACATGGCGCACTCGCTGCTGCTCGGCGGCGTCACGGCGGGCCTGAACGTGACCATCGCCGCGCCGGCCGGATTCGAGCCGCTGCCCTGGATCGTGGAGGCCGCGCGCAAGCGCGCCGCCGAGACCGGAGCCACCATCACGCTGACCGGTGACCCGATCGCCGCCGCGTGGGGCGCCGACGCGCTGGTCACCGACACCTGGACCTCCATGGGACAGGAAAACGACGGTCTGGACCGGGTCGGCCCGTTCCGGCCGTTCCAGCTCAACGCCGACCTGCTGGCCCACGCCAAGCCGGATGTGGTTGTGCTGCATTGCCTTCCCGCGCATCGCGGCGAAGAGGTCACCGACGAAGTGCTGGACGGGCCGCACAGCGCCGTCTGGGACGAGGCGGAGAACCGGCTGCACGCGCAGAAGGCGCTGCTGGTCTGGTTGCTGGAGCGACGATGCGGGGGCGGGGCGTGAGCACGTCGAACCGCGGACACCGCGGGCAGTCGACCACGCCGGAGCCGAGCCCTGGCGAGGCGCGGTCGTGAGCGTCTCGCAGTCGGAATCGGGACGAAGCGGCCCGGCCATCGCGCACACCCGCGCCGGGCGGCAGTCGCGCATCGTCGAACTGTTGTCGGCGCACGCGGTGCGCAGCCAGACCGAACTGGCGGCACTGCTCGCGGCCGAAGGCATCGAGACCACCCAGGCGACGCTGTCGCGGGACCTGGACGAACTGGGCGCCGTGAAGCTGCGTGCCGCCGACGGCGGTGCGGGCGTCTACGTGGTGCCAGAGGACGGCAGTCCGGTCCGCGGTGTCATCGGCGGCACCGACCGGTTGTCCAAGTTGCTCGGCGACCTGCTCGTCTCCACCGACGCCAGCGGCAATATCGCCGTCCTGCGCACCCCGCCCGGCGCCGCGCACTACCTGGCCAGCGCCCTCGACCGCGCGGCCCTGCCTTACATCGTGGGCACCATCGCGGGCGACGACACCATCGCCGTCATCGCTCGCGAGCCGCTGACCGGCGCGGAGGTGGCCGCGAAGATCGAACAAATGGCCTGAGTCGTCGAGCCCGCTGCGTACGCCGGATCAATGGCCCTGGCTGAATTGGCCCTCCTCTGGGCCAGGCGCACTCACCCGCCGGTTGGCCGCTGCGAACCGCACTCACTCGGCGAGCGCACGCACCTTTTCGAAGAGATCCACGATCCGTGTGAGAGTGTCGATATTCGTGAACGCCTCTGGGATTCGGCGGACCAGCCGACTCCATCTGCCGGTGGCCCGTTGGAGGTCGGGCTCGGATTCGCCGAGGGCTTCGATGACTTCATCGACATCGGCGGGTTCCGCGTACGGCCCCTCGGTGTCGGTGAGCAGCGCTCGGAGCGCGATCAATTCGTTACGCAGCTGAGCGATTGTCGTCTGCAGGGCGGCCCGGTGGTCGCCACCGTTCACCGTGACTCGTCCGTGAATGGCCCCGGAATTGCCGGTACCGCCGATGTTTCCCGCGACCACATTGCCGCCGCCGATATTCACCCCGTTGTCGGGCATTCTCGAGTACTCCTAGTAGCTTTCGCTCATTGTCGTGGCGGTGGATCGGGCCGAAGTCATCCAGCGGCCGGTGCGCCGATGACATCGGCGGATCCGACGGTACCGGAATTGCCGCTGCCGCCGATGTTCCCCGCGACCACCGTGCACCCGTCCATGACCGTCGCGTTGTTGATCTGGGTGACCATCGCGGTGAAGGTTCCGGTGGCGATGCCCTTGGATGCGAGGAACCGGTGGATCGCATCGAGCGCTCGACGCTCGAGAATTTTCAGGTACTGGTCGGCGTCGGTCTCCTGGAAGAAATTCGGGAATGCGATGCCCGCGCCGATCTCGCGTACGGTCGCCGCCGCCCCGAAGGCGTGGGCGGCCTCGGCGGGCGTCCTCGTCAGCCCGCGGCCGTAGCCGAGCGCATCGCGAATCCACGTCGCGATGTCGGCGACGCGGGTGGGCACCGTCGTCGGCAGCAGCGCCATCTGACCGAGGGCCTGCCACAGGGACCGCGCCATCGTCGCGCCAGGTGGCGTGTCGACAGTCCGGTATGCCGCGGCGACCGGCGGCAGAACGAATCCGTTCCACTCCAGGTAAAGAGTGCGCCGCTCGTACCCGATGTGCAGATAGCCCGCCACCGCGAGCTGTCGCTCCCATGCTTCGACCCGGAAACAGCGGTACAGGCGCAGCCATTCCGGTGAACGATTCAGCAACTCGTGCCAGTATGTGTCGGCCAGCAGCGGGTTGCGGCCCGCCGCCAGTTCGTCGGCGAAGAACGTGGCGTCGGCGTAGTGCCGAATGTGTCCCGCGGACACGAAAGCCGTGTCGGTGATGGTCAATCCGGCGAAACGACCGCCCGGGGTGATGTCGGGCGACTTCCGGATGGCGTCGACGTCCTCGGCTACGAAGTTGTGCAGATCCGCGGCGGTGAACTCGCCGATTTCCACATCCGGCTTTGCCGCGGGATCGTCGGAGTGCAACTCGATCGCCTGTGACCAGGACCGGACTCTGGCGCCCGCGCCGATGAACGGCCGATTGCCTCGGTATATGACGACATTGCGCGGCATAGGGTGCGTGGCGCGTCGCTCCTCTTGGGCGATTCGCCCCAATCGCCCGGCGAATTGTCGGCAGGCCCAATTCACGAACGGGCGTGGCGGCGCGTCCGGATGAAAAAAGCCGAATTGGAAACACCGGTCGGCGAGCACCCATGGCAGAAAACGTTGTACGAACAGCACGCAGTACATCGCCACCGTCACGAGGAGCAGGCCGAATCCGCTGGCGATGGCGATGAACGATGTCAAATCGTCGGTTAATTCCATATCGGGGCCGTCGCCGAATCCGCCACCGCGCCGGGAGCGGCTCGGAACATCACTTTCGTCGGATCCGAACATGAGCAGCAGGCTCAGCGGAAGGCTCAGCGAGAGCGCGAAGACCCACGAAAGCGGTAGCCACAGCAGCGCGGTCGACCACCACGGCGGTGGTGTGCCACGCGCCGACCGCCGCCCGGTGTCCGGACCGCCCTGGCGCCGCATCACACGAGCGACGATCCGGGCACTGACCCGCCATGCGAGCCCCGAGGCGAGCCAGATCACGACGAGTCCGCTTCCGAGTACGAGGAACGCCAGCAGCAGAACGAGCAGCAGGGCGTTCTCGATCCGCCGGGCGGTCTGCGCGGAGACGGCTTCTCTGAGTACGACGTCGGCGCGAACCCCCGGTGTCGGCACCACCACCCGGAACGGCTCTGCCAGGAACTCCTCGACGAGCGTGTCGGCGAGCTGTGGATGCAGGTGCGCCGCGGAAGCCAGGTAACGGGTCGCTTCGTCCTCCGGGACGATAACCGGCCTCGATCTCGGCGCCGCGCTGATCTGCTCCTGTACCACCTGATACCCCCATTCGGTGAAAGATGTTGTCGCGCAGACACTATAAGCATCTTTGTTGCGGTCGGCGGTGTTTTCCTTCGACCGTTGGATGACAAAGCCCGGCTGGCTTTCCAGGCGGTCGCCGAGACGCACGGGTACCGATCGGGCTCATGCCACGCATAGGGAGGCCGCCCTGGCGTCGCCACGTATACGGCCCGCAGACCTGTACGGTCGATTCTTCGAGTTGCAATCGGTACTGCCGCCGATCGACCGGTGCGCGAGCCCGGTCCTGATTGTGAATGGGTCGAGGCCGCCGAATTCCATGGCGCGAGCACTGTCGCACACGGCTACACCGGCAAGAGCATCGAGGAACTCGGCTGGCCGGCCTTATCCGTGTGTCGCGGTGTGCTCGGCTCGAGCGGTCAGCGCAGTGGTTCGAATGTTCTTGACAACCGCCACAATCCGGTCCACATCCTCCTCGGAGAAGATGTCCTCCGGCCCCGTCGGCGCCACCGTCTTGAACGGCGGTTCGTAGAGCGCGCCCACCTCGATCACCCCGTTCTTCCTGATGTAGTCGGTGAGCAGGTTCAGGAAGTGGAGCTGGCTGGCGGTGAGGGTGCGGCCGATGTGGAATTCGTCGAAGGCGGCGGTGGCGTCGAGGCCGGTGAGCGAACGAAGGAAGAGGCCGAGTCCGCCGTGTGCGGCGGCAGCGTGCTCGATGTCCTCGGCAGTGCCCGAATCCGTTGTCGAGGAAGATCTTTTCGAGCTCGCCGAGGTCGGCCGAGGTGATCTGCTTGTTGCGCAGCAGTTTCTGCACTGCGAGCACGTCCTCGTGGCTGCGCAAGTAGGTGCGGACCTTCGATTCGAAGCGCGCCATGCCCTTACCGCCGCCGGGGGAGTACGGCTATCGCGATCTCGCTGACGTCGCTGAGTTCGTCCCGGAAATCGGTGTAGAGCGGATTTTGGGCGCCTTTGGCGGGAATCGCCTTGACCAAACTTCGCAGCCGTCGACGCAGTGTTTTCCAGCATGGGGAGGGTGACATCCTCCCACCATGGACTGATGAACCTGCCACGGGCGGTCGGGACGGCGAGAGGAGTGATCCCACCCGATGCCCAGAATCCGGCAGGCGAAGCTGGCCGGTGTCGTCGCCGGTCTAATGGCTGTGACGGTCGGCATGACCAGCTGCAGCAGCGAAAGACATGACGCTGACCACCGCTCAGAGCCGACCCGGGCCGCGAAGGACGCCGACATCGCCAGAGAGGCTTCCGAATTCGGCGGAATCGTCATTCCGGTGAATGCCGCCATGCTCGGCGCGCGATCAGAGCACGGTCGCGACGCTCTCTACCGGCTGGCCATATCCACGGATCCGCAGGGTCTTACCCTGCTGCTGGCCATATCGAAGTTCTCCGCGCCGCTGAACAAGGTTTTCCGCGTGGCCGAGACCACCGTTGCGGGTCCGTGCCTTTGGAGACTTCGCCGTCGATCCTGCAGGCCGAGGACGTCTACCGGCGCCCCGACGGAAAGTCGGTCAACCGTATCGTCATCGTGGATGAGCGGGACCCGTCGAGCCGCTCCGTCCACATCCAGCTGTTCGACACATAGTCCGGGTATTCAGCTGAACAACTCACCCGAGGGCCCGGTACCCGCGGACTGGGGTGAGCTATGTCCCTGGCTGGGGAACTGGAACAACGGTGAGCACCGTGTCGGTCCCTCGGAAGTCGTCCGGGTTTGTCGTGAACAGCGGCAGCCGGTTGGCGGCTGCCACCGCCGCGATCATCAGATCGGCTTCCCGACGCCGCGGCTTACGACCCATGGCGATGACACCAGCCGCGATCAGACCGTACTGACGTGCCGCAGCAGCGTCGAACGGCAGCGGGTCGAACGTGGCCTCGACCCGCTGTAGACGCGCGATTCGGCGGCCCCGCTCGACGAAATCATCGGTTTGGTGAACACCGGCAGACAGCTCCGCAAGAGACACTGCACTCGTCAGAAGCTCCCCAGGAAGGGTCTCCCGTGGTAGATGTTCGAGGTGAATCAGGATGTTCGTATCACCGAGTCCGCGCAGATATCGCGAGGTCATTAGGATTCCTCAGCGCGGTGTGCCCGAAGATAAGCATCGAAGTGAGCCGTACCGTCGATGTTTTCGGCTTGGTCGGCCCGGAATCGTTCGATATCCATCGGCGGCAGGTCTGCGAACGCCTCGAGCAACTCGTCCACCGGTACGGCTCGGCGCCGCGCGGGTGTGGGCGGCTGATTCACGTACGAATCGATCGCGGCCAAGGCGACCTGCTGCATCGACCGGTGCTCGACCTCTGCCCTGCGGCGTAGGGCCTCGGTTTGTTCGTCGGTGAGGCGGAGAGTCATAGCCATGCATGCAATGATACCGCAAGGTATCACCGCCGCTGCCGGGGGCGGTTGGCACCATTGGTGGCCGCGTCCGGAGTCGGTTCCGGCGGCGCGCCAGTTACTGGTAGCCGCCGCGAGCGCGGAGGGCGGTGTCTGTGCGAGGGTGTACGCATGGCCGTTGTCCCAGCATCCGGGGCGATAGCACCCGATCGTGAATGAGCTTGCATCGTCATGCATAATCATTTGCAGGACGTGCGGCCGCTGTGGCGGGAAGCCGGTCCGTACTACAGACGAGCACCGAAACATCGAGGAGCACACAGACATGTCCGAGCGCGTCGTACTCGCCTACTCCGGTGGGCTGGATACCTCCGTCGCGATCAGCTGGATCGGCAAGGAGACCGGCGCCGAGGTGGTGGCCGTCGCCATCGACCTCGGCCAGGGTGGCGAGGACATGAACGTGGTGCGCCAGCGCGCGCTGGACTGCGGCGCCGTCGAGGCGATCGTGGTCGACGCCCGCGACGAGTTCGCCGACGAGTACTGCCTGCCCACCATCCAGGCCAACGCGCTGTACATGGGCCAGTACCCGCTGGTGTCCGCGATCAGCCGCCCGCTCATCGTCAAGCACCTGGTCGAGGCGGCCAAGTTCCACGGAGCCAGCACCGTGGCGCACGGCTGTACCGGCAAGGGCAACGACCAGGTTCGCTTCGAGGTCGGCATCGGCGCGCTCGCGCCCGACCTGAATGTGATCGCCCCGGTCCGCGACTACGCGTGGACCAGGGAGAAGGCCATCGCTTTCGCCGAGGAGAACGCGCTGCCGATCAACGTCACCAAGAAGTCGCCGTTCTCCATCGACCAGAACGTCTGGGGCCGCGCGGTGGAGACCGGCTTCCTCGAGGACCTGTGGAACGCCCCCACCAAGGACGTCTACGACTACACCTCCGACCCGACCGTCAATTTCGAGGCGCCGGACGAACTGATCATCCGGTTCGAGCGCGGCGTGCCGGTGGCCATCGACGGCCGCCAGGTCAGCGTGCTGGAGGCGATCGTCGAACTGAACCACCGCGCCGGCCGCCAGGGCGTCGGCCGGCTGGATATGGTCGAGGACCGCCTGGTCGGCATCAAGAGCCGCGAGATCTACGAGGCGCCCGGCGCCATCGCCCTGATCGCCGCGCACCAGGCCCTGGAGCACGTCACCATCGAACGCGAGCTGGGCCGCTACAAGCGGCAGGTCGAGCAGCGCTGGGGCGAGCTGGCCTACGACGGCCTGTGGTTCTCCCCGCTCAAGCGGGCCCTGGACGCTTTCATCGGCGACACCCAGCAGCACGTTTCCGGCGACATCCGGATGGTCCTGCACGGCGGCTCCGCCGTGGTCAACGGCCGCCGCTCGGACCAGTCGCTCTACGACTTCAACCTGGCCACCTACGACGAAGGCGACACCTTCGACCAGTCGCTGGCCAAGGGCTTCGTCCAGATCCACGGCCTGTCCTCCAAGGTCGCCGCCCGCCGCGACCTGAACCAGAAGTAGTCCCGGCGCGCCGGTGCGCGAATCCGCACCGGCGCGCTGTCCGCTGTCCCTGGTTCGCAGTTGGGGGAGTCGGACAGCTCGGCGTATGTTCCCCCGCAAGGTTTGTCACCGCGGCTTGGACGGAACAACGGAATCTCGCAAGATCATGGGTAACTCACCGGGTACCGCCAGAACTCCAACGGCACCTGACGCAGGACTTGGACGCAGGTCTCGTGTCACCTGACGTGTACGGCTTGAAGGATCGGAGAGGCGGGGGAGCACCCAACGCAGGACCTGAACGCAAATCACTCGGCACCCGACTTGTACGGCCTGAAGGCCCGCAGAGGCGGGGGAGCCTGAAGACACGGAGAGGCGGAACAGCGCAGTGAGCACGAATCAAGGCGCGCTCTGGGGCGGGCGTTTCGCCTCCGGACCGGCCGAGGCGATGGCCGCGCTGAGCAAGTCGACACACTTCGACTGGGCGCTGGCCCCCTACGACATCCGGGCGTCGAAGGCGCACGCGCGGGTGCTGCACAAGGCGGGCCTGCTGTCCGATACCGAGCTGTCGGGCATGCTGGCCGGGCTGGATCGGCTTGCGGCGGACGTGGATTCGGGCGCGTTCGGCCCAGCCGACTCGGACGAGGACGTGCACGGCGCGTTGGAGCGCGGCCTGATCGAGCGGGTCGGCGCCGAGCTCGGTGGCAGGCTGCGCGCCGGACGATCGCGCAACGACCAGGTGGCCACCCTGTTCCGGATGTGGTTGCGCGACGCCGTGCGCCGGGTGGCCGCCGGTGTGCTCGCGGTGGTGGACGCGCTGGTGGACCAGGCCGCCGCACACCCGGACGCGGTGATGCCGGGTAAGACCCACCTGCAGGCCGCCCAGCCGGTGCTGCTGGCCCACCATCTGCTCGCGCACGCTCATCCGCTGCTGCGCGACCTCGATCGGCTGCGGGATTTCGACAAGCGTGCGGCCGTGTCGCCCTACGGTTCCGGCGCGCTGGCCGGTTCCTCGCTCGGACTCGACCCGGAGGCGATCGCCGCGGAACTGCACTTCGACGCGGCCGCCGCCAATTCGATCGACGCCACCTCGGCGCGGGATTTCGCCGCCGAGGCCGCGTTCGTGCTGGCCATGATCGGCGTCGACCTGAGCCGGATGGCCGAAGAGGTGATCATCTGGAGCACACCGGAATTCGGCTATGTCACGCTCGCCGACGCGTGGTCGACCGGGTCCTCGATCATGCCGCAGAAGAAGAATCCGGATGTTTCCGAGCTGACCCGCGGCAAGGCGGGCAGGCTGATCGGCAACCTCACCGGACTGCTGGCCACCCTCAAAGCGCAACCGCTCGCCTACAACCGTGACCTCCAAGAGGACAAGGAACCCTTGTTCGATTCGGTCGCCCAGCTCGAGCTGCTGCTCCCGGCCATCGCCGGCCTGGTATCGACGCTGACCTTCCACACCGACCGCATGGCCGAACTCGCGCCTGCGGGTTTCACGCTGGCCACCGACATCGCCGAATGGCTGGTCCGCCAGGGTGTTCCGTTCCGCATCGCGCACGAGGCGGCAGGGGCATGCGTGCGCGCCGCCGAATCCCGCGGCGTCGGTCTCGACGACCTCACCGACGAGGAGTTCGCCGCCATCGATCCGGCGTTGACCGGAAAGGTGCGCGAGGTCCTCACCGTGCAGGGCTCCATCGCGTCCCGCAACGCGTGGGGCGGAACGGCGGGCGTCCAGGTCGCGGCACAGCTCGACGAGGTGCGCCAGGCAGCGTCCGCTGCCCGCGCCTGGCTGGGCTGATCCGCTTTCCGGCTCGGCCCGCCGAGTGGAGTCGGTACCGGCGGGCGTCCAGGTCGTCGCCGCACAGCTCGACGGGGTGCGCCGGGCGGCGTCCGCTGCCCGCGCCCTGGCACGGCTTTTCCGGCACCGCTGGCAACTGCCTGCTGAGAGGTTCGGGGCAAGTGCTGGGCTTACGTGATGGTCGGGGCCGCTGACCCGCTATCTCGAGGGGCATCGTCCACATGCCCGGGATGGACGGCGTTTGTGCAGCTAGAGGAGATAGGGCGCGGCGTCAGGTGCACGCGCCGAGCTGGGCTGATCCCTCGGTTCCGCCGCGGCTCGGCACGGTGATGGAATGCTGTTCGTGAAGGGATCCGTCTTCGCGTTGTCTACCCGACGATGGTGATGTCGGCCCCGCTGAACAGCAGGTCGCTGGGACGCGGGGCGCTGTGCCCGGCGTCCGGCATGAGTTCGGCCTCTGGCGCCAGCTCGTGCAGCTGCCGGAGGAACACTTCGACGGCCAGCGTGGCCATGCTCTTGCCCGGACAGACATGCCTGCCGAATCCGAAGGTCAACGGCAGTTTGCCGGTTCCGTGCAGGTCCAGGCAGTCCGGGAACGCCTCCGGATCGCGGTTGGCGGCGGCGAACAGCACCAGCACACCTCCGGCGGGCAGCCGGGTGCCGCTGGCCAGCACGACCGGCGTCCTGGCTCGGCGCTTCCACGCCACCAGGCCGGGATCGAGCTGGAGGATTTTCGCGGCGACCCGTCCGCAGGCCCCGGGGTCGGCGAGCATGTTCCACCACGTCCGGTCCGGATCATCGAGTAGACGCTGCAGGCCTTGCTGGATGCTGCCGCTCACCGTGTGCACGCCGGCGGCGAGCGAGTTCGCCATGGCCGACACCGCGATCCGATGGGAGAGCCCGGCGTCGCGTAGCCTGCGCGCGAAACCGGTTGCCTCGCTACCGCGACCCGCTCGCACGGCCTTGCCGCTCACCGTGAACAACCAGCCGAGCGCGCCCACCGCGTCGGCCAGTTCGCGTCCGCGCAGCATGCGGCCGAGCAGTCCCGATTGCGCGCCGCTCCAAGCGGCTACGTGTGGCCAGTCGGATGCGGGCAGGCCGACGGCCGCGCCGACCGTCCGCGCGGCGTACGCGATCGACAACGCCGTGATGTCGAGCGGCGATCCGGAACGATAGCCCGCGTCGCGCAGCGCGTCGTGAAAATGCTCGGCCATGGCCGCCGACCTACCTGGCCGGTCCGCCGCGGAAATCGTGAAGTGTCCGGACGGACCGGCCATGGTGTTCCACACGCGCTTGTGCAGCCGGTCGTCGGTCAGGTTGGCCGTCGCCTTGGCGGGCGGCGGAACCAGGTGCCGCACGAAATGCGGAATGGCTCGCGGCGTCGTCGCGATGCGCGGGTAACCCACCAGTGGGTCCAGCGAATTCGCGTTGGAGATGCCCGGAGTCGTCGCGTCGAGCACCTCGCGCACGTCGGCGTACTTCCAGATCATGTGCAGTCCGGACGGGTGCCGGTAGGTCGGCTCCGGCCATTCGTGCAATCGGCGATATCGTTCGTCGCGTTCGGCGTACGACATCTCATTGCAGGTCAGCTTGTCGAACGGGAATCCCGTCGCCGCGACGATCGGTTCGAGCACGACGTGAGCGTAGGGATGCGCGGCAAAGAGTGCCGACCGGTCTTTCTCGAGCGTGGGAAGTGTCACTCCGGTGACCTCGCGATCGAAGCTGCTCCCGCGGCTCGCCGCTGGCTACGCTGCGGCAATGACCTTGCTGCTGCTTGCCCTTGCCATCGCCTCCGAAGTGACCGCGACCGTCTCGCTGAAGCTTTCCGAAGGATTCAGCAAGCTCATCCCATCGATCGTTGTCGTCGTCGGTTACTGCGCGGCGTTCTACTTCCTGGCCCAGGCGTTGAAGCGCGGCATGCCGATCGGAGTGGCCTACGGCATCTGGTCGGCGGTCGGCGTCGCCGCGATCGCGGTGATCGGCGTGCTGTTCCTGGATGAACGGCTCAGCCTGGTGCAGGTCGGCGGCATCGCGCTGGTGATCCTCGGCGTGCTGGCATTGGAACTCGGTGGCGCGCAGTGATATTCGGCTTGCATCGGTTGGTGCACGAACTGCCGGTCGCGCCGGGATCAGTGATCGTGTTCCGCGGATGTCCGATCGCCCACCGAGATGTCCGCGAGTGCCGGTCGGTGTGTCCATGTCAAAGCGGGCGTCAATCCGAAACGCGCACAATGTATCCCGCGTTCGACAGTGCCGTGAGCACATCGTCGCGATGTGTGGGGCCCCGGGTCTCCAGGGTCAGCGACACCTCGACCTCGTCCACCGCCAGCCAGGTGCCGGTCCGTGCGTGCGCGACATCGACGACGCTCGCGGCCGTCTTTCCGATGACGGCGAGCAACGCGCCGAGCGCACCCGGACGATCGGAAATCGTCACGCGCACCGCGAGGTAGCGGCCCGCCGCGCTCAGACCGTGGCCGATCACACGGGTCAGCAGGAGCGGATCGATATTGCCTCCGGACAAGATCGCGCAGACCGGACCGCGTAGATCGAGCTCTTCCGGCGCGCGACTCATCAGCGCGGCGACGGCCGCGGCCCCGGCGGGTTCCACGATCAGTTTCGCGCGTTCCAAGCACAGCAGCAGCGCCTGCGACAACGCTTCCTCGTCCACCGTCACAATCGCCGAAACATATTCGGCCACATGGGCGAACGGCACCGCGCCGGGCTGCCCGACCGCGATGCCGTCGGCCATGGTCGACATGCGATCGACCCGGACCGGACGGCCCGCCGCCAGCGAGTCCGGCCAGGCGGCCGCCTCCGCGGCCTGAACGCCGATCACGCGCACCCGCGGCGCCAAGTGCTTACACGCGATCGCGACACCCGCCAAGAGGCCGCCACCGCCGGTCGGCACGAGCACCGTGCCGACCTCGGGCAGTTGCTCCAGGATCTCCACACCGACGGTCGCCTGCCCGGCCACGATGTCGGGATGGTCGAACGGGTGGATCAGCGTCGCCCCCGTGCGGTCGGCGAAATCCAGCACGGCGTCCAGTGACTCGTCGATGGTCTCGCCGACCTGGCGCACCTGCGCGCCGTACGCCTTGGTCGCCATGAGTTTCGGCAGCGACGCGCCGATCGGCATGAAGACCGTCGACTCGATGCCGAGCGAAGCCGCCGACCACGCGACCCCTTGCGCATGATTACCCGCGCTCGCGGCGACGACGCCGCGCGACCGCGCCTCCTCTGGCAGGTTCGCGATCCGGTGGTAAGCGCCGCGCGGCTTGAACGACCCGGTCCGCTGCAAGTTCTCGCATTTCAGCCACACCTCGGCGCCCGCGCGCTCGGACAACACCCGCGACGCCACCAGGGGAGTCCGGCGGATCACCGGAGCGAGCAACCGCACGGCCGCCTCGATCCGCGCCATGTCGACCAATTCCATGCCGCCATGCTGCCACTGTGCCGATCGGGCGGACGAGATCAGACGGCCCTGACGAGGTTGGGGGCGAGCGCGCCAAGCCCGGGCAGCGGGTCGTCGCCCAGCGGATGGCGATGTCGGCGGTCGAGTCTTCCGGATGAGTGCGTGGATGCCGCTCCGGCGGGTCTCGGGGTACGCGCCCCAGCCGTCAATGCGACCGGTCGGTACTGTGAGATTTTCCAGATCATCCTCGGCGAACTACGCCGGGTGATTCTCGACGGAGCGGTGCCGCCGCGCACCCTCATCCCGCTACGCGAAGTGGCGGAGTTGTTCGGGGTGAGCCACATTCCGGTGCGCGAGGCGCTCGCGACGCTGATCGGGGAGGGGCTGGTCACGCACGAGCCGCACGCCGGGTACGCGGTGGCTCAGCTGACCGCCGCGGAACTGCGCGAGATGTACGTCGTGCGGGAGACGTTGGAGACCGCTTCCCTGGCCGCGGCGGCCCTGAATCACTCCGCCGCCGATCGTGCCGAGCTGCTCGAGGTGAACGCCAGTCTGGAACAGGCCATCCGCGATGACGATCCGGCCGCCTACCACCGCACGTCGCGCACGTTCCATGTGGCGCTGACCCGCCCCTCCCGCATGCTCCGGCTGCTGCACATGCTCGAGACGGCGTGGAACGTCACCGAGCCGGTGCAACCGATGGTGCACATCGGCCGGGCCGATCGGGTGCGTCTGCACACCGACCACGCCCTGATGCTCGACGCGTTTCTCGCCAGGGACGTCGATCGCCTGCTGCGCGTCGCCGAACAGCATCACCGCCGGCTGGAGGCCGTGATCGCGACGTTGCCCACCGACACCGGCTCGCTTGCTCGGGAAGACATATCCGCGGCACGATAGCCGCGCGATTTGTTGCGCACATCCGCGCCGAGGTGGGCGTACCAGTGGTGGACGGCGTGGCGGCGGGGGCATTGACCGTGCGATCGCTGCTCACGCTCGGTCTGCGGGAATCGGCAGGAATTCGCCCCGACGCCACGCCGTACACCGGCCCCCTTGTCCTTCGAGCCTGAATTCGGTCAGGCAGCCGCCGCGGTGACGAGCCTGCGTAACTCGGCGTCCGGGTTGGCGACGTCGACGATGAGCCGGGTAACTTCCGCGCCCGCCAGGTCGATACGGATGGCGTGTCCGTCGAATCGGGTGTCCCAGAATTCTTTGCGTCCTTTGCCGCGGAACGTGCCCGCCGCGATCACGCCGGGGAAGAACGTGCCGGGTGCACGCACCCACGGTGGGCGGCGGTCGACACCGGCCAGGCCGAGCGCGGTGATATCGGCCAGATCAAAGGTCAGCCGATCGCGCAGCGCGAGCAGTTGATGCGCACCGAGCACGTGAACCGTGACCGTCGTTCCCGTGACCTCGAATTCGACCATCGCGCACCTCATTCCACCGAGAACTCGTACAACCTCAGGATGCAGAACGGTCCTGGCCATAGCCTGTGCCGTTCCTATGATTTCTCTCAGTTTCGGGCCATGGTGTTACATGGATATGCGCATCTACCCATGTATCCGCAACGATCGAGGCGCTGAGCAGCCCGGACAGGGCGCTCATGCCCCGGGCCGGAGGGCTGGGTTCCGCGCGGAATGGGATCGAGGCAGCCGGGCCGGCACCATCGTTACGTGCGCGGTCGATGGTGCACGGTGGCCGCCTCGAACCGACGATCAGCGCACCGGCGTTCCCGTGACGTGCGCGTGTTGGGCGATATCCAGGACCCCGGCCAGCCAGGGCGTGTAGGTGGCCGGATTGTCGGTCAGCGCGTCGCGTAGGGCATCGGGTCGGATCCACACCCAGTCGGCGACCTCGGCCGGATCCGGCCGAGGTGTGCTGTCCAGCCGGCCGATCAGCACGTGATCCCACTCGGACTCGACACGGCCGGTGCGCCGGTCCGCGGCGTGATAGCGGTAGATCCCCGCCTCGGTCAGCGCCGCTGTCAAACCCATCTCCTGGGACAACCGCAGCGCCGCCGCGGTGGCGACCGATTCGCCGGGAGCGGGGTGGCCGCAGCAGGTGTTGGCCCAGAGTAGAGGGAACCTGGTCTTCACCGCCGCGCGCTGCTGCAACAGCACCCGCCCGTCCGAGTCGAAGAGCAGCACGGAAAACGCGCGGTGCAGCAGGCCCGGCGCCATATGGGCTTCGGCGACCGAACACGCGCCGACCGCGCGCCCCGCGTCGTCGACGAGCTCGACGGGCAGGGCCTCGCGATCGGTGGTCGGCTGGGCGAGGGTGTCGGTCACCTGCTCACCTTATCGGCGGCAATCAGCAGGTAGTGGAAGCTGCCCTCCCGGTAGGCGGTCAGGAACGGTTTCTCGACACCGGTCGCGAGCTCGGATTTCGTGCGCAGCTCCCAGTACGGGATGGTCGCCGCCGTGAGGTCGGTCACGGCGATGGGCACCAAGTGATTTTCGGCCATGGCGCGGAAGTACTCGCCGCGCGGATGGATCATGCAGCCGTAGTGCGCGTCGATCCAGCTGACCGAGGAGGAGCGTCCTCCGGTCACGTCGTTGGAGCAGCCGGTGATGCACACGTAGCGGCCACCCGGCTCCAGCAGCCGGGAGAACTCGCGGAACAGTTCGAACAGGTCCACGTACATCGTGGTCTCGTTGGTCCAGATACCGCGCATGGACCCGGCTTCGAATCCGGTGTCCAGCATGTTGCGGAAGTGGAACCGCACCTTGTCGGCGACGCCGCGATGGGCGGCCTGCTCGTTGGCGAAGCCGACCTGGTATTCGGAGATGGTCACCCCGTCGACCTGGCAGCCGAAGCGCTGATTGGCCATGAGGCTGGTGCCGCCGCGGCCGGAACCGCCGTCCAGCAGCCGGTCGCCGGGGCGTATGTCGCCGAGGTGGTCGAGCAGGAACTCCGCCTGCGCGGTTTCCAGGCGGTGCAGCTCGGTGACGATGCGCTCCTCGCGGGTGTCGTCCGGTCCGGTCAGCACGGACAGGTCGGGCTCGCCGATGCCGTAGTGGTGGTGATAGAGGCCGTCGACCTCGCCGAGTTTGGTGTTGACCCGGTCGTCGTTCGGGTTGTTGTTCCAGTACGCGGCGACGGACTTCTGGTAACTCGTACGCAGAACGGTGCCGGTCTCCGGGTTGAGCATGGTCATGCGCGATCATCCTCTCTCGGTGCTGGTACTGCCTTTATTGCGGGTCGCGATAGCGCTTGCTGTCGGCGTGCCAGGCGCGGTTGCCGCCCATCCAGGCCCACAGACCGGCCAGGAAGCGGCCCAGCTCCGGCGATCCCGCCGTGGCCAACGGCGCCGCTTCGCGTTCGAATCGGTGCACCAGCTCGTCGTGCACCTCGGCGGTGCGCAGCACGGCCTCCCGGCGCGAGCAGCGCTCCTCGGCGGCCAGGACGGTCGGCAGGTTGAATTCCCTGCCGCCCGACAGGTCCTCGCGCGCCATGGAATACAGGTCGTTCACCATCTGGCTGGCGAGCGCGGCGGTGGTGACCACCCGGCGTACCACGGGATCGGTGTACTCCGCCGCCTGCAGCTCGTAGCCGCCGACCACGTCGGTCGGCGCCATGCACGGCAGGAAGCTGTGCGGTTGCCGGTTGGTGAGGTACTCCCATACCGGCGGCATCCGTCCTGCCGCCCGCCATCCCGCCTCCGCGCCGAGGGCGATGAACCAGCCCGCGATCTCGGTGCGCAACCGGGCCAGCTGCGCCGGGCGGGCGTAGCGGGCCAGATGGGCGAAAGAGGTGCGGAACGCACGCAGGATCGGGTCGGCGTCGAGGGCCGCCTCGAGCTGGGCTTGGTAGCGCGTCGGCAGATGGACCGGATCCATGGCGGCGGCGGCCAATTCGAGCCGCGGTCCCAATTCCGCCTCGGCGCTGGACGGGGTACCGTCCGGTGCGCGGTCGTCGGCGTCCTCCTCGCAGTAGTAATCGTCCACCGACCATTCCGATACCGCGCATTTCGCCACCGCCAGCAGCCGGTCGGGGTCGTCGCAGTCGGGATGCGCCAGCATGATCAGCCGCCCGAAGTCGGCGTCGCGCAGCGTGTCCAGGCGGCCTTCGTACAGCCCGATATCCCTGGCCCAGTCCACGATTCCGTCATTGACGGCCGCCGCGAGCGCGGGATCGTCGCGCAGCGGCGGCGGACAGTACAGCGGGGGAATCGGGTCCTGCTGATCGCGGTTCGCCTTGGCAGTGCCCGGCCCGGTCGGCCCTCGCGGAACACGCCCCGAGTCGCCTGCGGGTTCCGGTTCGTCCCTTCCGGCTCGCAGGACGGATATCCCGCTGTGTCTGTCGAGTAACGCCGACGCTGTACCCAGCCCCGTCGGTCCGGCGGGAATGCGGGGCGGTGGCATCTGTCGCGCGGTCCCGAGATTCTGTGCCGGTGTGCCACCCCTTGGCGTTGTTGTGGTCGGCATGATGCCCCCAGCAGCGCCCAAGTGATCGTCAGATGGTGCGGTTCGCCCCGGCGGGAATTCCTGCGTCCGCGCCGAAGGGGGCGTCTTCGCCGCCGCGGTGTCGGAAGCCACCGCGGTGCGATCCATCCCGCGGAGCGGAAGCAGCAACGCGGCGGCACCGAGTCCGCTCGGACCGAGCAACCCGCGTGGCGCGACATTCGCTCGGTCGATCGGTAATAAATCACTCTGCGCGCCAGATGCTTTCGCGTGGGACGCTGTGGCTTCCGCGTGGGGCATCGCCATCGAGCCCGTGGTCTGGCGAGCATCCGTCGACGGGCGCGGATCCACCGCGGCTACATTCTGCTTTTCGGCGGCAAACAGCTCGCGAGGCGCGGTCGTCCGGGTATCGGCGAGCAACGCGATGACGGTGGCGGCCACCTCGTCGGTCGCTTGGGACGCCGCGGCGCGGGAGAGCACCGACATGCCCATCACCCCGGTCAGTCGGCTTGCCGGGCGACCAGGACATTGTCGAGCACGCCGAGCGCGTCGGGCACCAACACGGCCGCCGAGTAGTAGCAGTTGACCAGGTAGGAGATGATCGACTGGTCATCGATGCCTTTGAAGCGGACGTTCAGGCTCGGCTCGTACTCGTCCGGGATGCCGGTCTGGTGCAGGCCGATCACGCCCTGGTCCTTCTCGCCGGTGCGCATGGCCAGGATCGACGTGGCCTGGGTGTCGCTCACCGGGATCTTGCCGCACGGGAAGATCGGCACGCCGCGCCACGCGAAGACACGGTGTCCGTCCACCTCGACCGGGTCCGGGTAGATTCCGCGCCTGCTGCATTCGCGCCCGAACGCGGCGATCGCCTTCGGATGGGCGAGAAAGAGTTTCGTGCTGCGGCGCATGCTGAGCAGCTCGTCCATGTCGTCCGGGGTCGGCGGGCCGGACTCGGTGTAGATGCGCTGCTTGATATCGCAGTTGTGCAGCAGGCCGAAATCGGGGTTGTTGACCAGGTCGTTCTCGCGGCGTTCGTAGAGCGCCTCGATGGTCAGCCGCAGCTGCTGCTCCACCTGGTTCATCGGGTCGTTGAACAGGTCGGCGACCCTGGTGTGCACCCGCAGTACGCTCTGGGCCAGACCGAGCTCGTACTCGCGCGGGGAGGCGTCGTAGTCGACGAAGGTGCCGTGCAGCAGCGGCTCACCGGCGTGACCCGAGGCGATCTCGATGTCTGCCTCGCCCTTGGTGTTCTGCCGGTGGGTGGGCGCTGCGGCGACGCGGGCAAGTCGCTCGCGCAGTGCGGGAGCGCTGTCGACCAGCTCGGTGAGCGATCGCCGGGGGAGGACGAGCATCGTCGTATTCGTCACGGTCTTGACCGTGACGGGCCAGATCGCCGACGGATCGGTGAGCATGGCGTCACCGAAGAAATCACCGCCGGCCAGCATGCCGAGCTTGGTCTGCTCGCCGTACTCGCCGGACCCGATCTTGCTCAATTTGCCGTGCACGATCAGCAGGACCTGATCCATCGGGTTGCCGAATTCCGCCACGACAGATCCCGGTTCGAGATCGCGCTGTTCGAAACGCTGTGCCAGAGCGCGCAACACTTCCTCGTCGCCGAAGTCGCGCAGCGGCGGAAGCTCTCGCAGTTCCAGGGGAATGACCTTCGCGGTGGAGCCGTCGATGTCGAATTCCACCGCGCCATTGCCCAGGGTGTGGGTCAGGCGGCGGTTCACCCGGTACACACCGCCTTTGACTTGCGTCCAGGGCAGCATGCGCGTGAGCCAGCGCGAGCTGATGCCCTGCATCTGCGGTTCGGACTTGGTGGTGTGCGCAAGCAGGCTGGCTGTGCTGGTACTGAGGCTTTTGCGCACGTTGTCTTCCGTTGAGACCGGCATTTCTATGGTCATGCGTGATCCTCACCTCGAGTCGGCCACCGAAACGATCGGTGGTTACGGGGAGTCGGGAATGTTCAGAGTCGTCGATAGTTCAGAGTCGTTGGGTGTGCACAACAGATCGGCGGACGCGGGGATGTCCGTGGAGAGCTCATCGAACGAAATTGCCTACGCGCCAGGGCGTTCCGGGCGAGATTGATAGTAGACGTCGAAACCGCCTGTGCGGGGGAAAGTTCGAATATTTTCCAATGCGGGGCTGGATGGTAACGACACGCGCTCGATTCCGGGAACGACCGGTGGCGTCCTGGCGTGAATCCGCGAATTGCTTTTAAATTGCCGCTGATTAGCTATCTTAGGCGTTCGGGTTCGCCTGAATCGATCGGTCGTAATACTGATCCGAGTGGAACCGAGCTTGTCACCGGCTTAGTGGCCGGGTCGGAGATCGCGGTGCTCGTCACCGGCCCGGAGGTGTGCCGCGGACGTCCGGGCCGGGAGATCATCGGTGCGGCCGATCTCGGGGACGCGTGGCGCGGGCCTATCGGGCGTGGGAGCGCCCGGTGCCCCGCCGTCCGGATGAGGGTTGGCCGAACTTGTGCGCTGAGCCGGAGCCGATGAACGGCGTCATACCGGCCGTTCTGTGGTGAGCTGATACGTGGTCGTGGGCGTAGATGTCGCCGGTGTGACCAGGTCGCCGGTCATGTGACGTGTCACAGCGGACACATAATGGACATGAGGTGTGGGAAGCTCGTCTGAACACCTCGGGGTGTGTGATGCGGGTCACGTTCAAGCGTAGGGCCAGGAGCGATGGTGAAGTTGAGTGCGAAGGATGTGGTGGGTTCGGTGCAGCGGTTGATGGCAACCGCGCAGAACGGCCTCGAGGTCATCCGCTTCGGCGGATTGACCCATGACGTCGACGCGTCTCCGTTCGAGGTCGTGGAGCGCAGACGCATGTACCGATTGCGCCACTACTTCCCCGACGACACCACCCCCGGCCGTCCCGTTGCCCTGCTGGTTCCTCCGCTCATGGTGAACGCCGACATCTGGGACGTGAACGCCGAAGGCGGCGCCGTCGGCATCCTGCATCGGGGCGGAGTCGATTGCTGGGTGGTCGATTTCGGCTCACCCGCCAGCGAGGAGGGCGGCTGGCAGCGTGACCTCGCCGACCACGTACTGGCGATCAGCAGCGCGATCGACACCGTCACCGAGGCCACCGGCAGCGGCGTGCACCTCATGGGCTACTCCCAGGGCGGCATGTTCGCCTACCAGACCGCCGCCTACCGGTACGGCAAAGGCGTGGACAGCATCGTCACCTTCGGTGCCCCGGTCGACATCGTCGCGGGCATCCCGTTCGGGCTGCCCTACGGCATGGTCTCCGACGTCGCCGACTTCCTGGCCGACCACGTGGTCACCCGGCTGCCGATCACCGACTCCATGGTGCGGATCGGCTTCCAGCTGCTCGATCCGGTGAAGACCGCCAAGTCGAGGATCGATTTCCTGCGTCAGCTGCACGACCGGGAGGCCCTGCTGCCGAAGGAGCGCCAGCGCCGCTTCCTCAACAGCGAAGGCTGGGTCGGTTACGCGGGCCCGGCCGCGGCGGATCTGCTCAAGCAGTTCGTCGCGCACAACCGGCTGATGCTCGGTGGTTTCGTGATCCGCGATCAGCCGGTGTCACTGGCCGAGCTGAAATGCCCGATCCTGGCGTTCGTCGGGGAGGTCGACGACATCGGCCAACCGGCCGCGGTGCGCGGTATCGTCCGTGCCGCGCCGAACGCGGAGGTCTTCGAGGCGACGCTGGTCGCGGGTCATTTCGGCTTGGTGGCCGGGAGCATGGCCACCAACCACACCTGGCCGCTGGTGCGGCAATGGGTCCAGTGGATGGACGGCGGCAAGCCGCTTCCGCCGGAGATCGTGCCGATGGCCGAGCACGTGCCGAACAATCGCCCGCGCTCGGCGGCCACCCGCGTGATCCACACCGCCGCGACCTTGGCGGAGGCGGGCACCGGGGTGGGGAAGGCGCTGGAGGGCATCGCGAACAACACGGTGCGCGGCTCGATCGAGCTGGCGGGCGAGGCGGCGCGGGCGCTGCCCAGGCTGACCCGCCTGGGCATGATCCAGCCGCACACCAGGATCTCGCTCGGCCGCCTGGTCGCCGAACAGGCGCGGCGCGCTCCGCAGCGGGATTTGTTCCTGTTCGACGACCGGGTGCACAGCAACGCCGCGGTCAACGCGCGTATCGACAACGTCGTGCGCGGCCTGGTCCAGGTCGGCGTGCGTCCCGCTATGCGTGTCGGCGTGGTAATGGAGACCAGGCCCAGCGCGCTGGCCGCCGTGGCGGCGCTGTCCCGGCTCGGCGCGGTCGCGGTGCTGCTGGCTCCGAGCAGCGAACTCGGTCACGCGATCGAGCTGACCGGCGTGGAAACCCTGATCTCGGATCCGGAGAACTTGCGGCAAGCCGCCGCCACCGGCGCCAGGGTGCTGGTGCTCGGCGGCGGCGTCGCGCGCGAACTGGCGATTCCCGCCAGTGACCGGATGATCGACCTCGAGCAGATCGATCCCACCCAGGTGCAGCTGCCCGCGTGGTACCGGCCGGATCCCGGGCTGGCCCGCGAGCTGGCGTTCGTGCTCGTCACCGGCACCGGCACCCGGCTGGAGACGAAGTACATCACCAATCATCGGTGGGCGCTGTCGGCGTTCGGAACCGCTACCACGGCCGACCTGAACCGCAGGGATACGGTGTATTGCCTTGCGCCGCTGCATCATTCGTCCGGTCTGCTGGTCAGCCTCGGCGGGGCGGTCGCGGGCGGCAGCCGGATCGCGCTGGCGCGTTCGCTCGACCCGCAGCGCTTCGCGGAGGAGGTACACCGCTACGGCGTCACCGTGGTGACCTACACCTGGACGATGCTGCGCGACCTTCTCGACGCCGAGGTCTTCCCGGCCGGCCATCGCCACCCGATCCGGCTGTTCATCGGCTCCGGCATGCCCGCGGGGCTGTGGCGGCGCACCGTCGAGCAGTTCGAGCCCGCCCGGGTTCTGGAGTTCTACGCCTCCATCGAAGGCGACGTGGTGCTGGCCAACGTGACCGGCGCGAAGCGCGGCTGCAAGGGCAGGCCGGTGCCCGGCACCGCAAAGGTGGAACTGGTGGCCTACGACCCCATCACCGAAAGAATCCTCCTCGACGCGTCCGGTTTCGCCCGGCGCTGCGCGGACAACGAGGTCGGACTGCTGATCGGCAAGGCGTCCGAGGGCGTGGACATCTCCGCGGGCGGTCTACGCGGGGTGTTCACCGCCGGCGACTCGTGGATGCCGACGGAGAACCTGTTCCGCCGCGACAGCGACGGCGACTACTGGCTGATCGACCGCACGGACACGGTGATCCGCACCCGCCGCGGCCCGGTCTTCGGTCAGCCCATCGTCGACGTGCTCAACGACATCACCGCCGTCGACATGGAGGTCGCCTACGGCCTCGACGTCGGCGACCACTGCGTCGCGGTCGCGGCGGTGAGCGTGCGCGAGGGCTTCCGGCTCGAACCCAAGGACGTCACCGAGGCGGTGCGCGCACTGGAGTCCGACCAGCGTCCCGACCTGGTGTACCTGGTGGACGACATCCCGCGCAGCCCGTCCTACCGCCCCTCGACCCGTGCGGTGCAGGAGGCCGGGCGACCGACGCCTGGGCCGGACACCTGGTGGTACAACCGCGCGTCGGACGCCTACGAGGTCCTCACCGAGAGTCGGGCGCGCACGCTTTTCGGCGATTGACGAGGCGCAGTGCTCTCGTCGACCGAGTACTGCCGGTCACATTGCCGAAGCACGGGATTCACCGTCCAATGGCATAGTGAGTCCTTGTGAGAACGAGCCTCATTTACCGCAACGGGACCGTCTATGAGGTGCTGATGCGCGGGTTGTACGGCAGGCATTACACGGCTCGGTATCGCGCCATTGCGGAACTCGTCCCGGCGGGGGCGAGCGTGGTCGATCTGTGCTGCGGACCCGCGACGCTCTACACCCGCTATCTGCGCCGCAAGGCGGTGGCCTACACGGGACTCGACCTGAACGAGCGTTTCGTCGCGCGGGTGACCGAGGCGGGCGGGCAGGGCAAAGTGTGGAACCTGCGTTCCGGCGACCCGCTGCCCGCCGCCGACTACGTGATCATGCAGGCGAGCCTCTACCACTTCCTTCCCGATCCGGGGCCGGTGATCGATCGGATGCTCGCGGCGGCGACCGAGCAGGTGGTCGTCGCCGAACCGGTCCGCAACCTGGCGACCAGCGACAATCCGGTTCTCGCCACCATCGGCAAGCGGTTCACCGACGCGGGTGACGGCGAACAGGCCCACCGCTTCACCGAGCGGACACTGGACGAATTCTTCACCGGGTACGGCCAACGAGTGGTGCGGCAATCCCTGATCGCGGGCGGCAGGGAGAAGCTCTACGTGCTCACGGCGTAAGGCGGCTGGAATCCTCGGCAAGGGCAAGGACCGGGCGGTGGGCGCTGCAGCCAGATCGCGGGGGCCGACGCAGCTGTACGAACTCACCGCACGAGGCGGAATCCGGGTCCGGTGTCGACCGGACCCGGGCCGTTATACCGTGAACGCGGTGACCGCGTCGATGACCCGGCCGACCTGCGCGTCGGTCAGGCCCGGCCACAGCGGCAGGCGTACGACGGTCGCGGAGAACTCCGCGCTGTGCAGGCACGGCCGCGGCGTGCGGCCGAGTTTGAAGCCCGCCGGGCTGGAGTCCAGTGGAATGTAGTGGAACGGCGCCGAGATGCCCTGCGCCGCAAGGTGGGCGATGAGGTCGTCGCGGCGGCGTTCGGTCGGGGTGCGCAGGTAGTACAGGTGCGCGGTGTGTTCGCGGTCGGCGGGCACCGACATGAGGCGCATGTCGTTGCGCCGGGCCCAGTCCGGGAGCGCGGCGGCGTAGGTGTCCCACACGCGGTGGCGCCCGGCCTGGATGGTGCCGAACTCGTCCAGCTGCGCGTCCAGCACGGCCGCGTTCAGCTCGCTGGGCAGGTAGCTGGAGCCGATGTCCTGCCAGGAGTACTTGTCCACCGCGCCGCGCAGGAATCGCGCCCGGTCGGTGCCCTTCTCCCGGATGATCTCGGCCCTGGCCATCAGGATCTCGTCGGTGAGCAGCAGTGCGCCGCCCTCGCCGCAGTGCACGTTCTTGGTGTCGTGGAAGCTGAGCGTGCCCATCGTGCCGATGGTGCCGAGCTGCCTGCCGCGCCAGGTGCCGCCGAGCCCGTGCGCGTTGTCCTCCACGACGGCGAAGCCGTGCGCGTTCGCCAGCTCCAGCAGCCCGGCCATGTCGGCGGCGACGCCGCCGTAGTGGATGACCACCACGGCCTTGGTCCGCTCGCTGATGAGGGCGGCGACCGAAACGGGGTCCAGGTTCCCGGTGGCCGGGTCGATATCGGCGAAGACGCAGGTGGCGCCGCGCAACGCCATGGCGGTGGCGGTGGAGGTGAACGCGAAACTCGGCACGATCACTTCGTCGTCGGGGCCCAGTTCCAGCAGCAGGCCCGACATCTCCAGTGCCGAGGTGCAGGAGGTGGTCAGCAGGGCGTGCGGCGCGCCGGTGATGGTCTTCAGCTTCGCGGTGGCCGAAGCGGTGAACTGTCCGTCGCCGTGGCTGTGGTCGGAGGCCAGCACCGCCTCCAGGTTGGCGAGTTCCCTGCGCGCCCGGAACGGGCGGCTGAAGATGACGCGGTCAGTGTTCAACCCGGTCGGTCCCCCTGCTGGCGGTGGTCGCGGTCAGTTCCGAAGCATCGGCCGGCCGCGGCGTCGGCGTCTCGACGGTGAGATAGAGCGGTTTGCCAACCAGGATGTGCAGGGCGACGCCGAGATACTCGGCGATGAGGCCGAGCGAGAAGAGCACGGCGCCGGAACACAGCAGCAGCACGACGATGGTCGAGGCCCAGCCCTCGGGCGCCCAGCCATCGGTGGTCAGCGCCTCGAACACGACGACGGCGGCCATTACGCCACCGGCCAGGGCGAGCGTGACGCCGAGCAGGCTGACCAGCCGCAGGCCGCGCGTGCCGCTGCACAGCACCATCTTCCAGAACAGGGAGAACAGGCGGCGGTAGTTGTAGCCGGAGTCCTCGCGCCCCTCGGCGCGCAGCATCACCGGCGCCTGCGCGACGGCGCCGACCACCCAGGTCAGCGCGACGTCGAGGTAGACGCCGTTGGAGGCGACCTCGGCGAGCTGCCTGCCGATGTCACCGCGGATCAGCCGGTAGCTTTCGAACCGGGTGGAATCCGGGAACGCGAACAGCGTCGCGAGCACCAGTTTGGCCCCGCGTGAGGTCAGATTGCGCAGGAAGCCGTGCGGCCGGGTGTTGGTCGGTTTGGAGTACACGAGGTCGGCCCGCTCGGCCAGCGCCGTGTCCAGGAACGTGCTGATGAAGCGAGGGTCGTGCTGACCGTCCTCGTCCATGGTGACGATCCAGTCGCCGGTCGCGGCCGACATCCCGGCGATCGTGGCCGCGTCCTGCCCGAAGTTGCGGCTGAGCCAGACCGGGCGCACCTCGGCGTAGGTCTGCTCCAGTTCCTGCAGCACCACGTCGGAACGGTCGGGACCGTGGTCGTGCACGAGGATGATCTCGCTGACGGTGAACGTGATACCGCCGGGAGTTTCGACGGGGCGGGTCAAACCGTGCAATTCGGCGACCAGTCCGGCGATGGTGTCCTCGCCCCGGTACACCGGCACGACCACCGATACCGTGTGCGGCCGGTCCAGGCCGGGCCGAGCCGGATCACCGTTCGTCGCGGGGGCGCCGGAACGGAGTGCACGGGCGGGAGGAATCGGCATCAGCTGGATCGACTTTCGATGACGGTGCGTGCCGGTACTCGTTGCAGGACTGCAGAGCCCGAACCGGTGTGGACTCTAGCACGGTGCGGTTTCCGGCTACCGGAGCAGCTGATCATGCCCTCATCATGGTGGCGCCGCTCGACCGATGCCAAGCCGAGAGCGGCCCTGTAGGGTTTGGAACTCGTGACGGACAGTGCAGTACTCGGCTCGCGGCAGGATGTCTATTCGCGGCGAGATGTCTACCGGTGGGGGGCCATCACCGCGCTCGGAGTGGTGGCGGGTTACGTCGCCGTCCTGCTCGCCAATGTCCGGCATTTCTTCACCGACGACACCGAATCCCAGTACACCTCGCTGTGGGTCGGACTGGGCCGTGCGCTGCGTGAGGGCACTTTTCCGGTGATGGTGCCCGAGCAGTGGATGTCGGGCAACAACACGATGGACGACGCGGGCCTGTTCAATCCGCCGCAGCTGCTGATCGATCTGATCGCGCCCTCGGTGGACAACGTCGCCGTGTACGCCACCGTCGTGAAGCTGATCTTCTCGATCATCGCCGCGCTCGGCGTCTACCGCGTGTGCCTGGTCTACGGCGGGCGTCCGTCCTGGTCGGCGGTGGCGGGTATCGCGCTGCCGCTGTCGGGCTTCTTCCTGTTCTTCGACGAAGCCAGCTGGATGACCGCGCTCACCGGCACCGCGTGGCTGGTGCACGCGTGGGCGGCGTCGGTGCGTTACTCCCGCGGCATCGGCGGGCCCGGGGGCGGTAGCTTGCGTGCCCACGCAGGGCCCCGCGGACGCCGCACCATATCCGGCGGGCCGATCCCGGTTTTCGTCTATCTGTATCTGACCATCTCGACGCAGTACATCTTCCCTGCGGTCGAGGCGGTGCTGATGCTGCTGGCGGTGGCCGTCGGCGAGCTGGTGTACCAGCGCAAGTGGCAGCCCGTGCTGCGGCTGACCGTCGCGGCCGGCTGTGCCGGGCTCGCGGGTCTGCTGACCTTCCTGCCCTCCATGCTCTCGGCGAAGGTGACCTGGCGCGGCACCGCGCAGATCAACAACGACCAGTTCCTCACGGTGCCGTGGTCGGAGTCGCTGAACGCGAGCCTGCCCAGCTCACTGCCTGCGTTCAGCTCATGGTGGGGTTACGTGCAGCCGCTTCCGGTCACCTATATCGCCTGGTTCCTGATTCCGGCGCTGGCGTTCGTCGACTGGCGTCGCGCCAGGGAGGCGTGGCGGGAACTCAGCGCGGTGGCGATCTTCGCGATCATGATGCTGATGTGGACCGCTGGCCCCGGTTCGGTCGGGCCGCTGCGCTGGCCCGCTCGCGTGCTCCCGATGCTGGCCATCGGTCTGCTCGTGCTGGTGTGCGTGCTGCTCGGTCGCTACGGCACGGTGCGGGACGCGAAGAATCGGGGGATCGCGGCGGGCGTGCTGATCCTGCTGCTGTGGGTGCGTTCGTTCTCCGCCGACCCGCACGACTGGGTCTGGCACGTGATCGCGGCGGTCGCGCTCGCCGCGCTGGTGGCCGCGGCGATGTGGCTCGGTCGCACCAAGGGCACCGCGGCGGCCTGCGCATTGACCATCCTCGCGATGTTCCCGATCGCCTACTTCCAGGTCAGCGCCGCGCAACCCACGCCGATGTCCTGGAACCTGCCCGCCAAGCGGTCCGAGGCGAAGGCGGCGTTCCCGGATTTCGCGGGCACCACCATCCAGCTGGGCGACCGTGGTCTGTTGCAACCGCAGGACAAGAGCGTCGACGGTGCCTACGGCTCGCTCGTCTTCGGCAACTATGCCCGGGGGGTCGAACTCACCTACGTCAACGGCTATACGCCGAGCGGGCACTTCTATTTCGGCGAGCTGCTGTGCATGCGCTGGGACGGCAGCGTCTGCCCGGATGCCTACCGGCGGATGTTCGCGCCGGAACCGACTACCGGGCGGCCACTAGTCGACCTGATGAAGCTGGACCGGGTCGTCGTGCAACGCGCGCTGTTCCCGGACGTGGCGAACCAACCCGCGCCGGAAGGCTGGAAGTGGGTGGACTATCCCGGTCATGAGCGCTACATCGCGGTGCTGGAACGAGTGGGCGGTCCGATCTCGACGACCAACGGCCGTGTCGCCGACGCCACGGGCGTGACCGCGACCTCGATTTCCGAAACCGAGACCACCAGCCGGGTGCGGGTGTCCTCGGCCGAGGGCGGCCGGATCGTGTTCTCGCGGCTCGGCTGGCCGGGCTACCGGGTCACCTTGAACGGCCAGTCGCTTCCCATGACGACGGTCGCCAAATCGTTCGTCGCCGTCGAGGTTCCGGCGGGCACGCAGAACGCCGAGCTGGTACTGACCTGGCGTCCGCCCGGCTGGAAGATCGGCATCGCCGCCGCGGTGGCGGGCGTGTTCGGCATCGGCGTGCTGCAGTGGCTGCACGTGCGCACGCGGCGGCGCGAGGAGCCGGAGCCGACCGATGATTCGACTTCCGCCGAGCCGGACCGCGAGTTGGCGGACGTCGTTTCGTGAGGGCGAACGCACGCCCCGCCGCCACCGCGGACCCGAGCGCGGCGGCGGCCGATGGCCCTGCGGCGGGACTGCTGGTGCGCGTCGTGCGCAGGCAGGAGGTTGCCTTCGCCCTGGTCGGCGTGTGCAACACCCTGCTCGGTATCGGTCTCACCGTGGCGTGGCTGGCAGTGCTGGGTGACGCGTGGCCACCGGCCGTCTCCGTCGTGCTGGCCTATGGCATGGGCATCGTCATCGCTTTCGTCCTGCATCGGACCCTGGTGTTCCGGGTGCGGGGCCGGATGCTGCGCGATTTCGCCGGGTTCGTCGTGGTGAATTCCGGTGGGTTGCTGATGAATACGGTGCTGCTCTCGCTGGCGGTCGGGGTACTGCATCTGCCGCGGATTCCGTCCGCGGTGGTGGTGATGGGCCTGGTCGCGGTCGCCAGCTTCTTCGGCCATCGCTACATCTCGTTCCGCCGTCGCCCCGAGGTCCGGTCCGCCGGCGCGTCGGGGTAGGCCGCACGGCCGGGGCGGCCGAGCCTGCGTCGTGTGGGAGTCCGACGCGCGGTACACCGCGGAAGACCATGGCGTCGCCTACCCGGCACGGGCTGGCCGGGATAGCGCAGTGTTGCCTGTAGGGTCTGTGACTCGTGGCCGAACGTAGAACCTTCGCTTCGCGAGAAGTTTTCACCTGGGGCATCGTCACCGCGCTCGGTGTGGTCGCGGGATACGGAGCGGTTCTACTTGCGAACGTTCGCCATTTCTATACCGACGACACCGAGTCGCAGTACGCGCCGCTATGGGTGATGCTGGGTCGACACCTGCGCGAGGGACGGTTTCCCGCGCTCGTTCCCGAACACTGGATGGCGGGCAACTACACCATCGAAGAGGCGGGCCTGCTCAATCCGCCGCAGCTGCTGATCGATCTGATGGCGCCTTCGGTGGACAATCTCGCCCTGTACGCCACGGTGGTGAAGTTGATCTTCGCGATCATCCTCGGGCTCGGCGTCTATCGGATCTGCCTGGCCTACGCGGCGAAGGCGCCCTGGGCGGCCGTCGCGGGCGTCGCCATCCCGTTCACCGGATGGCTGCTGTTCTTCGACGAATCCAGCTGGATGACCGCGTTCACCGGCACGGCCTGGCTGGCCAACGCGTGGGCTTCCGGCGTGCGTTACGCCCGCGGGAACAGCGGGCCGATCCCGACGTTCGTCTTTCTGTATCTGGCCATCTCGGTGCAGTACATCTTCCCCGCGGTCGAGGCCGGTCTGATGATCGGCGCCGTCGCGATCGGCGAACTCGTCCACCAGAAGGCGTGGCGGCCGTCGCTGCGCTTGCTCGCGGTGGCCGCGTGCGCCGCGCTGGCCGGTTCGGCGACCTATCTGCCGAGCATGCTGTCGGCGAAGGTGACCTGGCGCGGCACCGCGCAGATCAACAACGATCAGTTCTTCACCGTGCCGTGGTCGGAGTCGCTGAACGCGAGCCTGCCCAGCACGTTGCCCGCGTTCAACTCCTGGTGGGGCTACGTGCAGCCGATGCCGGTGGTCTACATCGCGTGGTTCCTGATTCCGGCGCTGGCCTTCGTGGACTGGCGTAAGGCGCTCGACTCGGCGCGCGAACTGGTCGCACCCGCCCTGTTCGCGGTGATGGCGCTGATGTGGACCGCGGGTCCCGGCGCGATCGGTCCGCTGCGCTGGCCTGCCCGCGTGCTGCCGATGGTCGCGCTCGGCCTGCTGGTGCTGGTGTGCGTGCTGCTGGGTCGTTTCGCGACGTTCGACGACTGGCGGCGGCGTGGTATCGCGGCCGCTGTGCTCGTCGGTCTGTTGTGGGCGCGATCGTTCTCGGCCGCTCCGCATGAGGTGATCTGGCACGTGGTCGCGGCGCTGGGCGTCGCGGCGCTCGGAGCGGGCGTGGTCTGGCTGGCCCGCGGTCGCGGCGTGGTCGCCGCGTGCGCGCTGGTGATCGTGTCGGTGTTCCCGATCGCCTACCTGCAGGTATGGGCGGCGCAGCCGACGCCGATGGGCTGGAATCTGCCGGAGAGCCGGTCGGAGATGAAGGCGGCGTTCCCCGATTTTCCCGGGACGACGCTGCAACTCGGCGACCGCATGCTCATCCCCCGGGACGAGCGGAGCCTGGGTGGCGCCTACGGGTCGCTGGTGTTCGGCAATTACGCCAAGGACCTCGAGCTGACGTATGTCAGCGGATACACCCCGAACGGGCATTACTGGTTCGGCGAGACGCTGTGCATGCGGTGGGACACCAGCGTCTGCCCCGACGCCTACCGGCGCGCTTTCGCGACCGAACCGGCCACCGGCAAAACCATCGCCGACCTGATGAAGATCGACCGGGTAGTGCTGCATCGCGCCCTGTACCCGGACGCACGCGAGCAGCCCGCGCCACCGGGTTGGACATGGGTGGACTACCCGGGACACGAAAAGTACATCTCGGTGCTGGAGCGCAGCGACGGCCTGATCTCTACCCAGAACGGCCGAATCGCGGCCGTCGAGGGCGGGACCGCGAGCTCGATCGGCGAATCGGACACCACCAGCCGGGTGCGACTGAGTTCCCCGGCTGGCGGACGGGTCGTGTTCGCCCGGCTCGGCTGGCCGGGCTACCACGTGACGCTCGACGGTCGTGAAATCCCCTCCACACTCGTGGCGAAAACGTTTGTCGCCGTGGATATTCCGGCTGGCACGACGGGCGGTGAGCTGGTGCTGACCTGGCGGCCGCCCGGCTGGCAGCTGGGCGTGGCCGCGGCACTGCTTGGCTTGGTGGGCCTCGGACTTTTGCAATGGGCGTATCTGCGCGGCAGGCGGCGGACGGACCGTTCGGTCGACGCGACCGATGAGCCCGCGCTACCTGATTCCGCTGCCACCCCGGAGTCCGATCTGGCGGACGCTGTCCGATGAGCGCGGGCGCAGCGGCGCGGGCGAGGATCATGCGGCGTCTCGACGCCACGAACGCGATGGCGCCTCTCGCCGCGTTCGCGACGAACGCCGCGCGCGGCGGGGATCCGGACCGGGGGCCTTTGCTGCGATTGGTGCGGCGCCAGGAGATCGCGTTCGCGGTCGTGGGCATGGTGAACACCGGGCTCGGCATGGCCCTGACGGTGATGTGGCTGGTAGTGCTCGGCAATCGGGTACCCGCCGCCGTCGCGCCCGCCGCGGCCTACGGCGTCAGCGTGGTCGTGGCGTTCGTCCTGCACCGGACCCTGGTGTTCCGCGTGCGGGGTCGGCTGGTCCGCGACTTCGTCGCGTTCGTCGCGGTGAACTCCGGCGGGCTGCTGATGAACATGGCGCTGCTCCAAATGGGGGTCTCGGTCCTGCATCTGCCGAGCATCCCGTCGGCGATCGCGGTAATGGCGCTGGTGGCGGTGGCGAGTTTCTTCGGGCACCGCCACATCTCGTTTCGCCGCACGCTCGCACCCGCCACGGACGGTTCCCTATCCGATTCGGCCGGAAGGTAGGTTTCCAGTTATGCCTGAGCACACCACCCTGGATGCCACACTGCTGAGCCTGCTGGCCTGCCCGCAGGACAAGGGCCCGCTGCGGCTGGTCCGTGCCGCCGACGGCAGCGCGCTGCTCTACAACCCGCGCCTGCGCCGGGCATACCCCGTCGAGAACGGCATTCCGGTGCTGCTCATCGACGAGGCCAGGGACGTCACCGACGCCGAGCACGAAGCGTTCACCGCGCCGCAGGCCGACATCTGACCCTGCCGTACGTTCCGCTGAACTCCTCTCTGCCCGCTTCCAGGCGCGCGAGGTCGGCACTCGGCAACGGATGAGTCACGTTCGTTTAAGACCGTTGACCCTCCGAAGCCGGGTCCGCCATGATCATTTACACCTCGCGAAGGTCCGCACGCTCCGGCGTCGGGCGCTCGAACCAGCCTGCTGAGCAACACAGGGGGCGTAAGGGGAGAGAGGTCGGGAACGTAATGGGCAGCTCGCGTTTACGTAACTGGACAGCTCGATGTGCGATTGCCTGCGGTGTGGTGTCGGCGGGGCTGGTGATGGCCGCGCCCGCATCGGCCGAACCGCTCTGGCCGGGAGGCCCGGACATTCCCGGTCTGCCCGCACTGATTCCGCCGCCACCGCCCGTGGCACCCTGTTCCATCGCCGCCCGCGCGTGTATGCGGCTGTCGACCGACGAAGCCTGGCTGATGGACGAGGGCCGGGTGGTCTACGGTCCGACGCCGATTTCGCACGGGATGCCGGGATACGAGACGCCGGCCGGTGTCTTTCGCGTGTCGTTCAAGAAGGAGTTCCACTGGAGCACGATGCACAACGCTCCGATGCCGTACGCGGTCTTCTTCAACGGCGACATCGCCTTCCATGTCGGCCCGATCGAGAAGAAGTCGCACGGTTGTGTCCGGATGACACATGAAGGCGCGAAGGCGTTCTACGAGTACTTGTGGCCCGGTGACATCGTCGAAGTCGTGGAATGACCGGCCGCGGTGATCGCCGAGGTCACCCGGACGCCAGTTCTTCTCCGATGTCCCCGGTCAGGTAGCGCTGCAGCGTCGGGCCCACCGCCGCGACCAGGTCGGGCGCGGGCATGGACGCGAGCGGTTCGACGCCGATGATCTTGCGACCCACCAGCACGCCGATCATCTGCGAGGCGACCAGTGCGACCCGGCTGCGCCCGTCGTCGTCCGGGGTGGCGATGCGCTTGCGGACACGTTCCAGCACGACGTCCAGCAGGAACGTTCTGGCCAGGGCCGGGTCGTCGCTACCGGCCAAGATGCTGCGCACCACCGCGACGACACCGGGACCCGCGGGGGAGTCCCACACCCCGAGTGCCGAGCGAAGGATGGTCTCACCCAATTGATTCAGCGGCGCCGACTCGAGGTTCCGCAAAATCTGCTCCGGATCCACCGGCAGCTCCACCACCGCGGCGAAGAGCTGTTGTTTGGTGCCGAAGTAGTGGTGCACCAAGGCCGGATCGACCCCGGCGTCGGTGGCGACCGCGCGAATCGAGGTCTTGTCGAAGCCGACGTCGGCGAACCGCGCGCGGGCGGCCGCGAGGATGGCCTCGCGGGCGCCCGACTGTCCCGGCCGGCGGCCGGTGCGGGTGGGCCGCTCGGTGCCGCCGGAACCGTTGCCTGCCGTCACGCGGTCCGCCGTCGTAGCGTCGCCGCGCCCAGGACCAGGGCGACGATCGCGAATCCGGCGACGATGGCCAGGTCACGCCACATCTGTCCGGTGACCTCCGGATGCGTCGAAACCTGTTGCAGCGCATCGACCGCGTAGCTCAACGGCATCACGTTGCTGATCACCTCCAGCCAATCCGGCAGCTGGCCGCGGGGAACGAGCAAGCCGCACAAGAAGATCTGCGGCGCCACCACGACCGGCATGAACTGTACGGCCTGGAACTCCGTGCGCGCGAACGCGCTTGCCAGCAGCCCCAGAGCCACCCCGCAGATCGCGTCGACCACCGCGATCAGCACGATCCAGCCGGGGCTGCCCGCCGCGTCGAGCCCGAGCAGACCGAAGGAGACCAGGCAGGCGACGGTGGCCTGCGCGGCCGCGGCCAGCGAGAAGGCGGTGCCGTATCCGGCCAGCAGGTCGAGTTTCGACAGCGGTGTGGACAGCAATCGCTCCAGCGTGCCCGAGGTGCGTTCGCGTTGCATGGCGATCGCGGTGATCAGGAACATCACGATGAACGGCAGGATGCCGAGCATGCTGATGCCGACCCGGTCGAACAACGAGACCGGGTTCATGGGATTGGTCGGGGTGTCTTTGTAGATGAAGTACAGCAGCGCCATCAGCAGGGCTGGAACCACCAGGATCATGGCCACGGTGCGGTGGTCGTTGCGCAGCTGCCGCAGGATGCGGCCGGTGGTCGCGGCATAGGGGCGCAGCGTCGGCGTCCGCCGCGGCGCGGCTTCGAGGGTGGCGGTCATGCGTTCGGTCCCATCGTGATCAGGGTGAGGAAGGCGGTCTCCAGGTTCTGTTCGCCGGTCCGTGCGCGCAGTTCGTCCGGACTGAGCTGGGCGAGCAGCCGCCCTTCGCGCATCAGCAGCAGCTGGTCGCAGTGCTCGGCCTCGTCCATGACGTGGCTGGACACCAGCAGCGTCGTCCCGTTCGCCGCCAATTCGCGGAACTGCTTCCAGAGCTCGACGCGCAGCACCGGGTCGAGCCCGACCGTCGGTTCGTCCAGGACCAGCAGGTCGGGCTGGGCGACCAGCGAGCACGCGAGCGAGGCCCTGGTCTTCTGGCCGCCGGACAGCTCGTCGCCGCGCTGGTGGGCGTTCTCTGTGAGGCCGACCGCCGTGATCGCGTCGTCGACGTCGGCCCGATCACGGCCGTAGAGCGCGGCGAAGTACGCGACGTTGTCGCGGACGCTGATATCGGAGTAGATGCTCGGCGCCTGGGTGACATAGCCGATGCGGTTGCGCAACGCCGCCGAGCCCGCCGGTAGTCCGAGCGCGGAGATGTCGCCCGATTCGACGATCTGGGTGCCGACGACGCAGCGCATCAGCGTGGTCTTGCCGCAACCCGACGGGCCGAGCAGCCCGGTGATCGAGCCGCGCGGGATGGTCAGCGAGACATCGTGCAGTACTTCGCGGCCGCCGCGGCGGACCCGCAGGCCCCGGACTGCGACGGCGGGGGAAGAGGTGGATTGCGACACGGTCGCCTCAATTCATCGAGTGTTGAATTCACTGTGTGATGAATTTAGCGCGCTCGCGGCCGGTCGGCAAGGGTGTCGCGGTGGAAAGTCAGTCGCCGTGGTGGCGCGGCGGCGTCCCGGCGGCCTCGCCCGGGTTCACGACCACGAACTGGCCCATCATTCCGAGGTCCTCATGCCAGAGCAGGTGGCAGTGATACATGTAGGCCGAGTCCGGATCGGCTGGGCCGTCGAACCGCATGGCCAGCCGCACCGTGACGTTCGGCGGCAGGAAGACGGTGTCCTTGGCGCCGGTCAGCGCGGCGGGCGGTGGGCCGTCGTCGACCGCGAGCACCCGGAATTGCACGTCGTGGATGTGGAAGTTGTGCGGCATACCGTCGTTGTTGCGCACCACCCAGGTCTCGGTGGTGCCGCGGGTGACCGCGAAATCAATGCGGTCCATTGCCATCGGTGTGCCGTTGATCCCGGCGAGATTCAGGTCGAAACGCCGTTCCAGTGTCGAATCGGCGCCGTCCGGCGCGGTGGGGAGCGCCAGCGTCGCGGGGAGTTCCGGTGACGGCCGCAGGGTCTCGGCCGCGCGCAGTTCGAGGATGTCGAAGGTGTCATCACCGCCGGAAAACCGCTGGGTCCAGAAATCCAGTCCGGCGTCGAGTTTGCCGCTGCGCAGCACCGTTCGCTCGCCGGGCCGCATCCGCACGACGATCTCACCGCGCTCGCCCGGCGACAACCGCAGCCGATCGAGGGTGATCGGTCGTTCCACGAGGCCGCCATCGGTGGCGATGAGCGCGAACGGTCGCTGGTCGGAGAGTTCGAACGTATACGTGCGCGCGGTCGAGGCGTTGAGCAGACGCAGGCGGACGAGTTCGTCGCCGACGTTCCGGTGCGGTGTCAGCGTCCCGTTGACCATGGTCCGATCGCCGAGGAATCCGACGTCACGGAATATCGCGTGGGCGGAATCGAACGCCGCGCCATCGAACTTCACATCCTGGACGATCACGGGCAGGTCGTCCACGCCGTAGGTCGCCGGAAGGGGCAAGGAGGTGGAAACGTCGTCGTCGAGCAGGAACATGCCCGCGAGACCGCGCCGGACGTGGTCTTCGGTCGCGCCATGCGGATGTGGGTGGTACCACAGCGTGGCCGCGGGTTGATCGATGCTCCAGTTCGGCGTCCAGCTCGCGCCCGGCGCCACTATTTGGTGCGGGCCTCCGTCCATGGCCGCGGGCAAATGCATCCCGTGCCAGTGCACGGTCGAGGCCTCCGTCAGATTGTTGCGGACGGTGACCGCCACCTTCTCCCCACGCCGTGCCCGCAGCGTGGGTCCAAGATAGGCGCCGTTGAATCCCCAGGTCTCCGTGCTTTGTCCGGGAAGGAATTCCCTTCGCCCCGAACGCATATCGAGCTCGAAGGTGCGGGCTCCGTCGGGGTCGATCCGCGACGGTGCCAGCGGAGGGATGGCGAGTTCGTCGCGGAATTCCGCACTGCCGACAGTGGATACGGTCGCTTCGACATACACCCAGATGACGCCACCGGCGATCACGAGAGCCAGTGACATCACGACCGAGACGAGAACCAGGAGCAACCGCCGCCCTCTGCGCGGCCGGGAATCCGAAGACATGGCCTGACGGTAGAAACGGGCGGTGCCACAACACATCCGGGAGCGTCCCCATTTTCCTCCCCCGTCTGCCCCTGATGCCCCGTGCCGGAGCGGTCAGGGTATGGAGCGGCCCACCCTGGGCAGCGTCGCCGACACGAGCATCGTCCCGGTGGCGCCGACCATGCGTGGACCCTCGTCAGCCCGGGCACCGCACACCGGTTCGCCGGGCAGCGACACCCCCCCCGGGTGACGCGGCCGGAGACCGGCACGGCCCCCACTGGTCCGCGCGCGATATGGCCGCCCGCGCTCTAGGCTCCTGCCGTGACCACTCAGAGCGCGGAACTGTCCGCCGAGGGCGGGCAGCTGCGGGCTTCGACGCTCGAGCTGTTCTTCGATCTCGTCTTCGTCTTCACCATCACCCAGCTTTCGCACGTCTACACCCATCACCCGGGCTGGCAGGCGCTCGCCCAGGTGGCGCTGCTGTTCGGGGTGATCTGGTGGATGTACTCCGGCTACGTCTGGCTCACCAACGAGGTCGCGCCGAACAGTACGGCCCGGCGGAGCTGGCTGATGGTCGGCATGTTCGCGTTCTTCGTGCTCGCACTGGCGATTCCGGACGCGTTCCACGGCACTGGCATCGCGTTCGGTGCGGGGTACGTCCTGGTCACCGCCGTGCATACCGCGCTGTTCGTCTCGGCGGGCGGCGCCTCGGCCACCCTCGCGATCCGGCGGATCGCCCCGCTCAACGGATTGGCGGCCGCACTGGTGCTGGCGGGCGGTTTCGTGCACGGCTGGGTGCAATACGCGTGCTGGACTTCGGCGTTCGCGGTTCAGGCGATCAGTCCGTATCTCGTGGACACCCAGGATTTCGTCATCCGTGCCAGTCATTTCTGCGAGCGGCACGGGTTGGTCGTCATCGTCGCGATCGGCGAATCGATCGTCGCCATCGGTGCGGGGCTGGCCGGGGAGCAGGTCACCCCGCAGTTGATCGCCACGGTGGCCCTCGGCTTGTGCCTGGCGTACGTGCTGTGGTGGGCCTACTTCGGCGTCGACGACGAGCGTGGCGAGGAAGCGCTGGCGGCGGTGCCCGACCGGGAACGCTCCCGACCAGCCGTGCTGGCCTACGGCTATTCGCTGTATCCGCTGCTCATCGGCGTCATCGTGGCGGCCGCGGGCATTCAGATGAGCATCGCCCACGGCAACGAAGCCGCCTCCGTCGCGGTGGCCGCCGCCCTCTCCGGTGGCGTCGCCCTGTACTTTCTCGGCCAGTTCTTCTTCCGGTTGACGCTGCGTCTGCCGCGCCCATGGGCGCGGCTGCTCGCGGCAGCCGCCGTCGCCGCGACCACGCCGATCGGCGTCTACTGGGTGTCGTGGGCCCAGCTGGCCGCGATCGTCGTGGTCGCCTACGCGGCGGTGATCGCCGACGACCTGGTCACGGCGCGCTCAGGCCAGCACGGCAAGTACTTCTGAGTGGGTGGCGCAGATCGACCTCGGCTCTGCTCCGTGCTGTCGCTGAGCTCACCGGGCTCGGCGCAGCGATGCAGGCACATGCTCGGTGCCGGAGAACGCCAACGGGATGCGTACCCATGCCCACGACAAGGCGATGACCTGGCGTTGCAGCCGCCAGGTGCCAGGCAGGTCTCCAGCGGCACCACCGTGCGAACCCGTTCGAGCGACTGCACGCCGGTCGCGCCCGTCGAGGAGAATGGCGGTCGTGTCCGCTGAAGAACTCGCTGTCGAACCGCCCGCTGCCGCCCGCCGTCTGCTCGGGGCAACCATGAGGTCGGGGCCGGTCGCGGTACGGATCGTCGAAGTCGAGGCGTACGGGGGAGACCCCGCGGGGCCGTGGCCCGACCCGGCCTCGCACTCCGGGCGCGGGCGGACCAAGCGCAACGGCGTGATGTTCGGTCCCGCCGGAATGCTGTACGTGTATCTCAGCTACGGCATGCACACCTGTGTGAACGTGACGAGCGGACCGGACGGCACCGCCAGCGCCGTGCTGGTCCGATCCGGCGAGGTGATCGACGGACTGGAGACGGTGCGAGCCCGGCGTCCCGGCGCCCGTTCCGATCTCGACTTGGCCCGTGGCCCAGGCAATTTCGGTACCGCACTGGGAATCACACTGAGCGACTATGGAACCGCGCTGTTCGATCCGTCCTCCGCGATCCGGCTGGAGTTGAACGGCCCGGTCGATGCCACCGAGATCGCCAGCGGTCCCCGGGTGGGTGTGAGCACCGCGGCGGACGTGCCGTGGCGGTTCTGGCTCTCCGGCTCCCGGGCGGTGTCGGTCTACCGGCGCAGTCCGCGTGCGCCCCTGCCGACGACGAAGGTGGTATGACCACCAGGCGAGGGATTTTCGCCGCGCCGCGATGAATTCCCGTGCGGCACACCGTTCTATCAGGTGAACGCGCTACCACTCGACGCGACCGACCTGAAGGAGAGCACAATGACCGCCGTCGCCGCTCCCGCCGTCGCCGCCCGCCCCGGCAAGGCGCTCAACCGCACCCTGTGGACACTGCAGATCCTGCTCGGTCTGTTCCTCATCATCGCGTCGGGTCTGCCGAAGGTGGTCGGCCGATCCGACGCGGTCCGGATCTTCAACGAGATCGGACTCGGCGATTGGTTCCGTTACCCCACCGGCGTCGTCGAGATCGCGGGCGGAATCGGCCTGCTGGTGCCCCGGTTGAGTGGGCTCGCCGCGGCGGGACTTTCGGTCACCATGGTGCTCGCCGCGGTCACCCAGGCATTCATCATGAACGCCCCGGCCCTGGCGCCGTTCCCGCTGGTGCTGGCCGTGGTGTTCGCCTGGATCGCCTACGAACGCCACGACAGCCTCGCCACCCTGCGGGAAACGCTCACCCGCTGAGCGCCGCGTCGGTGACGACGGTCGGCGGACTCCGGTCCGCCGAGCGTCCCGTCGTGTTGGCAAGAAGGTTCCCGTATCAGGTCCGTCGGCGCGACGACTCCAGCTGGTGCGAACCGGGTCGTGACAACCAGCAATGTCACGTGAGCGAGTGACTGCGAGTGGTAGCGGTTACCCGCACGATCTCTCCGGCGGGGCAGCGGCAGCGGGTGCTGATCGCAGCCGTGCCGGTGTGCGCACCGGACCTGGTCATCGCCGCACCCGATCAGCGCGCTCGTCGTCGGCCGCGTGCCGACGACTCGATCACTGCGGAGCGGAGCATCCGGAAAATCGTTCGACCTGCGCCGCGTCGCGTCACGACACTGAGGCGCACACCGGACCCCAGACCTCATGCGGAAAGATAGGACGGCGTGAGCGGCGACATCATCGACGAACTGACCTGGCGCGGGTTGATCGCGCAGTCCACCGACCTGGATGCCTTGCGCGCGGCGGCGGCCGCCGGGCCGCTGACCCTGTATGCCGGCTTCGATCCCACCGCCGCCAGCCTGCACGCGGGACACCTGGTGCCGTTGCTCGCGCTGAAGCGTTTCCAGCGTGCGGGGCATCGCCCGATCGTGCTGGCCGGCGGCGCCACCGGTCTGATCGGCGACCCTCGCGACGTCGGCGAGCGGACCATGAACTCGACCGACACGGTGGCGGAGTGGGCTGGGCGGATCCGCTCCCAGCTGGAGCGCTTCGTGGATCTGGACGATTCGCCGACCGGCGCGGTGATCGTCGACAACATGGACTGGACCGGCCCGCTGACCGCCGTCGACTTCCTGCGCGACGTCGGCAAGCACTTCTCGGTGAACGTCATGCTGGCCCGCGACACCATCAAGCGGCGCCTGGACGGTGAGGGTATTTCCTACACCGAGTTCAGCTACATGCTCCTGCAGGCCAACGACTACCTCCAGCTGCGCCGCAACTACGGCTGCACGCTGCAGGTGGGCGGCTCCGACCAGTGGGGCAACATCATCGCGGGCGTCGAGCTCAACCGCCGCGTCGACAGCGCGTCCGTGCACGCGCTGACCGTCCCGCTGGTGACCTCCGCCGACGGCAAGAAGTTCGGCAAGTCCACCGGCGGCGGCAGCCTGTGGCTCGACCCGGAGATGACCAGTCCCTACGCCTGGTACCAGTACTTCGTGAACACCGCCGACGCCGACGTGGTGCGCTACCTGCGCTGGTTCACCTTCTTGTCCCGGGAGGAACTCGACGAGCTGGAGCAGGCGACCGCCGAGCGCCCGCACGCCAGGGAGGCGCAGCGCAGGCTGGCCGCGGAGATGACGACCCTGGTGCACGGCGAGGCGAACACCCGCGCGGTGCAGCTGGCCAGTCAAGCGCTGTTCGGTCGCGGCGAACTGCGCGACCTCGACGACGCGACGCTCGGTGCCGCGCTGCGCGAGGCCGCGATCGATGGCGAGGTCGCGCGGATCGAGCCCGGCGAGCCTGCCACCATCGTGGATCTGCTCGTCGCGACCGGTCTGTGCGAAAGCCGCGGCGCCGCGCGGCGCACGGTGAACGAAGGCGGGGCTTCGGTGAACAACACCAAGATCTCCGACCTCGAGTGGACTCCCGCCGACGCCGACTACCTGTACGGGCGGTGGCTCGTGCTGCGGCGCGGCAAGAAGAACCTTGCCGGGGTCTTGCGGGCAGGTGCGTGAAGATCGCGGTGGCTTGAATCACATCGGTGTGATTCAAGCTCCCGCTCGACTCAGGTGCGGGCCTGTGACCTGCGAAAACACCTCGTTGTTCAGGCGATTTGACGTAGCGTTATCCGCCGCGTAACTTATTCCAAGTCAGAGCGACACGGACACCGACCCGGAGCAGGGAAGCGAGGCGCGAGCCGAGCGGACGGACCGGGAAACGAGGTAGTACGAGGAGCGCCTGACAGGCCAGCACAACCGGATAGGCCGATCGGACTTGATTTCGCTCGGTTCCTTGGTTAGACTGGGAAAGTTGCCCCAGAGAAGGTTCGGCTAGTCCGGATCGAATCTGTGTGCGTGTGTTCTTTGAGAACTCAATAGTGTGTCGATGAATGTCAGTGCCAAATATTTTTTGGTTCCGGCTCTTCACTCCCCGTGTGGGGGG